>JBGPZD010000041.1:0-19494 GCA_041493605.1 Methylomirabilia bacterium
CGCTGACCCCGACGCTGCTCGAATCCGAGCTCTTCGGCCACAAGCGGGGCGCCTTCACCGGAGCCGTCGCCGACAAGGTGGGCCTGTTCCAGAAGGCCGACGGGGGGACCATCTTCCTCGACGAAGTGGGCGACATGCTGCTCGAGATGCAGGGCAAGCTGCTGCGCGTCCTCCAGGCCGGGGAGATCAAGCCCGTCGGCGAGGTGGTGACGCGCAAGGTGCGCGTGCGGGTCATCGCGGCCACCAACCGCGACATCGAGAAGGCCCTGGTGACGGGCGAGTTTCGCGAGGACCTCTTCCACCGCCTCAACACGTTCACGATGACGCTGCCTCCCCTGCGCGAGCGGACCGAGGACATCCCGGTCCTCGCCTACCATTTCCTGCGCAAGGCCGAAGCGAAGGTGAACAAGAAGGTGGACCGCTTCTCGACTGAGGCGCTGGATCTGCTCAAGCGCTACGCGTGGCCGGGAAATCTGCGGGAACTCGAGAACATCATCGAGCGCGCCGTGGTGCTGGCCTCGACGCGGGAGATCGACGTCTCTCACCTCCCACTCCACCTTCAGGAGAGCGGCTCCATCCCGGTGACCACGGAGGAAGGATTCCTCAAGGCCAAGGAGCGGGTGGTCTCCCGCTTCGAGCGCGAGGTGGTGATCCGTTTTCTCACCGAGGCCCGGGGCAATATCTCCCTGGCCGCCCAGCGGGCCGGGATCACCCGGAGAAATTTCCATCGGCTGATATCCAAGCATTCGATAAATCGGAAGAAATTTAAGAGTGAGAACTAATTAGCTCAGTAATGAGTTGACTAAGACTCAGTTGTTGTAGCCAGAAATATCGTTATAAATCCGCTATATCTCAGTTTTTATCCGCTATTGGCCCGGTTACAAGTGAGACACATTTGTCTCTTATAGGTCAATTGCACTGGAGAGAATCGGTCAGGAGACTATCAGAACCGGTAACTTAGAGCGGCTGGAACGCTTCTTGGAGTTCTCCCGGTCAGAAGAGCCTGAGGAGGAGCCAATGGGAGCGCGATGCCGCTGCGGAACGGAAGTTCGCTTCGCCTTCGACCATCTGGGCTGCATCGAGTGCGGAGCGGCCTGCTGCCCCGCCTGCTCCTATCAGCTGGAGTCAGCCAGTTACTGCCCGACCTGCGCCGGAAGCCTGCTCGAGCTGCCGTGGGCGGCCGTGCTCGCGCCGGTGCGCCCCGTGGCCGGGATCGCCTAACCCCCTGAGAGGAGCCAACCATGGCGCCGACCTGTGAATGCTCGCTGCTGCACGCCGAGCCGTCTCGGATCCGCGGATGCCGGGAATGCGGCACCGGCTGCTGCCCGAGCTGCTCGCATGAGATCGACTCCCACACCTACTGCCGCTGGTGCGCCCTGGCGCTCCGGCCGGCGCTGACCGCCTAAAGGAGACCTGGTCCTTGGAGAACATGGGCAGGAAGTTCCGGCAGCTCCTGAAGGACGAGCCGTATCTCTTCACGGGCGGCATTTACTCGCCGCTGGACGCTCAGATCGCCGAGAAGGCGGGGATGAAGTCCATCTACCTGAGCGGCTATTCGCTGGCCATGCTCAACGGCTGGCCCGACATGGGCCTCCTGACCATGACCGAGGTGACGAAGGCGGCCTCCATGGTGGCGAGCGCCGTTGAGATCCCCATCATCGCCGACGCCGACGACGGGTACGGCAACGCGCTCAGCGCCATGCGGACCGTGCAGGAGTTCGTCAAGACGGGCGTGGCGGGGATCCATCTGGAGGACCAGCGCTTCCCCAAGCGGTGCGGCCACATCGCCGGCAAGACCATCGTCTCCCGCGAGGAAGCGCTCGGGAAGTACCAGGCCGCCGTCGCCGAGCGCGACCGCCTGAACAAGGATTTCGTCATCGTCGCCCGCACGGACGCCTACGGCGCCGTGGGTGGGAGCATGGACGAGGCCATCTGGCGCGGCCGCGCCTATGCGGATGCCGGGGTCGACCTGGTCTGGGCGGAGCTGTCCAACGCGGACCGCGAGCCCGCCATCCAGTTTGCCAAGGCCATGAGGCAGAGCCACCCGACGCTCCCGCTGGCCTTCAACTACTCGTCGTCCTTCCGCTGGCACAAGGACCCGAATCCGCTGACCTTCCGTGAGCTGGGCGAGCTGGGTTACAAGTTCATCTTCATTACGATCTTCGGCGCCCATGCGGCCATGTTCTCCGTCTGGAACGCCATGCAGGACCTCGTGAAGAACGAAGAGCAGGCCCAGTGGGCGCTCGAGCGGACGAAGGTGGGACATCCGACGGAAAGCCACCACGTCATGGCGCGCGTCGCCCATTTCCAGGGGTTCGAGCGGAAGTACGTTCCGGGCACGGAAGAGCGCATGAGTCACTCGGACGGATTCGGCGAGAAACACTAGGGCGGACCACCGCGCCGTCCCGACGCGGCCGGGCACCCCCTGCGGGGCGCCCGGCCGCGTCGCTCGTTCAGCGCTTGCCGCGGTCCCGAAGCGTCCGCAGCGTCCGCCAGCCGAGCAGCGCGAGGAAGCCCACGAGAACGACGATCAGCACCACGCGCTCGAGATCGCCCACCACCCGCCTCAACCGCTCCACGTACTCGCCGAGGCCGTAGCCCACGGCGTAGCCCAGGCCGACCGCGACCGGGACGTAGATCATCGCCCCCAGCACGTTGGCGGCGAAGAACGGCATGAAGCGCAGGCCCAGAGATCCGGCCAGGGGGCCCGCCATGAAGCGGATGCCGGGGATGAAGCGGGCCACGAACACGGCGAGCGGGCCGCGCCGCGCCACGAAGGCCTGCATGGACCCGATCCGCTCCGGATGGCCCAGCGCCCACCGCGCGTAGCGCGTCATCCGCTCCTGGCCGAAGCGGCGCCCGAGCCAGTAGCCGATATTGTCCCCGATTACGGCGCTGACGAAGCCCACGGCCAGCACGGCCCAGAGTCCCAACTGGCCCCGCCACACGAGGTAGCCGGCCACCCCCAGGATGGTTTCCTCGGGCACCGGGAGCCCGGCGTTGCCGAGGACGACCACGACGAAGATCGCCGGGTATCCCCAGTGGCCGATGAGCTGTGGGACGCTGGTCACTCGATCACCGGCGCGAGGCTCGGGCGCGCGGTCACGGGCTGGCCGGCCGGCGCGGGATCACGCTCAGGTGACCGTCCTCCTCGAGAATGACGTAGCGGACGTCGCGCAGCGACATCACGCCCTGCTGGCGCAGCCCGGCCCGCAGCTCGGCGAGGCTGAGACGCTCCCGACGCAGGCTGTCTCTGAGAATGCGCCCGTGCTTGACGAGGATGGTCGGCGAGTGCTCGACGATCCGCTCGATGCGCTTGTGCCGGGACGTGAACCAGGCCACGAGCCCATTCAGGATCAGGATGACCGTGGCGCCGATCAGCCCGCCGCCCAGCGAATTGTCGGGCCCGATCATCGCGTTCTGCAGCACGTTGCTGATGACCAGCAGCACGACCAGGTCGAAGGCGGTCAGCTGGCCCAGCTGGCGCTTGCCCATCACGCGGAAGGCGATCAGCAGGAAGAGGTAGACCACCACCGAGCGCAGCACCTTCTCGGCGACGGCGATCTCGGGGAGTAGGAAGTCCATGGGCATCTCCTCGCGTGGGACGGGGCGGGGGCCGGCCCCTCTCGGCGCTCGCGTCAGGGTAGCAACTCGGCGCCCGGGGCACAAGAACGGCCGCCCCGCCGTCCGCCGGGTACGCTGGCGCGGCGCGCCGGCCCGGAGTAGGATCAGGGCCGTTGTGCCGAATCCTCTCTACCCGCTAGAGAGGAGCGGGGGATCCGGGGAACCGGGGTGAAGCCGCGGAGCATCGCGGCCGGGCGACCCAGGCCCGAACCCGACAGCTAACCCCGCAGGCGCCAGATGGGAGGACCATGAAGACCAGTCTGCTGAAGCGTCTGCTGGTGGGCGCGCCGATGCCGCTCGCGCAGGCGCGGCACGAGCGCCTCTCCAAGTCCGTTGCCCTCGCCGTCTTCTCCTCGGACGCGCTGTCCTCCGTGGCGTACGCGACCGAGGAAATCCTGCTGATCCTCGTGCTGGCCGGCGCGGCGGCCGCCCACCTGACCAACCCCATCGCCCTGGCCATCGCCGGCCTGCTGGTCATCGTGGCCATTTCGTACCAGCAGACGATCCACGCCTATCCGAGCGGCGGCGGCTCGTACATCGTCGCCCGGGCCAACCTGGGCGCGACGCCGGGCCTGATCGCCGCCGCGGCGCTGCTGATCGACTACGTATTGACGGTCGCCGTCTCGGTGGCCGCCGGGGTCGCGGCCCTCACCTCGGCCTTTCCGCCGCTGTTCCCGCACCGCGTGGCGCTCGGCATCTTCTTCGTGGCCGCCATCGGCTTCGCCAACCTGCGCGGGGTTCGCGAGTCGGGGCGGTTGTTCGCGGCGCCGACCTACTTGTTCATCGCCAGCTTCGGCGTGATGGTCCTGGTCGGGCTGGTCCGCTGGCTGCGCGGCGACCTGACGCCGCTGCCGCCCCACGCCGAATCGGCGACGACCGCGCTGACATGGTTCCTCGTGTTGCGCGCCTTTTCCTCGGGCTGCACGGCGCTCACCGGCATCGAGGCCATCTCCAACGGCGTGCCGGCCTTCCGCCCGCCCGAGGCCCGCAATGCCGCCATCACCATGGGCTGGATGGCGTTCATCCTGGGCGCGCTCTTCTTGGGCATCACGCTCCTCGCCTCGGCCCTGGGTGTCACGCCCGCCGAGAGCGAAACCGTGGTCTCTCAGGTCGCCCGCGCGCTGTTCGGCGAGGGGCTCTTCTACTACGTGATTCAGGCCTCGACCACCCTCATCCTGATCCTCGCCGCCAACACGTCATTCGCCGATTTCCCGCGGCTGGCGTCGCTGCTGTCCCGCGACCGCTACGCGCCCCGGCAGTTCAAGACCGTGGGCGACCGGCTGGTGTTCTCGAACGGCATCGTGATCCTGGCCATCCTGGCCGCCGCGTTGATCGCGGTGTTCCAGGCTGACACCCACGCGTTGATCCCGCTCTACGCGGTGGGCGTGTTCATCTCGTTCACGCTGTCCCAGGCGGGCATGGTCCGCCACTGGCTCGCGGATGGCGGCAGCGGCTGGCGCTGGCGGCTCCTCATCAACGGCACGGGCGCCCTGGTGACGGGCGCGGTGACCGTGGTCATCGCCGCGACCAAGTTCGCCCACGGCGCCTGGATCGTGGTCGTGTTGGTCCCGCTGATGGTGCTGGGCTTCCGCGCCGTCCGCCGGCACTACGATTCGGTGGCCGCGGAGCTGTCGCTCGAACACCTGGGGAGCGAGCCGCCGGTGGAGAACACCGTGCTGGTCCTGGTCGGGGACCTGCACATGGGCGTGGTGCGGGCGCTGCGGTACGCGCAGTCGCTCTCGCCCAGCCCCAAGGCGGTCTTCGTCGAGCTCGACCCGGGCTTCACGCAACGCCTCGAGGAGCGCTGGGCCAAGGGCGGCTGCGGCGTGCCGCTGGTCGTGCTCGCGTCGCCCTACCGCTCCATGCTGGGCCCGCTGCTCGACTACATCGACCTGATCCGGCGGCAGTCCGCCCACTCGGTGGTGACCGTGGTGATCCCCGAGTTCGTGCCGCGCCGCTGGTGGCAGCACCTGCTTCACAACCAGACGGCCCTGCTGGTCAAGGGCGCGATGCTCTTCCGCCGCGGCGTCGTCGTGGTGGACGTGCCCTTCCATCTCGAGGCCTGAGCGAGGGCGCGCGGGAGTGGCTTGACACCGGGGGGCCGCCCCTCTAGCGTAGGGGCTTCGGAGCCACCCCCCGGTGAACATCAGCACGCTCAAGAAGTTGTTCGTCGGCTCGCCGCTCGCCACGGCGCAGGCGCGCCACGAGCGGCTTTCCAAGTCCTCCGCCCTGGCGGTGTTCGCCTCCGACGCGCTGTCGTCGGTGGCGTACTCGACGGAAGCCATTCTGATCGTGCTCGTCCTGGCCGGGACCGGCGCGCTGGGCTACTCGATCCCGATCGGGGTCGCCATCTCGCTCCTGATCATCGTCGTCGCCAGCTCGTACCGCCAGACCATCCTGGCCTACCCGCAGGGCGGGGGCGCCTACATCGTCAGCAAGGACAACCTGGGCAGGCTGCCGAGCCTGGTGGCCGGCGCCGCGCTGCTGATCGACTACGTGCTGACCGTGGCCGTGAGCGTGTCGGCCGGCGTGGACGCACTCACATCGGCCGTCCCGCCGCTCTTGGGCCACCGCGTGCTGCTCGGGATCGGCTTCATCGTCGTCATCGCGGTGGCCAATCTGCGGGGTATCCGCGAGTCGGGCGCGCTCTTCGCGGTGCCGAGCTACCTCTTCATCGTGAGCCTGGCCGGCATGCTGTCCTACGGCTTCGTCCGCTGGCTGTCCGGCTGGGAGACACCCGCGCCCCCTCCCGAGACGGTGGTGACCGGGGCCCACGGGATCACCCTGTTCCTCATCCTCCGGGCCTTCTCCGCAGGATGCACGGCGCTGACCGGCGTCGAGGCGGTGTCGGACGGGGTGCCGGCGTTCAAACCCCCGGAGGCGCTCAATGCGCGCGTCGTGCTGGCCTGGCTGGCCGGCATCCTGGTCACGCTGTTCATGGGGATCACCTTGCTGGCCCGCCACTACCACGTCTACCCGAACGAGGAGGAGACCGTGGTGTCCCAGCTCGCCCGGCAGATCTTCGGCAGCGGCCTGCTCTACTACGAGATTCAGGCAGTGACCATGCTCATCCTGGTGCTGGCCGCCAACACCTCGTTCGCGGACTTCCCCCGGCTTTCATATTTTCTCGCCCGCGACGGCTTCATCCCGCGCCAGTTCGGCACGCGCGGCGACCGGCTGGTGTTCTCCAACGGCATCGTGATCCTGGCGGTGGCGGCGGCCGTGCTCATCGCGGTGTTCGGCGGGGCGACCCAGGCACTGCTGCCGCTGTACGCGATCGGGGTCTTCGTGTCGTTCACGCTGTCGCAGGCCAGCATGGTCAAGCGCTGGCTGGTCCATCGGGAGGGAGGGTGGTGGTGGCGCTGGTGGGTCAATGCGCTGGGGGCGACGACGACCGGGCTGGTCATGATCGTCATCGCCGCGACCAAATTCATGGAGGGCGCCTGGATCGTCGTCTTATTGATCCCGGCGCTCGTCATGCACTTCCTGGTGATCCACCGGCACTACCTGGAGGTGGCGCCCCAGCTGTCGATCGAAGGCTACGGCGGCCCGCCGCCCATGCAGAACACCGTGCTGGTGCTCATCGGCGACCTCCACAAGGGCGTCATCAACGCGCTCCAGTACGCCAAGACGCTTTCACCGTCGGTCAAGGCCGTCTACGTCGAGCTGGACCCCGAGAAGACGCATAAGCTCGAGGAGAAGTGGGGGAAATGGGGGCTGGGGATCCCGCTGGTCGTGCTGTCGTCGCCCTACCGGTCGCTCCTCACGCCGTTCCTCGAGTACCTCGACCACCTGTTGGCCTTCGGCGAGAACCACTGGGTGACCATCGTGATCCCCGAGTTCGTCCCCGCCAAGTGGTGGCAGCACCTGCTCCACAACCAGACGGCGCTGCTGATCAAGGGCGCCCTGCTCTTCCGCAAGAACGTCGTGGTCACCGACGTTCCCTATCATCTCGCCCGCTAATCCCCGGTGAAGTGAGGCGGGCGCTTCTCGACGAGCGCCCGCACGCCCTCGGCGAAATCGCGCGTACCGAAGCACATGGCCTGCTGCTCCGCCGTGGCCTCGAGCTCGGCCCAGAGATTGGAATCGAGCCCCCGGTTGAGCGCAATCTTGGCCGCGGCCAGGGCGCGCGCCGGGCCGCGGGCCAGCCGTGCCGCCAGCTCTTCGGCCGCCACGGGCAGGTCCGGCGGCATGACCACCTTGTTGACGAGGCCGATGCGGAGCGCCTCCTTGGCGTCGATGATCTCGCCCGTCATTACCAGCTCGGTGGCCTTGGCGAGCCCGACGATCCGCGGCAGCAGGAACATGCCGCCCAGCGCGGGCACGCACCCCAGGTTGATCCACACCTCGCCGAAGCGCGCCTTCTCCGACGCGATCCGGAAATCGCACGCGATCGCGATTTCACATCCCGCGCCCACCGCCGCGCCGTTCACGGCGGCGACAACGGGTTTGTCCATGGCGCGAATGGCGCGGGGCACGCGCTGGAAGGTGCCGTAGACGATGTCCTTGACGCGGGCGGGCGACATGCCGGGCAGCTCCTGCAGGAAGGTGATGTCGCCGCCGGCCGAGAAGGCGCTGCCGGCGCCGGTGATCACCACCGCGCGCGTTGCGGGATCCTTCGCGGCCTCCTCCAGGCGGCCGGCCAGCACGGCCATGGCCTCCACCGTGAGAGCGTTCAGCGCCTCGGGCCGGTTCAGCGTGAGCGTGCGGACTCCCTCGGACTGGCTGACGAGGACGACATCGCTCATGAGATCCTCCCGGATGGCCTCAGGATGCCCACACCATACCCGACGGGCGGAGAGCCACGCAATACGGGCAGCCGCCCTCTTGCCCACGGCAGGAATCCGAGTATGCTGGGCCCGCCGAGTCTGAGATGAGCGCCACCGCCGCCCAGGTCCAAGTCCAGGTCCAGGCCCCGGCCGTTGCGCTGCGCGATGCCGCTCCCGGCGACCACGCGGCGCTGATGGCGCTCGAGGGCTTGGCGCCTCAGGCCGGGGCCGCCCTCATCCAGGCCCGCCGCAACTTCTTTGCCCGCACCGAGGCCTATCTCCAATCCCGCGTGCTGGTGGCCGAGGCCGAGGGCCGGCTCATCGGCGTCCTGTGCGTGTCCCTCACCACGGTCCGCGTCGCGGGCGAGCCGTGCTCGGCCGGGTACATCTGCAATGTGCGCGTCGAGCCCGGCCTGCAGGCACGCGGAGTCGGGCCGATGCTCATGCGGGCGGCCACCCGCTGGCTCGAGGAGCAAGGGGCCAGCTATGTCACCGGGCTCATCAAGACCTCGAATACCCCGTCGATGAAGATGGTCAGCGCCCTGGGCTGGGAGACCATGGCCCGCTTCGACTACCTCGTGCTCGATCTCGGCCGCTTCCAGCCGGACCCCCAGGTGCGGGTGCGGAAGGTGAATATCCTGGGCGACCCGGCCCATGCCGCCTGGCGCTTCGGCGGCATCTTCCTTCACCACTTCGTTCCCTTCTTCCTCCACTCGGAACTGTTCCTCCCGTGCCCAGCCGGCGCCTACGTCGGAAGCCTCACGGCCTTCTGCCCCGGCGGCACGGCGTGGCTGTCGGTGTGGGACGACCGGGCCCGGCGCGGGCTGGACCCGGACCAGGTCCGGGTGGTGAAGGGTTTTGACGTCACCCTCAAGGGTCCCGGCGGCTTCCGCGCCTTCGGGGCTATCGCCGTCGCCCTCCGAGAGGCCGGGCTCAGCCACCTGCTGCTGCCGCTGCCCCACGACCCCGGCGTCCGCGCGGCGCTGGATCCGTACGCCGCCGACGTGGTCGAGTTCAATTTCGTCGGGCGGCCCCTCAACGGCGCCGGGCCGCTGCCGCCGGGCCCGATCTACTTCGACATCCGCCACTGAGCCGGCGTCCGGGCGCCGGCCCGGCGTTCCGCCGCCCCCGCCGGTCTGGTAAACTGAACCGCCGCCATGGACGCCCGCCTCGCCGCCCCCGGGCCGCTGGACGTGCCGGGAACGCTGGCGCGGTTCCGCCTCTGGGGCGAGGATCCCGCCAACCGCCTGTCCGGCGGCGTGTTCCGGCGCGCGATCAAGGTGGGCGCCGCGTGGCGCGGCTGGGAGCTGCGCTGGGCGGGCGGCCCCGACGATCCGCGGCTCACGGTGTCGGTGCCCGGGGCGCGGAGCGCGCGGGTGGTGGACTTGGCGCTGGGCGAGGCGCGCCGTGTCTGCGGGCTCGAGCTCGACCTGGGTGGGTTTTACGTCGCCGCCAAGACGGATCCGGTTCTGGCGGGACTGGCGCCGCGGCTCTACGGCCTCCGCCCGACCTTGGCCGCCGGGCCCTTCGAGATGCTGGTGGGCTTGGTGTGCGCCCAGCAGGTGAACCTGGCCTTCGCCTTCGCCGTGCGGGCGCGGCTCGTGAGACGGTTTGGGACGCCGGTGCGGGTCAACGGGGAGACGGTGTACGGATTTCCCGAGCCCGCCGCGCTGGCCCGCGCCCGCGTGAGCGAGCTGCGGCGCATGCAGTTCACCGTGAGGAAAGCGGAGTACATCGTGGGGCTGGCCCGACTGGTGGCGTCCGGCGCGCTCGACCTCGAGGCGCTGGCCGGGCGCGGAAACGAGGACGTGATCGACACGCTGACCGCCGTGCGCGGCTTCGGCCGCTGGAGCGCCGAGTGGTTCCTCTGCCGCTATCTCGGGCGGGGTGACGTGTGCCCGGCGGGGGATCTGGGGGTGAGGCGGGCCTTCGAGCACTTCTACAATCGCGGGCGCGCGCTGAGCGAGAAGAGCATCCGCCGGCGCGCGGCGGCCTGGGGCGCCCACCAGAACCTGGCGGTGCACTATCTCCTGGCCGGCCAGCGCCTCGAGCGGAAGTCCGGAGGGGGAGCGTGACGCCGATCAAGCTCACCCTGCCAATCCTGGGCCAGCCCAATCCCAACGAGCCCACGGACGTCCACCTGGTCGGGCGCTACGCGCTGGGCGTGACCTGGGCCGATGGCCACGGGAGCATCTACCCGTTCGACCGGCTGCGGCTCGACGACCCGGCGCTCAATGGCCGCGACGAGGTGACGCTGACCCAGGAGATGGGCTGGCCGCGCGAGATCACGAAGCTGCCCGAGGGGCTTCGCGTCACGTGGACGGACGGGCATCAGGGTCTCTACCCCTACGCGGAGCTGCGCGCGCTGTGCCGGTGCGCGGGCTGCACCGGCGGCCACTGAGCCATGGCGCTTCCCGCCTCCAAACCGCGCGCGCCCGAGCCGGGTCCCCGGAAGGGCCTGGTGCTGGCCGGCGTCATGGGCTCGGTGTTCCTCGCCGCCATGGAGTCTACCGTGGTGGCGACGGCCATGCCGACCGTCATCGCGAGCCTGGGGGGGATCCAGATCTACTCCTGGGTCTTCTCGGCCTTCCTGCTGGCCTCGACCATCACGATGCCCATCTGGGGCCGGCTGGCCGACCAGCTCGGGCGGCGCCGGACCTACCTGGCGGGCCTGGCGATCTTCCTCGCGGGCTCGGCGCTCTCCGGCTTATCGCAGAGCATGACCCAGTTGATCATCTTCAGGGCCATCCAGGGGCTGGGCGCGGGCTCGCTCATCACCATCGGCATGACCATCATCGGCGACCTCTACGGTATGGAGCGCCGGGCCAAGATGCAGGGCTACTTCTCGAGTGTCTGGGGCGTGGCCTCCCTGGTGGGACCGCTGCTGGGAGGCGTGCTGGCGGATCGGGCGTCGTGGCGCTGGGTGTTCTACATCAATCTGCCGTTCGGCCTACTGGCCACCGCCGCGATCGGCTGGGGGCTCGTCGGCGAGGAGCACCCGCGCCGCCGCGTGGCCTTCGACTATGCGGGCACGCTGATCTTCGCCGCCGCCATCTCGGCGCTGCTGGTCGGGCTCGTCGAGGGCGGCCGTGGGGCCCTGTGGTGGCGTCCCGCGGTGCTCGGGCTGCTGGGCCTCTCGGCCGCGCTGCTCGCGCTCTTCGTGCTGGTGGAGCGGCGCACCGCCGAGCCCGTGATCCCGCTGGCGCTCTTCGCCAACCCCATGGTGCGCGCCGCCGCGGCCACGGGGCTCCTCTCGGGCATGGCCATGTTCGGCGCCATCACCTTCGTGCCGCTGTTCCTCCAGGCCGTCACGGGCAGCACGGCCACCCAGGCCGGTTTCGTGCTCACGCCCTTCATCATCGGGTGGGTGACCTTCTCGATCCTGGGCGCGCGCCTGGTGCTGCGCGTCGGCTACCGGAGCGTGGTGATGGCGGGCATGGCGCTCCTCACCCTGTCGTTCCTGCTGCTGAGCGGCTGGGACCAGTCGGTGACCCGCCTGGCCGCGGCGCGCGACATCCTGGTCGCCGGCGTCGGGATGGGGCTGGTGTTCGTGCCCATGCTGATCGCGGTTCAGAACGCGGTGCCGCGCAGCGTGCTCGGCTCGGCGACGTCGATGACCGGCTTCTTCCGCACCATAGGCGGCGCCGTCGGGGTGGCGGTGATGGGCTCGGTGATGGCCCACCGCCTGCAGACCGAGCTGGCGTCGCTGCTGGCCACCGCGCCGGCCGGGCTGCGCGACAGCCTCCAGGAGTTGGCCGCCCACCCCGACTTGATCATCAATCCCGTCAGCCGCGAGGCCCTCAACCCCGACGTGCTCGCCCACATGCGCCTGGCCATGGCGCACGCCGTGGGCGGCGTCTTCGTGGTCGGCCTGGTGATGGCCATCGCGGCGCTGGCCTCGGCGCTCCTGGTGCCCGCCGGGCAGGCGCGCGATCTCGCCGTGAACCAGGAGCCCGCGGCGCCGTCCCGCTCCTGAGGCCGCCGTGGCTTCCGATGCGCCCCTGCGCGGGCTCGCCGAGGCCCGCGCCCGTAGGCTCACCGACGCGGAACCCGAGTTCCCCAAGGAGGCCCGATGATGCACCTGCACGAAAAGAACGCCGAGCGGAAGCGCCTGAACGGGCTCATCGCCAAGAGCCCGATGAAGGTCCCCGGCGCATATACCGAGCTGGGCAAACGCGTATACGCGGACGGCGCGCTCAGCAAGAAGCACAAGGAGCTCACGGCGCTGGCGGTGGCCGTGTCCCAGAACTGCTTCGACTGAATCGAGCACCGCGTGGAGGAGGTCCTCCACCTGGGCGCGACGGACGCGGAAATCGCCGAGACGCTGGACATTGGCGCCCTCATGGGCGGCACGCTGGCCATCAAGTCGGTGCGCCACGCCTTCGCCGTGATGGACGCAATCAAGAAAGGATGAGCGTGATCGCGCTGGACGGTGTCTCGAAGGCGTACGGCGGCCAGGAGCTGCTGCGCGACTGCTCCTGGCGGATCGGGCGCGGCGAGCGCATCGGCCTGGTCGGCCCCAACGGGGCGGGCAAGACCACCGTCTGTCGCATCCTGGCCGGCGTGGAGGAGCCCGATGCGGGGCGCGTCCATCGGGACAGCGGGGTGACGGTCGGCTACCTGCCTCAGGAAGTGGGGGCGAGCGAGGCCGGCACGGTGCTCGCCGAGGCGCTCGGCGGCTTCGAGGAGGTCTGGCGGCTCGAGGCGGAGCTGGAGCGGCTGGCCGACCTGATGGCCGGCCCCGGCGCCGACCCGGCGCTGACCGAGGTATACGGAGACGTGCAGCACCGCTTCGAGGCGCTCGGGGGCTACCGCCTCGAGGCCCAGGCCAAGGTGATCCTGGACGGGCTGGGTTTCAAGCCCGGCGAGCTCCACCGTCCGCTCGGGGAATTCTCAGGCGGCTGGCGGATGCGGGCGGCCCTGGCGCGCCTGCTGCTCCTGCGCCCCGACCTCCTGCTGCTGGACGAGCCCACCAACCACCTGGATCTCGAGTCGCTCCAATGGCTCGAGAGCTTTCTCGCCTCCTACGAGGGCAGCGTGGTGCTGGTCTCCCACGACCGCTACTTCCTCAACCGTATGGTGACGGCCATCGCGGACCTCGCCGCCGGCGCCGTCACCGTCTATCCGGGCGACTACGACCACTTCCAGGTCGAGCGTGAGGCCCGACACGCGCTGCTCGAAGCCCGGCAGCGGAACCAGGCCAAGCGGGTCGCCGAGATCGAGCGCTTCATCGAGCGCTTCCGCTACCAGGCCACCAAGGCCCGCCAGGTGCAGAGCCGGATCAAGATGCTCGAGAAGCTCGAGCGCGTCGAGGTCGAGGGCGCGGCCCGGCACATCCGTTTCAGGTTCCCCCAGCCTCCGCGCACCGGCCGCCTGGTGGTTCGGCTGAGCGGCGTCCACAAGGCCTACGGCGACAACGTGGTCTACGCCGGCGTGGACTTCGCGGCCGAGCGCGGCGACCGGGTGGCGCTGGTCGGCGTCAACGGGGCGGGGAAGTCGACCCTGCTCAAGATGCTGTCGGGCGTGCTGCCGACCGACCGCGGCGAGCGGACGCTGGGCGCCCACGTGGCGGTCCACTACTACGCCCAGCACCAACTCGACGCGCTGGATCCGACCAGGACGGTCTTCGAGGAGCTGGAGCAGGTGGCGCCCGAGGCCGGGGTGACGCGGCTCCGGACCATTCTCGGCTCGTTCCTCTTCGGCGGCGACGCGGTGGACAAGCGGGTCGCCGTGCTCTCGGGAGGGGAAAAGGCCCGGCTCGCGCTGGCCAAGATGCTGGTGCGCCCGGCGGCGCTGCTCTGCATGGACGAGCCGACCAACCACCTGGACTTGGCCTCCAAGGAAGTGCTGGAGGAGGCGCTGGCCGGCTTCACCGGCACCATCGTCTTCATCTCCCACGACCGCTATTTCATCAACCGAATCGCGACCCACGTGGTCGAGGTGGACGGCGGCCGGCTCACCACCCACATCGGCAATTACGACGATTACCTTGCCCGCAAGGCCCGGCCTGAGCCGCCGAAGCCAGAGCCGAGACAATCCAAGCGGAAGGACACGACCCCGGCTCGGGCGGCCGCGCGGTCCCGGGCCCGCAAGGACCTCGAGCGGGAGATCAAGTCGATCCGGGCTCGGCTCGGGGCGGTGGAGAGCCAGATCCACGAGCTCGAGGCGCGGCTCGCCGAGATCGGCCTGGCCCTGGCCGACCCCGACCTCTACCGTGACGGCGAGCGCGCCCGCCTGATCGCCACCGCTCGGAAAGAGACCGAGGAACGCGTCGTGTGGCTGATGCAGCAGTGGGAAGAGCTCTCGCAGCGGCTCGCGACGGTGAGCGAGGGGCTTGGATGACGCGCGAGCGCTTCATCCCCGAGGCCACCGACGCCGAGCTCAGGCGGGAGAAGGCGCGGGCGCGTGAGCTCAGGCAGAGCGGCTGGTGGAAGCGGCGCATCGCGGACGGCGTCTGCCACTACTGCGGCCGCCGGGTCGGCGCCCGGGCGCTGACCCTGGACCATGTGGTGCCGCTCATCCGCGGTGGCCGGTCGGTGCGCGGCAATATGGTGGCCGCCTGCAAGGACTGCAACTCGAAGAAGCGGTCACTCCTGCCCTGGGAATGGGAGGACTACCTGCGGGTGCTGGCCCGCCCGGGGGACGACTAGGGACTACCGGCGGGGAACCGGCGCCTCGCCGCCGTCGCCCACCAGGATGAACGGCGCCCAGAAGAGCGGGTGGGCGTAGCTGAAGGCCGCCTGACCCGTGCGAGGCTCGACGAACTGCCCGTCGTCGATCAGCGCGTTCATGGTCTGCTGCAGCGCCTTCGCGCGCGTCAGCCGCGCGTCGGCGCTCTGGCGCCGGAAGAGATCGGTGGTCAGCGCCCGGGCCGACGTGGTTTCCACAGGCCAGCTGCTGACCAGCAGCGCGCGGGCCCCGGCGTAAAAGAAGGCGCGGCCCAGTCCCGACACGGCTTCCGCTCCGGCGCCGTTGCCGCTGGCCGTATTGCAGGCCGACAGCACGACCCAGTCGGCGTTCAGCCGCAGGGCGAGGATGTCCTCCATCGTCAGCAGCCCATTGCCTCCCACCTTGGCCACCTCGGGCGCCGACAGGGCCAGCGCCGGCTGGGTCAGCCCGTCGAGATCGCCGGGCACCAGGCCGTGGGTGGCGAAGGCGATGATGCGGTAGCGGGTGAGGTCGAGCTTCTTGACGCGCTCGGTGTTCGCTTCGGTCCCGAGGAAGATATCGCGGCTGAGGTCCGCGCGCGCGGCTTGGGCCATGCTCCGGATCTCCTCGGCCGTGTCGGGCAGCCGCGGCAGCGCGCCCAGCGGCGTCTGGTTCCGGTGCTCGATGTTGAGGTTGCGGAGCCGGATCGGCACGCCGCGGGAGGCCACGGCGGTGGCCGCGGCCGGCGGCTCGGCGGCGCCCGCGCGCCGGGCCTGGGTCTCGCTGAAGAAGGGATCGCCGAAGCCCACGAACGGGCGCCGCCCGGGATCGCCGGGCGGCAGACCCCGCAGCGTGACGATCGCCCCGACCGAGGGGAGCACGGTCACGGCGTGGCGGCGGACAAGCCACGGGACGTCCCGGTAATTGGAGAAGAGGGCGCCGCGCTCCGGCCCGAGCGTGGCCGGCTGAGTGACGAGCAGTGAGAACGGCAGCTGGGCCAATGCGCCGGAGGGCACCACCAACAGGCTGTCGGCCTGCCGCCAGCCGGCCTCCACGGGCTCGAGCAGGGTCCGGTAGAGCCGGTGCGCCACGGCGAGATCGAATGCCGGGATGTCGCCGACGGTCTGGGCCCCCGGGTCCAGGGCTTTGCGGAGCGCGGTCACCGCCTCGTCGACCTGGGCCGCGGTGATGGGCGCGCTGGTGAAGGCCATCGGGCCCGTGGCGGGGATCGCCCAGACGAGGGTGCGGTTGCGCAGCACCAGGATCGAGATCAGCGCCTCGCCGGGCTGTAGCGCCCGGCGGCCCGCCTCCAGAGTCGTCGGCGGCGGATTGACCAGCTGGGCGTAGGCGGGGAAGTCGCGGTCGATCCGCCCGCTCAGGCTCTGCCGCGCTTTGCGCAGTGTCTCGATCTGGGCGCGCAGGGCGCCGACCGCGTTGGGATCCTGCTGGTCGGTGGGAGCGCTGAGCAGGTTGCCCAGCAGGCCCTGCAGCGCGGCCAGCTGCTTGCGCACGTCCTGCTCGCTGCGGATCAGCTCGGCCAGCGCCGGGGTTTGCGCCACGGTGCGGGCGGCGCTGGCGTCGAGCGCGCGCTCGACCGAGCGCCCGCGGACCACTTCCGCCAGCCGGAAAGCCTCGGCCGCCGCGTCCACCCCGGCGTCGCGCTCGAGGGCGGTGCCTCGGATCTGCGCCAGGAGGGCGATGTAGGAGCGGAGGAGGCCCACCGTCCGGTCGTCGCCGGCCGCGCGCGTGGAGCTCTCGTCCTCGGCGTCGGTCGTGCCGCGGGCGAGGACGAGCGGGACCGCCTCGCGGAACTCGCGGAGCGCGCCCGCGCGATCACCCTTGGCGAAGTGCACGTTGCCGATCAGGCCGCGGATGCGGCCCGTGTTCGGGTGCTTGTCGCCGAGCTGCCGGATGCTCCGCTCGAGGGCCACGTTGAAGATGGGCCGGGCCCGGTCGGGCTGGCCCGTCCGCAGCAGCGCGATCCCATAGCCCACATAGCCGCCCAGGAACTGCTTGGCGTACTCGGGATCGGCCGCGAGGCCGGTCCGCATCGTCTCGTACACCACCATGGCTTCGGTCCAGCGCTGCTGGAACGCGATCGCCACGGCCAGCTGACCGCGCGCGTTGTTCAGGATTCCGGATTCGGACGCGACTCCGGTCTGCTCGAGGATCTCGATCCTCGCCCGCGCCAGAGCCTCGGCTTCGGCGTAGCGGCCCTGCTCCATGATCACCTGCACGACGTAGCCCAGCACCCACGCGGTGTGATTCGAGTAACGGCCGGTCTTGGCCAGGGCGCCGAGCAGCGCCCGGCGCGCCTCGTTCTCGGCCTCGAGCAGCCGCCCCTGCTGCACCAAAACGTTCGCCAGGCGTGCGTAGTGCTCGTCGATCCAGGGGCGCGTGGCCCAGACGGGGTCGGCCGCGAGGGCGGCGGCGGCCTGGCGCCAGAAGCGCTCGGCATCGGCGTACTTCCCGGTCGACTGGCTGAGGCCCGCCTTGGCCAGGGCGAGGGCGGAGTCGTAGCCGGCGCGGTCCTCGGGTCGCGGATTCTTCCAACTCTTGGACTCGGCATGGAGACGCTCGATCTCGGCCAGCGCGGTCTCGGCCCCCTTGAGATCGCCCCGGCCGGAATACGTAATCACCAGGCCGGCGAGCAGCGTGATGATCCGCCCGCGCTGCTGGAAGGGGACCTTGGCGACCGCCTGCTCGCGAAGCTGGACGGAGCGGCGGAAGTTTCCGCCGCGACCCTCGGCGAGACTCAGCTGGTAGAGGATCTCGTACTCGGGAGGGCGGGAGCCGGGGGGGACATTGGCGAGCGCCTGGCGCAGGTCCTCGATCTCCTGCTTGCTTCGGCCGATCGCCCGGGCGTTGAGCGCGCGCTGGTAGTAGAAGCGGGACAGTTCGCCCGGGCCGGCCGCCGCGGGCGGCGCCTCGTCGGCGCGGGCCCGGGCGCGCTCGGCGATCGTGGGATCGGAGCGCTTCTGCTGGTCGAGGATGGCGGTGATGTCCTCGACGGTGCGCGGCGGGGGGACGAAGGCCGCCGTCTCGGCGAATGCCGCGGTGACCTTCTTGGCCTCTTCGACGGACATCGCCGGTTGGCATCCCGCCAGCGGCAGGACGCCGGCCAGCAGCAGCACCAGGCCCGCGCGGAACGCGTGAGATCCCAGGGAGCGTTCAACCATGTTCCGCCAGATTAGCGCCCGCGGGGAAGCGGGTCAAGGGCGGCGCCGTCCACGCCGCGATACACGCCCGTGTCTGAAACATTGGGCATTGTCGGCGCCCGCCGCCTCGCGTGAAATCGCCCTCAGCGGCACATCTCTCTCAAAGGAGGATCCCATGAAGGCGACGCGATGGATCGTGGCAGTGGCGCTCGGGGCGTGGTGCGTGGCGGGCGGGACGGCCGTGGGCATGGAGGACAAGCCGGCCAAGGGCGACGAGAAGCCGGCGCCTCACGCGGCGGCCAAGGCCACCGGCAAGATCAACATCAACGAGGCGTCCAAGACCGAGCTGATGAAGCTCGAGGGCGTCGGCGCCGGGGCGGCGCAGAAGATCATCGCCTACCGGGAGGCCCACGGCCCGTTCAAGCGGGTCCACGACCTCGAGAAGGTCGACGGCGTGGGCAAGGGCGTGCTGGAGAAGAACGCCGCCCGGCTCAGCGTGAAGTGAAAAAATCTTTTGCATCGGCCGGGGCCAGTGATTAGGATGTGGGAAATCGGTCAGAGCGCACACAGGCTCTCTTGGCGTTCCCTCCGGTAATCCCGCCGCGGGCAACGTGACCGAGCCTCGGGCCGGAAGTCGGCGTCCGGCGCGAGGTGGTGGCTCCTGGGCCCCGAACCGGGCCGCGCCGAGAAAGGGGGGTGATCCAGCCGATGTGTACTCCTACGGTGATCTGTGAGGTGGTCATCTCCTAAGGCCCGGATGTAAGCAGTCGCAGGTGGGCCTGGAGGACCCAGGAACCACCGGCCCCGACGGTCCCGCCCTTCACCAGCGGGGCGGCACGGCAGCTCAGTTGCCGCAAAGACCGTCGGGGCTTTCTTTTTGCCCGGCCGCGCCCGGCGGGAAAGATAAAACGGCCCGCCGGGAACCGGCGGGCCGTCAAGTGGTCAGCGACGAAGCTACGTCGCCTTGCGGACGTTGGAGGCCTGGAGCCCCTTCGGGCCCTTGGTCACCTCGAACTCGACCTTGTCGCCCTCGGCCAGGCTCTTGAAGCCCTGGGCCTGGATGGCGCTGTAGTGGACGAAGACGTCCTCCCCGCCCTCGACCTGGATGAACCCGTACCCCTTCGCGTCGTTGAACCACTTGACCGTGCCTTGTGCCATACCTCGGTTCCCTCTCTCCTTGGGCGGGGATGAGCCGCCCGCGTAAGCCCCGCGCCACCATGGGCGGGGTCTCCCCCAGGATCGGGGGAAATAAAAAAGCGCCGTCGAGGACCGGAGCCCTCTCGGCGCTACTGCTC
>JBGPZD010000137.1:0-4492 GCA_041493605.1 Methylomirabilia bacterium
CCGGGCGGTCAGCCGCGCCGTGAACGTTCTCCACTGCTGGCGGTAGTCGTACTTGTTGACGTAGAAGTGAGTGCTGATGTAGCGCTTGGCCCGCCACCGCAGCGACTCGGAGAGCGCCAGCGTGGACAACCCCATGACGGATACGAACAGGATGAGCGTGCCCCATACAGCCGCCTCGGGGATGCCCAGAGCGTTCATGAGCCAGCCCGCGGTGCCGGCCAGGAGCAGGTAGGAGCCGGAGACGCCGACGGCGATGGAGCGATAGACGAAGTGGCGGGAGACAGAGAGATCGGCGCGGAGCGCGCCGGAGCGCAGGAGCCCAACGGATATGAAGGCCTCGCCGAAGAGGAGAACGACCGAGCGGATCAGCAGGGCGTCCTGCGCCAGCGCGTGGAAGAGCAGGAGCTGACTCAGCAGGTAGAACCGAACCACGAAGATGCCTGCCAGCCCCAGGGCGAGGTACTTGAGCCGCCACCGCGTGGAACCCCAGGAGTTGCGCAGCGAGGGCTCGAGCCCGTAGAGGACCGCGACGGTGCCCAAGATCTCGATCGCCACGCCGCCCTGGCCGGCCGAGGTCAGCTTGGCGAAGAGGAAGGGTCTCGAGGTTTCGGGCAGCGCGAGGAAGGGCCAGAGCAAGTTGGCCCCCGCGACCGCCACCAGCGCCGTCCCGCCCAGCGTGAACGCCAGCCGCCAGGGGAGACGGATCGGCGCATCGGCGTGGCGGCCCGACAGGAACGCGAACAGGCACCACGGGATCGGCGTGAGCAGGGCGGCAGACTGCAGGGCGATCAGCCACTGCGCCTGAGCCCCAGGGGCGGCGGAGTGGAGCAGCAGACCGTAGATCAGGGCAGACTCGAGCGACAGAGCGAGCATCCCGGCCGCGAAGCTCACCTGGAGCGGTCGGCGCGGCGACATGAGCAGCGAAGCCGCGGCCAGCGCCACGCCGACCCCGGCAGCGAGGAGCGCGATGTAGCCGGTCATGCCTTCACCCCCACGATCCAGAAGGCCTGGGCCGCGAGCGAGCGCACGCCGGGCAGAGCGTCGAGGAGACGACGGAGCCAGGACCGTTCCAGTGCCCCTTCGAACGCCGGCAGCGAGCGCGGGGGAAGGACGATGCTGACACGGCGCTGGGGGTTGAGGCCGCAGGCCGTCATCTCCCGTTCCACTCCGGATGGCGAGTCATAGTGGAGCCGAGTCGGCTGATGGCGGACCAAGGCGCTGAGGCGCCGCCCCGCCGCCAGCGGGCTCCACGGGTTGAGGGTCTCGACGAGCGCGGCGCCGTTCGGCGCCAGGACCCGGGCGATCTCGGCGATGGCTTCGGCGGGCTGCTCGAGCGCCTGGAGCACCCCGATGCACAGGACTGCCTGAAATGTGCCGGCCGGGAACGGCAGGCGTTGGGCGCCGCCGGCCACGTACCGCCCGGCGCTGGGGAGGTCCGCGGCGACGGCGCGGGCGAGGCTCGGCAGCGAGTAATCGAGCCCGACGACCGCATGGCCACGCTTGGCCAGCAGGCGCACATACGTTCCGGCGCCACAGCCGAGATCCAGGACGCGGCCGCCCTCGGGCAGGAACCCGCGATCCAGGAGGCCCTCGAACACGGTGACGCGCCGGCGCAGCCCCGCAGCCGACCAACCCGACACCAGGTGGTCGGACTGGTGGCGTGTGGCGAACTTCTCGAACCGGCTCTTCCACTGGCGCTCGAAGCTCATCATGGCTGGTCCACGTATTCCCGGTGCCACAGCTCGAGCACCATCAATGCCCAAATCTGCGCGGCATGATTTCTGACGCGGCGTTGGTGGCCGTCCCAGATTCGCTTGACGGCCTCGGGCCGCAGGTACCCCCGGTTGGTCGCCCGGGGCGAGAAGAGCAGGTCGCGGGCAGTCTCCCGAAGCTCCGCGCGCAGCCATGCGGCCAGCGGCAGCTCGAAGCCCTGCTTGGGGCGATGGACGGCGGCGCCCGGCAGGCGGGCCGCGACGTGCCGCTTGAGGAGGTACTTCGAGGTCCGTCCCCGGTACTTGAGCGCGGCCGGAAGACTGGCCGCGAACTCGATGATCTTGTGGTCCAACAGCGGCGAGCGCACCTCGAGTGAGCAGGCCATGCTCATCCGGTCAACCTTGACGAGGATGTCGTTGGCAAGCCAGGTCTTGAAATCCACGTAGAGAACCCGGGAGAGGGGATCGGCGTCCCGGACCCGGTCGAAGTGCCGCGCGAAGCCCGCGAAGGGATCGTGGTGACTCACCTGGTCCAGGAACTCCGGCGAGCAGAGTGCCCGCTGCTCCTCGTCGAGAAACAGGGACATGTCGTTGAAGTAGGCGCGCTCAAAGGATTGGCCGAGGTTGCTCAGCACGAGCTTGAAGCGCAGCGGCCGCGGAATCAGGTCGGAGCGCGGATAGAGCCTGCCGAGGGGCGCCAGCACGCCGCGCCGGATCGGGCCGGGGATCAGCCGGCGCAGCCGGCTCTCCAGCCGGTGGACACCGTAGCGGCGCTGGTAGCCGGCGAAGATCTCGTCGCCGCCGTCGCCGGAGAGGGCCACCGTCACGCGCTCACGGGCCGCCCGGGACACGTAGTACGTCGGCAGCGCCGATGAATCGGCGAGCGGCTGGTCGAGATGCCAGACGAGCCGGGGCAGATCGCTGGCGGCGTCGGGCCGGACCACCAGCTCGTGGTGCTCGGTGCCGAGCGCCCGCGCCACGGCGCGGGCATGCTCGAGTTCGCTGTGGGTGCGCTCGGCGAAGCCGACGCTGGTCGTGATCACGGGGCGGCCCGACTGTCGCGCCATGGAGGCGACGACGGCCGACGAATCGATGCCGCCGCTCAGGAAGGCGCCCAGCGGCACGTCGGCCACCATGCGCATCCGCACGGCCTCGTCGAAGAGCGTGGAGAAGGCCTCCAGGGCCGCCTCGGCCTCGGCCGGCCCCGTGGGATCGAACACCACGTCCCAGTACTCCTGAAGGCGAGTGCGGCCGCCCTCCCAGATCAGGAGATGGCCGGCGGGGATCTGGTGGACGTCCTGAAACGCCGTCGCCGGACTTGGGATATTCCCGAAGGTGAAGTAGTCGCTCAGGGCCTCGGGGTTCACGCGCCGCTTGATGCTCGGGTCCTGGAGCAGGGCCTTGATCTCGGAGGCAAAGGCCAGGCGCGCGGCATCGGCGTGATAGTAAAGCGGCTTCTTGCCGGCCCGATCCCGGGCAAGGACCAGACGGCGCGCGGGCTCGTCCCAGAGCGCCAGGGCGAACATGCCCCGCAGCCTCGTGACGAAGTCCAAGCCGTACTCCTCGTAGGCGTGGACGATGGTCTCGGTGTCCGACCGGGTCGCGAAGCGGTGGCCGCGGGCTTCGAGCTCTCGGGCAAGCTCGGCGAAATTGTAGATCTCTCCGTTGAAGACGATGGCGACGGAGCGGGTCTCGTTGTAGATCGGCTGGTCCCCGGTCGCCAGGTCGATGATGCTCAGCCGGCGGTGGCCCAGTCCCACGCCCGGACCCAGGTGGAAGCCGTCCGCGTCCGGCCCCCGGTGCCTCAGCACCCGGGTCATCCGGTCGAGGAGGTCACGCTCCACCGGATGACGGGGGTCGGCGAACGCCACTCCGGCAATGCCGCACATGGTCAGGCCGCCCCCTCCGCGTCTGTTCCGTGCCGGTCCATCCACTGCCCCATCCAGAGCTCGAAGCAGAGCAGGGCCCAGAGGCGCGCCGAGCAGTCGCGGCGCCCCGAATCGTGCGTCGCGAGCAGGGCTTCGACCTCGGAGGGCCGGAAGATCCCGCGCTGGCGCGCACGCGGTGAGAGCAGCACATCGCGAGTCATGTCGCGCAGCTCCCGCCGGAACCAGGCGCCCAGCGGCACGCCAAAGCCCATCTTCTTCCGCGTCAGGATCTCGGGTGGGAGCGCCCGCTCCATCGCGCGCTTGAGCACGTGCTTGCCGTCGCCGTGCCGCAGTTTGAGGGAGGACGGGATGGTCGCCACGAACTCCATCAGGCGGTGATCCAGGAGGGGCACCCGGGACTCCAGCGAGACCGCCATGCTCGTGGTATCCACCTTGGTCAGGATGTCCCCGGGCAGGTAGGTCTCGATGTCGATCTGCTGAAGGCCTGACACATAGTCCGGCGCCTGCGCCGCCGCCGCGAGGGCCGCGAACGCCGCCGGCCGCGCCGCGGAGTGCGCGAGCGATGCCAGGTCGTCCGAGAGGAGCCGGCGGAGCGTCTCGCCTCGTTCGTAGGTGACGAGCCGGAAATAGCGCTCGAAGGGCTTCGCGCCCAGCAGGCCGGCGTAGGCCTGGCCGGGAGCGCCGAGGGGCAGCAGACGGGCCGCCAGCCGGAGGAGGGGCCGGAGCATGGCCGTCGGCGCGCGGTCGAGCCGGTCATGGAGCGCGCTGGCGCGAGCGTACCGCCGGTAGCCCGCGAAGTTCTCGTCGCCGCCGTCCCCCGAGAGCGCGACGGTTACGTGCTCGCGCGTGATCTTCGCGACGTAGTACGTCGGGATGGCCGAGGAGTCCGCG
>JBGPZD010000046.1:0-17314 GCA_041493605.1 Methylomirabilia bacterium
GAGTTGGGCCATCGTGTTGCCGGAGTACGTTTTGAATGTCTTTGCGACTCGCTACGGGTATGGCCTGTATACGGGGGCGCAGATGGGAGCGATTCACCTGTGCTCGGGCGTGATCTGTGTCGCGATCGTTTCCCGCTTTGTTCTGGGCGAGTCCCTTCGAAACCATCACCTCGTCGGCCTGCTCTTGCTGATCTGCGGAATCGTGTTGGTTCTTCGGAAGTAACAAATAACGGCAATGGCGGCGGGTGGCATGCTCTCCGCTTTGGGTGAGCACGCATTCGATTGCTGGAGCTAAAGACCTCTCGTGCGCATTGACATCGACACGGGGTTCGGGCTGCGCGCGTTCATCAGCAAGCAGTCCTGGCATGATAGGACTTCAACGGGATCATGCCCAGCGCGGGTGCCCCGAGACGGGCCTGTGTCCTTCCTATACTCTAGTCTCCTGTCTCCGGATTGATTGAGACACGTTGCGTGTGTGGCGCGTTCACCCAGGCACTCGAAGGCGGGAGCAGCGCCTAGATCGCGCGCAGCAATACGGGTTCGAAGCCATTCTTGTGGACCAGAAATGCGGATGAGAACCTGGCCGGCGGCGCTCGATCTTGCGATCGACTCTGTGAGTCGGGACGCGAGCGAGGGCTCGGCGTCCCGGTCAAGGCCAACAGCCGCGGGCCAACGTCCGCAGCGAGAGTCAAATTCCTTGATCCCGAGGGCCCTATTGGGTAGCCTAGTCACGGTCAGGATCGGCAACCGGGTGGAGCGGCGCGCCGGAGGACGGCCGAAAGGCCCGGAGCCCCGGCTCGAGCGGGTGCAGGCAACCCATGAGTCCCAAAAGGGAGGATGTCCAGGGTGAGACGCGCACTGGCACTGGCCGGCATGCTGGCGGTGGTGGGGGGGAGTGGACAAGCGGCGGCGCAGACGGCGCCGGCCAAGCGCGACATCATCGTCGCTGCGACGACAAGCACCACGGATACGAGCCTGATGGACGTGCTGGTGCCCATGTTCGAGAACCGGTCCGGGTACCGGGTCAAGTTGATCTCGGCTGGCACCGGACAGACCCTGACGATGGGCGCCCGGGGCGATGCCGACGTCGTCCTGGGCCACGCTCCCGATCTCGAGCGCAAGTACATCGCCGAAGGCGCGTTCGTCAATCACCGGCTGGTGATGGTCAACGACTTCGTCGTGGTCGGGCCGCCTGCCGACCCCCTCAAGCTCAAGGGGATGAACCGTCTCGCCGAGGCTTTTCGACGCATCGCCGAGGTCCAGGCACCGTTCGTGTCCCGCGGAGACCAATCGGGAACCCATCTTCGCGAACTGACGCTATGGCAGAAGGCCGGCGTTCGGCCCGCGGGTAATTGGTACATCCAGACGGGGCAGGGTCAAGGGGCGACCCTGAACGTGGCTTCCGAAAGGGGAGCCTACGCGCTGACGGACCGCGGCACATTGCTGGCGCTGCAGAAGCGGCTCAGCCTGCAGATCGTCCTCGAGAAGGTCAAGCCGCTGCTGAACGTGTACCACGTCATGGAGATCAACCCGGCCCGGCATTCCCAGGTCAATCACGCGGGGGGCAAGGACTTCGCCGATTTCCTCGTCTCGCCCGCGGCCCAAAGGGTGATCGGGACGTTCGGCGTGGAGAAATACGGGCAGCCACTCTTCGTTCCGGTCGCCGGCAAGAGCGAGAAGGAATTCGCGATCCTGGACGACTGAGCGCCCAATCCCGGCAGAACGGGCCGCGCTCAGGGTACGATGACGTTCCCCATGGGTCTCACGTCGTAGCCGGGGAGCGCCCCGACGGCGGCCCTGAAGGCCTGGTCGTTCAGCAGGCTCAGCAGCGGGGCGAGCAGCGGGCTCGAATAGTGGGCACGCGGGATGACGAGGTCGTAGCGCTCGTCTGCCAGGGGTACGAAGTCCAGATCCAGCGCGCGAGCCGCGGCCAGCACTCCGAGGCCGCAATCGGCCACGCCGCCGGCGACAGCCGCAGCCACCGCGAGGTGCGTGTACTCTTCATGGTCGTAGCCGGCTATCAATGCGGGTGCGATGCCCTTCCGCTCTAGCGCGTGGTCGAGGAGCAGCCGCGTCCCAGACCCGCGTTGACGGTTGACGAAGAGAACGTCGCCGCGAGTCAAGTCCTCCACCCCACCGAGGCCCTTGGGGTTTCCTTTCCGCAAGATGAGACCCTGAGTTCGCCCCACAAGGGTCACCAACACCACCTCGACCCCGGGCAGGTACTGGGTCACGTACGGCAGGTTGTACTCCCCCGTCCGCGGGTCGAGCAGGTGAGCGCCGGCCACGTGGGCTTCCTCGCGCTTGAGCGCGATCAGTCCTCCCACGCTTCCCACGTGCGCCGACGTGAGCCGGCGGTGCGGCTCGGCTTCGGCCAGGAACTGCGCCAGGAGGTCCAGCGTCATGTCGTGGCTGCCGATCACGACGATGGTGTTGGCGATGTCCTCGGGCTGGCGGTAAAGCTCGACGGTCACCTCTTGCCCTGGGTTGAGTCCCTCCGAGAATCTCGGGATGCGCACGATACCATCGGCGCGCACCAGGGACGAGATCACCCCCGCGCCGCGCGAGAGCGGCGTGGCGATCGTTCGGGTACCAACCCGTCCGACCGTCACGCGCAGGTACTCGTCATCGCCGGTGGGCGACTGCACCTTGCGCGAGATGGTGGCCTTGACGGTGGCGGGCTGTATCGGCTGCCTGCCCAGCCAGCGGGCGAGGAGGGGCTCGATGAAAATCTCCCCGGTCAGGGCCGCGCTGACGGGATAGCCCGGGACGCCGATGACGGGCGTCTCTCCGACCATGCCGAGGATCACCGGATGCCCGGGGCGGACCGCCACGCCGTGGACGAGCAGCGTACCCAGCTCCGAAATGACCCGTGCGGTGTAATCCTCGGTCCCGGCAGAAGAGCCCGCGTTCACCAGTACGAGATCGTAGTCCCGTGCCGCCTTCGCCACCGCCGTCTTGATCGCCTCGAAGTCATCGGCCACGATCGGCAGCCGAGTCGGCCGGCCGCCCCAGGTTTCGACCTGCGCCGCCAGCACCAAGCTGTTCAACTCGATGACGTCGCCAGGGCGCAGGTGCGCCGCTTGCTCCACGGTGACCAGCTCGGAGCCGGTGGGAATCACCGCCACGCACGGCTTCCGCCGCACCCTCACGCTGCCATGCCCGCTGGCTGCGATGGCTCCGAGGTCGACGGGACGGAGGAGATGGTTGGCAGGCAGGACCAGCTCCGTCGCGACCATGTCCTCGCCCATGGCGCGCACGTGCTGCCACGGAGCCACCGGCGCGCGAATCTCCAGGCCCGCGCCGCCGTCGACCGGCTGGACATGCTCGATCATGATGACCGCGTTCGCCCACGGGGGCATCGGGTGCCCGGTATTGACGGGCTCTGCCGGTCGGCTGGCTCGTTGAGCCTCGCCGTCGCGCAGCACGACGTCGAGTCTGATGGGCGACGTCTCCGTCGCGCCTTCCGTGTCGCGAGCCCGCACCGCGTAGCCGTCCATCGCGCTGGCGTTATAGTGTGGTGCTGAAACGCGGGCCCAGACGGGCTCGGCGGTCACGCGCCCCAGCGCCTCGGCCAGGCTCACGGCCTCCGCCGTCCGTGGGCCCCAGCGGCCGATTCTGGCCAGCGCATCGGCCAGACGGGCCCGGGCTTCGTCGAGTGGAATATCCTCCAGATACACGGAACGGGTGGGTTTCATTGCAATTTGGGATGCCTCAGAAGAGGCGCACCTCGACGAGCGTTCCCGCCTCCAGCCCATTGGCATTGAGCGGCACTTTCAGCACCCCGTCGGCATTGACGAGGGTGAAGATGAGATTGCTCTTGCCGAATACCGGCTCGGCCCAGGTCTCCCCCTCACGCTCGGTCAGCCGGGCGGCGACGTAGTCCTCGCGCCCCGACTCACTGGCGATGTTCTTGGCGAGCCTGGCCCAGGCGACGCCCCGGCGCGGGACCGACGTCGCGCCCTGGAGCCGGAGCAGCGTCGGCACGCCGAAGAGGTCGTAGATGATCATGGCGCTGACCGGATTGCCCGGCAGGCCGATCAGCGGCTTTCCTCCGGCGACGCCCAGGATGGTCGGATGGCCCGGCTTGACGGCCACGCCGTGCACCAGCACCCCCGGCGCGCCCAGGCTGTCGAATACGCGCGCCGTCATGTCGCGCACGCTGACGGAGCTCCCCGCGGACAGCACCAGCATGTCCGCCTCGGCGAGCGCCGCCCGCGTGCGGGACACCAGCGTGTCGAACGCGTCAGGCAGTATGCCGAGCAACATCGGGATTCCCCCTGCCCGCGCCGTCTGCCCGGCCAGCGTGGAGGAGTTGATATCACGGATCTGGCCGGGCCCAGGGCTGGCCCTCGGCGGTACCACCTCGTCCCCGGTGGCGAAGATGGCAACGCGCGGCTGGCGCGCGACATTGATCTGGGTGAGCCCCAGCGCGAGCAGGCCGCCCAGGTCCTGCGGCCGCAGGCGATGCCCGGCTGGGAGCACCGCAACCCCCTGGCCGATGTCCTCGCCGACCCTGAGCACATTCTCGCCCACGGCGACCGGCTTGAGCACCTCGATCTCGCTCTCTCCCACCGACTGCGTGTGCTCGAGAACCACCACCGCGTCCGCGCCAGGGGGGATCATGCCGCCCGTATGCACGATGGCCGTCTGGGCCTGATCGATCGGGCTCCGGGCTTCGTCGCCCATCCGCACCTCGCCGATCACGCTGAGGTAGGCCGGAAGCGTCGCGCTCGCCCCGAAGGTGTCGGCGGCTCTCACGGCGTAGCCGTCCATCGTGCTGCGAGGAAAAGAGGGCAAGGCTTGCGGCGAGCGCACCTCGCGAGCCGTGACGCGATCCAGCGCAGCGTCGGTGGCGACGCGCTCGCTCGCGCCCAGCGCGCCGAAGTGCTCGAAGAAGGTTGCCCGCGCCTTGTCAGGCGGGGCCACGGTGAAGAACTCCATAGCGGGCCCATTGTACCGCACGTTGCACGGACGAACAGGGAGCCGCCTGGCCCGCAGCGTCAGTCTTTTGGCAGGCCAAGCACCCGCTCGGCCAGGATGTTCCTCATGATCTCCGAGGTGCCGCCGGCGATCGTGTCGCCGCGCGAGCGCAGGTGGCGGTACTGCCACCAGCCGCCCGCGAGGGCCCGCTCGCTCCCCTGCCAGAGGGCCGCGTAGGGTCCCTGGAGCTCGAGGGCCAGCTCGAGCACCCGCTGCCAGGTCTCGCTGAAAAACAGCTTGGAGGCCGACCCCTCGGGACCCGGGACCTCACCGCGCACGAGGCGGGTGAGGATTCTCAGGTTCGCGTAGCGCAGGACCTCGGCGTCGATGTAGGCCTGGGCCAGCCGCTGGCGGACCACGGGGTCGCGTGACGCGGGGGCGCCGTCGCGCACCGTCGCCCGAGCCAGCTCGAGCGCTTCGGCGATGCCCTGGCGCAGGATGAGCTGGCGCGACAGCGCCCGCGGCCCGCGCTCGAACATCAGGGTCGTGATGGCGACCGCCCAGCCGCCGTTCTCCCGGCCCACGACGTTCTCCGCCGGCACCTCCAGGTCGTCGAAGTAGAGCTCGTTGAACTCGGCGTCGCCGCTCATCTCCCGAAGCGGCTTCACCGTGAAACCCGGGCTCTTCATGTCGACGAGGAAGAAGGTCAGCCCCTTGTGGCGCGGCGCCGCGGGGTCGGTCTGCGCCAGCAGGATGCACCAGTTGGCGTAGTGGGCATAGGACGTCCAGACCTTTTGCCCATTGATGACGTAGCGGCCGTTCTTCCGCTCGGCGCGCGTCTGGACCGAAGCCAGGTCGCTCCCGGCATTGGGCTCCGAGAAGCCCTGGCAGAAGAGGTGCTCGGCCGAGAGGATGCGCGGCAGGTGGAACCCCTTCTGCTCTTCGGTGGCGTGGGCGATGATGGCCGGCCCCGCCATGTCGAGCCCGATGGAATTGGGCAGCTCGGGCGCCCGCGCCCGCGCCATCTCCTCGTAGAAGATGGCCTGCTCCATCACCGTGGCGCCCCGGCCGCCGTACTCGCGGGGCCAGTGGAGGCCGACGTACCCGGCCGCGTGGAGCTTCCGCTGCCAATCGATCAGGAAGGCCGCCCGGGCCTCGCGGCTGTGGAGGGTCGCGCGGATCCTGCCCCAGTCGCCGGGGCTGTGAACCTCGAGCCACCGCCGCAGCTCGTCCCGGAAGCGCTCCTGCTCAGGAGAGAGTTTGAAATCCATGGCGCGCCCGCCATTATAATCAGCCCGTGAGCCCAAAGAAACCGCCGAAGCGCCGCAGGGCGCGCCCCGCCGTCTCCGCGGCCGCGGTCCTGGAAGAGCGCGCCCTGCCCCTGGTGAACGAGCTGGCCCGCGTCGCGCGCAGCCAGAACCCGCCGCGAGTCAAGCTCGAGGGCGCGATGGAGGTCCTGTTCGGCGCCTACGGCGAGAGCGATCCCGAATTCTCCGGCCTGTTCCTCACGGGGTGGGTGCGGGCGCGGGAGGACAAGCAGTTCCGGCTGACCCTGGCCTGGCAGCGCGAGCAGCTGCGGCTGTCGCTGGAGGATATCCTGTTCGAGGGCGTGGCCGCGGGGGTCTTCCGGGCCGATCTCGACTCGGGCGCCGTCGCCGCCGTGATCCTGGGGGCCGCCGAGGGCTGCCTGCTCCAGTCGGCCACCGAGGGCGGCGCGGTAAGCGCCGAGCACCTCATGCGGACGTTGCTCCGGCTCGCCCTCAACGAAGCGTGAGCCTCAGGCAGTCAACGCCTCGAGCGCCGTCATCGCCGCCTCACCGCTTCCACGATCAGGAACAGCACGCCGGCCGCCATCACCGCGGCGTTGAGAACACCGGAGAGCCGGTGGAGGCGGGCGAAGGCCGCGGCCTCCGTCGAAACAGCTCCGGTCGCGACGCCGGTTGCGCTCAAGGCCTCGCGCGCCGAGTGGGCCGCGGGCAGCACCACGAGCCAGGCGTAGAGCGTGAGGGCGAGCATGAGCAGCGCCAGTCCAAGGCTCAGCCACTCGCTCGGGGACCAGCCCGATCTGACCCAGCGGGCTCCCAGCGCCGCCACCGCGAGAATGCCCAGTCCCGCGCCGACGGCGTAGTAGCGCGGGAACATCACGCCCACGAACCGTCCGGCCGCCTCGCGCTCGAGGCTCGCGAATGCCGCCGGCGCCACCAGGAAGGCGAAGAACGCCATGATCCCGAGCCAGAGCAGGACGGCGGCCGCCGGCAGCAGCCTCATGGCTCGGGGCGCTCGGGCCGCGTCAGAAAGCGGACCAGCAGTTCGTTGACCTTCCGCGGCGCTTCCTGCTGGACCCAGTGGCTCACCCCCGGCAAGCACGTGAGCGTGAACCGGCCCGAAAAGTGTGGCCGCATCCCCCGCGTCAGCTCCTTGCCTAAGGCGAAATCCCGGTCGCCCCAGATGATCAGGGTCGGCGCCGCGATCTTCGGGAACTCCCGCGCCGACGGCAGCCCCCGACGAAAGCTCGCGCGGTACCAGTTGATGGCGGCGGTGAGCGCCCCTGGCTTGGCGAAGGCCTCGGCGTAGCGAGCCAAGTCGGCCGGCCGGAAGGTCCCTTTTCGCGCATTGTCCCGCAGCAGACCCTTGAGGACACGGAAATTGTCGGCCGCGAGCAGCTGCTCGGGCGCCTCAGGGAACTGGAAAAGAAACATGTACCAGCTCCGCCTGAGCTGCTCCACGTTGCCCGCCTGCAGCTCCCGCGTGAAGCACGCCGGGTGGGGCGAGTTCAGCACACAGAGCCGGCTCGTCATCTCCGGGCGCATCATGGCGAAGGCATAGGCCGCCGCCCCGCCCCAGTCGTGGCCCACGATCACCGCGCGCTCCCGGCCCAGGGCGCGGACGATCCCGGCCACGTCCTCCACGATATTGGTGATGCGGTAGGCCTCGATGCCCTCGGGCTTGTCTGAATCGTTGTAGCCGCGCAGGTCCGGCGCGGCGACGGCGAAGCCGGCCGCGGCGAGGGCCGGGATCTGCCGGCGCCAGGAGTACCAGAACTCGGGAAAGCCGTGGAGCAAGACCACGAGGGGCGCCCGGCCGGCTCCGGGCGGCTCCTGGGTCACGACGTGGAAGCGGAGGCCGTTCGACTCGAGGAACCGGTGCTGCCAGGGCTCGGCCGACATCCGGGACGGTTTCATCGGCCCTACCATAACATTGACACCGCGGGGAGCGCCCCCTAGCATCGAGACCATGCGGGTTGTCCTCCTCGCGCTCGCGCTCCTGCTCGGCGCCGGGACCGCGTGGGCCCAGTCGCCTCTGGTGGCGGAGGTCCGCGTCTGGTCCGCGCGCTATCACGAGAACCTGCCCCGGATCGACCAGATGCGCGCGGCGTTGGCGGAGGCGCTCAAGACCGATTCCCACGTGGACAATATGATTGCATTAGCCCAGGTCTGCTTCATCTGGGGCGACATCCGCGCGAAGACGCCGGACGAGAAGCTCGCGGCCTACGACCAGGGGCGAGAGGCCGCCAGGCGCGCGGTGGAGCTGGCGCCGCGAAATCCCCAGGCCCACTTCTGGTACGGCACCAATACCGCACGCTGGGGCCAGACCAAGGGCGTGATGCGCTCGCTCTTCCTGCTGCCAACGGTCAGGCAGGAGATCGACATTGTCATGGAGCTCGACCCCAAGTACCCGCCCGTCTACTCGCTGGCGGGCAACGTCTACTACGAGGTGCCGCGCTTCCTCGGGGGCGATCTGGACAAGGCCGAGGAAATGTTCCGCAAGGGGCTCGATCTGAATCCCAGGTTCACGAGCGCCCGGGTGGGGCTGGCCCGGACGCTCATCAAGACAGGCCGCGTGGCCGAGGCCCGCCGGGAGCTCGCGGCGGTGCTGGGCGAGAAGGAGCCGTCCAATCTCGCCGACTGGACGCTCAAGGACTCTCGGCGCGCCCGGGAGCTGCTCGAATCCATAAAGGGAAAGTCGTAAGGGCCCGGCGTCCCATCGCCCGCATCGGCGGGGTGATCGCCCGGCTGCGGCGCCACGCCCCGCAGTGGCGCCGGACGGCGCTGGCGGAGGTGGCCGAGCGCCGCCGCGACCCGTTCCACGTTCTCATGGCCTGCCTGCTGTCGCTGCGCACCAAGGACGAGACCACCGGGCCCGCCGCGGCGCGCCTGTTCGCGCTGGCGGACACGCCCGAGGGCATCCAGGGGCTGACCCCGCGCCGGATCGAGCGCGCCATCTTCCCCGTGGGCTTCTACCGCACCAAGGCCCGGGTGCTGCGCGGCGTCTGCCGCGACCTGCTCGTCCGCTTCGGCGGCCGGGTCCCCGACACGATCGACGCCCTGCTCACGCTCAAAGGCGTCGGCCGCAAGACGGCGAACCTGGTCGTCACCCAGGCCTTCAACAAGCCGGGCATCTGCGTCGACGTCCACGTCCACCGCATTTCCAACCGCTGGGGCTACGTCCGGACCAAGACGCCCGAGCAGACCGAGATGGCGCTGCGCGCCCGGCTGCCGCGGCGCTACTGGATCGGCTACAACGACCTGCTGGTCTCCTTCGGCCAGAACCTGTGCCTGCCCGTCTCGCCCTGGTGCTCCCGCTGCCCGCTGGCCGACCTCTGCCCCCGGCGCGGCGTCATCCGCTCTCGCTAGCGCTCGGCGAGCAGCTCGCGCACGCGGGCGTCACGGTAGTCGAACAGGCCGGTGATCCGCCGGCCGCCGCCCAACACGTGCGCCAGCCGGCCCAGCGGCCCCAACGGAAGCCGGTAGGTCACCCGATCCTCGACCCAGGTGCCGGGCGGGCCGCCCTCCCGCTCAGCGCCTTCGACGAACCGGTGACGGTGCTCCCAACGCGCGAACGGCCCCCAGAGCTGCGCGTCGATGAAGCGATAGGGCGCGTCGAACTCCCGGACCATCACCCGCCACCGCCACGCCGCGCCGGCCACGCGCACGCTGAAGTCGAGGACGGCCCCCGCCGCCAGCCGCTCGGGCGGCGGCGCCAGCCAGCGCAGCCGCGTCGACGGCGGGTTGACCGCGGCGAGGTTCCGGGGATCGGCGAAGAATTCGAACACGTCGGGGCGAGCGCGCGGCAGCCAGAACCGCCGCTCCAGGATGTGGTCGGCCATGAGTTCCCGGCTATCATAGGCAGGCGAGCGCGTCCGGTCAAACCCGCGCCGGAGTCCCGCCGACGACCCGGCGGCCGGGAGCGGAACCGCCCCCGGCCGCGCGGGTTGGCGTCCGGATCAGCCGAGCTTCTTCGCCTCGGCGAGGATCTTGTCGGGATCGGGCAGCTCGCCCTTCCCGTACCGCTCAGTGAAGCGGACCTTCCCCTGCTTGTCCACGACGAACGTGGCGCGCACGTTGGCGTTCCAGTCCGGCCAGTAGACACCGTAATCCTTCGCGACCGCCCGCTGGACGTCCGACAGCAGCGGGTAATTGGAAATCCCGACCGCCTTCGCCCAATTCTCGTGGCTGAACGGGCTGTCCGTGCTGATACCCAGGACCTGGGTATGCGCCGCCTCGAAGTCCTTCACACGCTTATCGAAGGCGGGCATGCACGTGGATCAGCCCGGGGTCCAGTCAAGCGGATAGAACAGCAGCACGACGTTCTTCCCGCGGTAGTCCTTCAGGCTGACCTCCTTGAGCCCGATGGTCTTCAGCGTGAAGTCCGGCGCTGTATCGCCGACACTCAACGTCTTCGCTTCGCTCATTCCGTCGCCCCTCCTTTCGCTCGTTTGGTGACTCTGCGAGACTGCATTCTAGCCGACGCGGGCCGGCTCTTCAATCGACGCGCGTCCCGCTCCCGGCTGGTCCGGGGCTGAAGCGCCGCCGCCGGCTTGCGCTGCCCCGCCCAGAGGTCCCGCCGGCGCGCCTCGAGGGCCGAATCGTCCAGCCCGAGAAAGCCGGCGGCCGTGACCACCCGTCCGGTGTCCCAGAGCCGAGCGAAGCGCTCGGGGTAGCCCGCGTCGCGCAGGGCGTGATGGTCCATGATGACCCGGCAGCCCGTGCGCTCGATGATCCTGAGCAGGTTGTCGATGCCGCGGTCCACCGCGGCACGGCCGATCTGGCTCTCCAGGTAGGCGGGCGGGCCCGACAGGTAGAGCACGTGGGGCCGCTCCCGGATCACGTATGCCGCCGCCACGGGCGACATCGGCCCCTGGACGTCCGACGCGTGGAGAAAGCGGGTCCCCTCGCGCCTGTCGGTGACGGTCAGGGCGACGACGTGCCCCATCGCCGTTCCATCGGTCCCGTGGGGCAGCGGCGGGGAGGCCGTCAGCACAGCGTCCGGCGTCTCCAGCCGCCGCCCCTCCGCCGAATCGAGGCGGCAGCGCTCCGCGAGTCCCTTCCAGAGCCGGACGGCGCGCTCGGCCTGCCGCGGGTTGATGCTGCGCTTGGGATCCTTCGCCCAGACCGTCCGGCCGTCGTACAGCCCGGGGTCGTACCGGAAGTGGTCCTCGTGGTAATGGCTCACGAAGATCACCGAGGCGCGCCCGGCATAGTCGCTGATCCGATCGTTCGCGCGCTTGAGCGCCTCCCACTCCGCGTCCGAAGGCGGCAGGTTGAAGCGGCTCTCGCCGAGCGAGGCGCCCGGATCGATGAGCACGCGCGTCTCGCCGCACTCGACCCAGGTCGCCACCGAGCGCACCCCGAGCGAGTCGGCGGCCAGCGGGACGATCTTCACGACGCCCCTAGACGCACCGCCCGCCGTCCACCTCGACGCAGCTGCCGGTAATCATCGCCGCGTCGTCGGAGGCGAGGAAGAGCGCGGCCTTGGCGATGTCCTCCGGCGTGTTGAGCCGGCCGAGCGGCACCGTGGCGATGTAGCGCGCCCGGCCCTCCTCGTCAACCGCCTTCTTGCCCATGAAGGTGGGCAGCATCGGCGTCTCGGTCGCCACCGGCGCGATGGCCACGACGCGGACGCCGAAGGGCGCGCCCTCGAGCGCGAGGCTCTTGGCCATCACCGTCACGGCGCCCTTGGAGGCCGAGTAGCACTGCACCCCGGGGCGCGGGCGAATGGCCGACGTCGAGGCCGTGATGAGAAAGACGCCGCCCTTCTGCGCCTTCATCACCGGCATGGCGTACTTCGCGCCAAGGAACACGCCCTTGACGTTCACCGCCATGATCTGGTCGAAGGTGCTCTCCTCGACGTCGGCGACCGGAGTCGGCCACTGGGGCACGCCCGCGTTGGCGTAGAAGATGTCGAGCCGGCCCCAGCGCGCCAGGGTCTGGTTGATCGCCGCCTGGTTGTCGGCGGCCTTGGAGACGTCGGCGCGGATGGCCAGCGCCTGGCCTCCGGCCTTCTCGATCTGCTCGGCCGTGACCTTGGCCGTGTCCTCTCTCAGGTCCACGACCGCGACCCTCGCGCCCTCGCGCGCGAAGAGCACGGCCGACGCCTGTCCGATCCCGGAGCCCGCTCCCGTCACCAGCGCGACCTTGCCTTTGAGCTTCATGCCGGCTCTCCTCTCGGTGTGGCGACCATTTCCTTCAGATCCGACACGGTGCCGCCGGTGCCGCGGACCAGCTCGGCGGGCGTCAGCGGGAACACGCACTCCGGCACCCCGGCCGCCGCGTAGATCATCTCGTACTGGAGCAGGTCGCGGTCGATGTACGCCGGCAGCGGCGCCGGGTGGCCGACCGGCGCCACGCCGCCGATAGCATAGCCCGTCGCCTGCCTGACCGTCTCGGGATCGGCCCGCCTGATCCGGGCTCCCATCAACCGGCCGAGCCTGGCCTCGTCCACCCGGTTGGCGCCCGAGGCGATCACCAGCAGAGGGCTGCCGTTCGCGGTGAAGACGAGAGACTTGGCGATCTGCCCCACCCTCACCCCCAGCGCGTCGGCGGCCTGCTGCGATGTCCGGGCGTGGACGTCGAGCTCGATCACCGTGCGGTCCAGGCCCAGCGTCGCGAGTGCCGCCTGGACCCTCTGGGCGGCCGGCTTCACGCGCTCACAGCGCCAGCTCGGCCATGACCCGGAGCGCCTCCTCCTGTCCCACCGCGCAGATCATGGTCGTGACGCCCGAGCCTGTCCAGCGTGCCAGCCGCTCCTTGATGCGCTCCTTGGGACCGCACAGCGCGATCTCGTCCACGAGCGCGTCGGGCACGGCCGCCGCCGCCTCCGCCTTCTTGCCCGACAGGTACAGGTCCTGGATCTCCTTCGCGGCCGCATCATAGCCGTAGCGGCACACCAGCTCGTTGTAGAAGTTCTTGCCCCGCGCGCCCATGCCGCCCACGTAGAGGGCCAGCCGCGGCTTGACGATGGCGCGGCAGGCGTCCACGTCGGCGCCCAGCACCACGGGCACGGTGGGCGCCACGTCGAAGCGCGCCATGGACTTGCCGCCGGCGGCGGCCTTGAAGCCCGCCTCGAGGTGCGGCGTGAAGATGGACATGCGGTCGGGCGAAAAGTATACCGGCAGCCAGCCGTCGGCGATCTCGGCGGCCAGCGCCACGTTCTTGGGCCCGATGGCCGCCAGGTAGATCGGGATGTCCGCGCGGCCGTGGAGGATGGACTTGAGCGGCTTGCCGAGCCCCGTGGCGTCGGCCCCCATATACGGAATCTCGTAGTAGGCGCCCTTGAACTCCAGCGGCTTCTCCCGACGCCAGACCGCCCGGACGATCTCGACGTACTCCCGCGTCTTGGCGAGCGGCCTGCCGAAGGCCACGCCGTGCCAGCCCTCGACGACCTGCGGCCCCGACACGCCGAGCCCCAGCAGGAAGCGGCCGCCCGAGAGCTGGTCGAGCGTCAGGGCCGTCGTCGCCGTCAGGGTCGGCGTGCGGGCCGGAATCTGCATGATCGCCGTGCCCACCTTGATGCGCTTGGTCTGCGCGGCCACCCAGGCGATGACCGAGACGGCGTCGGAGCCATAGGCCTCGGCGGACCACACGGAGTGAAAGCCCAGGCGGTCCGCCTCCTGAATGAGCGGCAGGTTGACTCCCAACGCCGATCCGGCATAGCTGAGATTCAGTCCCAATCGCATGCATGCCCCTCGGAAGCACCGCGAGGTTTACGACTCGGACCTCTCCAGCTGCGGGGGCCCAGGTGGCCGACTTCCCGCACTCCCCCAACCGTGGGCTCCCCGGTTGCGGGGGCCTCGCCAGCGGTACCGGTCGAGCCGGACGCGCCCGCGGCGCACCGGCACGCCTTCCTGCTCCAGCAGCACGCGCTGGGTGAGCATGCCTCCCACATTGGCCCGGAGGCTGATGCCGCCGCTCGCGTTCACCACCCGGTGCCAGGGAACTCCCGGCGCGCAGTGGCGCATGGCCCAGCCCACCGCGCGCGCCGCCCTCGGAGATCCCAGGATAGCGGCGACCTGCCCGTAGGTGGCCACCTGCCCGCGGGGGATCTGCCTCACCAGGCGAAACACCGCGCGATGGAATCGGGTCACCCGCGCCCGATGCCGAACTGCAGCTCGTAGAGCCGCGCGTAGAGCCCGCCCCGCGCGAGGAGCTCCGCGTGCCGGCCCGACTCGCGCACCGCTCCCTTGTGGAGCACGAGGATGCGGTCCGCCGTCTGGATGGTCGAAAGGCGGTGGGCGATGATCACACTCGTCCTCCCCTCGAGCAGCCGGGCCAGCCCGGCGCGGATCAGCGCCTCGGATTCCGGATCCACGCTGGACGTGGCCTCGTCCAGCGCCAGGACGTGGGGATTATAGATGAGCGCGCGCGCGATGGCCAGCAGCTGGCGCTGCCCTTGGGACAGGTTCACGCCGCGCTCCCGAATCTCCTCCGCGAGCCCGCGCGGCAGCGCGGCGACGAGCCGGCCCGCGTCCGCCGCGGCCACGGCGCGCTCCAGGTCCCCGGCCGACACCGCGCCGTCGCCGCCGAGGCGGAGATTCTCCTCGACCGTGCCGGTGAAGAGAAAGACTTCTTGGGGAATCAGCCCCACGTGGCGGCGGAGCGCCTGGAGATCCCACTCTCTCACGTCCACGCCTTCCACCAGCACCCGGCCCCGCGTCACGTCGTAGGCCCGGGTCATGAGGCGGGCGATCGTGGTCTTGCCCTCGCCCGTCGGTCCCACCAGGGCGATGTGCTCGCCGCGCGCGACGCTGAAAGAGCAGTCGGCGAGCACCCAGTTCTCGCCCTCGTAGGCGAACCACACATTCCTGAACTCCACCGCGGGGCGGTCCCCTGCGGCATTGAGCGTGGCCGCCCCCCGGCGGGCCGTCTCCGCGGCGGGAGCGGCAAGCACGGGCTCGGTGTCCAGCAGGCCGAAGATCCGCTCGCCGGACACCATCCCGGCCTGCATCACCGTGTACTTGGCCCCCAGGTCACGGATGGGCAGGAAAAAGCGGTTGGTGTACTCGAGGAAAGCCACCAGCCCCCCGAAGGTCAGCGCGCCGGCCACGACCTGGCCCCCGCCGTACCAGAGCAGCAGCGCCACCGCCGCCGAGCCGATGGCCTCGACGGTCGCGTAGAGCGACGCGTCGTAGACGGTTGAGCGGAACTGCGCATGGCGGAGCTCCGTGTTGAAGCCGGCGAACAGCCGCCGCTCCCGTGCCTCACGGGCGAAGAGCTGGATCACCGCCATGCCCTGCAGCGATTCCTGGAGGAAGGCGTTCAGCCGAGCCAGCCGCGTCCGCACCAGGCGGTAGCTATCCCGCGCCCTGAGGCGGAAGAACCCGGCCGCCAGCGCCAACAGGGGCACCAGCGCGAAGGTGACCAGGGCGAGCCGCCAGTTCATGCCGAGCATGATCACGACCACGCCGGTGAGCGTGAGCACGTCGCCGAGCACCGAGACCACGCCGCTGGTGAACAGCTCGTTGATGGCCTCGACGTCGTTCAGCACCCGCGTCATCAGCCGGCCCACGGGATTGCGGTCGAAGAAGGCGGCGTCCATCCGCTGGAGGTGGGCGAAGAGCGCGTTTCTCAAGTCGTGGATCACTCGCTGGCCGGTGAGCTGGGTCACATAGGCCTGGCCCGACCGCAGCGCGTAGAGCACGGCCAGCACCAGGAGGAACAGCGCCGCGATCCGGCCCAAGCCAGCCCAGTCGTGCCGAAGGATATGGTCGTCGATGGCCACCTTGACCAGATACGGCTGCAGCAGCTCGAGCCCGGTCACGAGGGGGAACAGCAGCACGGACAGCGCGACCAGGCGCCCGTGCGGCCGCGTGTAGCCCCAGATGCGCCGGATCAGGCGCGCGTCGTAGGCTTTACCGAGAACCTCCTCCTCATGCATTGGTTTCACGCATTGGCTAACTCGTCTTCCAATTGCTGGACGCGCCAGAGGCGCCAATAGAGGCCGCGGGCGGCGAGGAGCGGAGCGTGCCGGCCCTGCTCCACCACCCGCCCTTCGTCCAGCACCACGACCCAGTCGGCCTCTTCGGCGACCCGCAGCCGGTGGGTCATGACCAAGGTCGTGCGCCCGCGCGCGGCCGCGCCGAGCGCGCCGAGGATTTCCCGTTCCTTGGCGGCGTCCACCGCGGCCAGGACGTCGTCGAGCACGAGGAACGGCGGGTCGCCGGCCAGAGCGCGGGCGAGGGCGGCGCGCTGGCGCTGGCCGCCCGACAGCGTGAGCCCGCGCTCCCCGACCACGGTGTCCCAGCCCTGCGGAAAGCTGTCGACCTCGGCGGCGAGCCCGGCGGTCTCGGCGGCGCAGCGCAGCCGCCCCTCACCCGCCTCCTCGTCGGCCAGGAGCACGTTGTCGCGCAGCGAGCGCGAGAACAGGAAGGCTTCCTGGGGCACATAGCCGACGGACCGTCTCAAGCGGCTCAGCGGCAGCTCCAGGACGTCGATCCCGTCGACAAAGACCGTGCCCGGCGGCGGCTCGAAGAGCCGGCAGAGCAGCAGGCCGAGCGTGGACTTGCCGCTGCCCGTCGGCCCCACCACCGCGACAACGCCGCCCTCGGGCACCGTGAAGCTCACTTCGCTGAGCGCCGGCGCCCGTCCCTCGTAGGCGAAGGTGAGACTACGGAACTCGATCGCCCCTGGCGCGAGCCTGCCGGGAGATCCGTTCGAAAGATGCTCCGACGCGGGCGCGTCCAGGATCTCGGCGATGCGCTGCATCGAGGCCAGGCCCCGCTGGACATTCGCCAGGGTCCAGCCCAGGGCGATGGTCGGCCAGGCCAGATAGGCCAAATACCCGTTGAACGCCACGAAAGCGCCGAGCGTGATGCGGCCCTCGATCACCGCCCGGCCGCCCAGCCAGAGAATCACGAGCGCGCCCAGCCCGGAGACGAGCCCCATCAGCGGCCACGCCACGGCCTGGATGCGGGCCAGGCTCAGGCTCCGGACCAGATACTCGCGGTTGAGCCGGCCGAAGCGGGCGATCTCGCGCTCCTCCATGGTGTAGGCGCGCACCACCGGCATCCCGGCCAGGTTCTCCTGCACCTTGGCGGAGAGCGCGCCGAGCTGCTCCTGCACGGCTGTCGAGCGCGCCTCCACGTCGTGATGGAAGCGCTTCGCGATCACGATCA
>JBGPZD010000104.1:0-7265 GCA_041493605.1 Methylomirabilia bacterium
CGGGGCCGAGCGCGAACTGGAAGAGGAAAAGCAGGAGCAGGGAGAAGAAGAAAAGCGCGTTCAGGCTCTCCTTGGAGCGGCGCTCGGTGAGCAGGTCCTTCCACAGGACGATCCACGCGCGCCGCGCATAGTGGGTCACGCGGCGCCTCCGTTCGCCTCGGTGAGGCTGTCGTAGAGGCGCCGGACGTCGTCCCACGACAGGTCCGCGCACGACTGGTCCACCATGAGCCGCCCGCCGGCCAGGATCGCGACCCGGTCGGCGACCGCGAGGCCGCCGCCGAAGCTGTGCGTCGCCACGATTGCCGCGCCGCCGCCGGCCTTGAACGACATGAGAAATTCGCCGAGCCACTTCTGGGCCCGCCGGTCGAGCCCGGTGAACGGCTCGTCCAGCAGCAGCAGGCGCGCGTTGTCCAGCGCCACCCGGGCCAGCGCCAGCCGCCGCTTCATCCCGGCCGAGAAGGTCCGCACGCGCTCCCCGGCGACGGCGTCGAGCTCGACCTGCTGGAGCGCGGCCACGAGGCGCGCCGGCGAGGCGTCCCCCCCGCGCATCACGGTCCAGAAGCGCAGGTTCTCGATGGCCGTCAGGTCCTCGTAGACGTGGGAGCCGTGGGCGATCATCCCCATCATGGCGCGGGCCGCCTCGGGGTTCTTCACCGCGTCGACCCCGCCGATCGTGAGGCTGCCCGCCGTCGGGCGCAGCAGGGTCGCCAGGATGCGGAGCAGGGTGGTCTTGCCGGCGCCGTTGGGGCCGAGGAGCGCCAGGCACTGCCCCTCGCGGAGCTCGAGCGAAACGTCCTCGAGGACGGCGCTGGGCCCGTAGGACTTCCTGAGGCGGTTGGCGGCAAGCATGTCATGAAAAGAGGGAGACCGATTCGCGTCTCCCCCCGGTGTGCTCCCAGTCTGCCCGTCAGGGCTAAAGGGTCATCGCGCGGAGCCGGGCGATCCGCTCTTCGATCGGGGGATGGGTCGAGAACAGCGTGCTCAGCCCGCCCTGGCCGCGCAGCGGATTGACGATGAACAGATGGGCGGTGGCCGGCGTGGCCGCCATGGGCTCCATCCGGGCCGCGACGTCGAGCTTCTCGAGCGCCTTGGCCAGCCCCCACGGGCGCCCCGCCAGGCGGGCCCCGCTGGCGTCGGCCTGGAACTCCCGCGAGCGGGAGATGGCCAGCTGGATCAGGAGGGCCGCGATGGGCGCCACGATCATCATGACGATGGCGCCGAACGCGCCGCCGCCCGAATCCTCGTCATCGCTCCGTCGCCCGCCGAACATGGCCGCGTAGCCCGCCATCCGCGCCACCATGGTGACGGCGCCGGCCAGCGTGGCGGCCAGGGTCATGATGAGCGTGTCGCGGTTCTGGACGTGGGACAGCTCGTGGGCGAGCACGCCCTCCAGCTCGTCCTCGCTCAGGACGCGGAGGATGCCTTCGGTCACCGCCACCGCGGCGTGCTCGGGGTTGCGCCCCGTCGCGAACGCGTTCGGGGTGTCCTCGGCGATCACGTAGACGCGTGGCATGGGCAGTCCCGCGCGGCTGGTCAGGCTGCGCACGATGCGGTAGATCTCCGGCGCCGCGGCTTCGTCCACCGGCTGGGCCCGGTACATGGCGAGCACGATGCGGTCGGAGAACCAGTAGCTCGCGAAGTTGATGGCGAGCGCGAACAGGAAGGCCACGACCATGCCCTGGGCGCCCCCCAGAAAGTCCCCGATGAGCACCAGCAGGGCGGTCAGAGCCGCCAGCAGGACCGCGGTCTTGAAGAGATTGCTCATTTCCCCACGCGCCTCCGCTCGAATGCTAGCAGTCGCCCCCCGAGGCGTCAAGCAAGGCGGGTATTTGGACGGCTTTTAGGTTGACAAGGCCCACCCCCACGTTTATACTGACGCGGTTTTAGAAAAAGCGCTTAATTGATCGCACCTTAGGCGAGGTTCCGGGATGGTCATCCGGGTCTCCGAGATTCCCGAGGAAGGGCTCCAGATCGAGGGCGTTGGAGAATTCCCGCGCCCGTTCCAGGACCCCGCCTGGAGCCTGTCGGATGTCTCGCTCAAGTTCGAGAAAGACGGCGACACGGTGTTCGTCACCGGCCGTCTGGCGGCGCGGGTGCCCCAGACATGCGGCCGGTGCCTGGAGAGCTACATGGTCACCGTCGAGCCCGTGGTGGACGCGCGCTTCGTCCCGGCCCCGCAGGGGCGCGGGGAGGAGCGGGAGCTGGGAGCCGACGATCTCGAGACCGATGTCTACGCGCACGGGCTCCTGGATCTCACAGCCCTGGTGGAGACCGAGACGAACCTCGGCCTGCCGATGAAGCCTCTCTGCCGCGAGGCCTGCAAGGGGTTGTGCTCGATATGCGGCAGCAACCGGAACGTGACGGCCTGCACGTGCGAGGCGAGCGCCCCCGATCCGCGGTGGGCGGCGCTGAAGGCGTGGGCCGAGCGGTCTAAATAGGAGCCAGTGACCCATGCCGTTGCCCAAACGACGCCATTCCAAGACGCGGGGCCGAAAGCGGCGCACCCATTACAAGATGGTCGCGCCCACCCGCTCCATCTGCCCGCAGTGCCGCGAGGTCAAGCAGCCTCACCAGGTGTGCCCGCACTGCGGGTTCTACAAGGGGCGGGAAGTCATCGCGGTCGAGGGCGAGTAGCTGCCTGTTTCACCGGGCGCCCATAGAGGCCGGCCCATGACACTCGCGCCATGAAGATCGCGCCATGAAGATCGCGGTCGACGCCATGGGGGGCGATTTCGGCCCCGCCGTCGTGGTCGAGGGCGCCGTGGCCGCCTGCCGCGAGTTCGGCCTGGCCTCGGTGCTGGTCGGCGACCGGGCCGCCGTCGAGCGCGAGATCGTCCGCCTGAAGGCCCAGGACCTGCCGATCAGCGTGCGCCACGCCACCCAGGTGGTCGGGATGGCCGAATCCCCTTCGCAGGCGCTCCGGCGCAAGCGCGACTCCTCACTGCGCGTGGCCGCCGAACTGGTCAAGGAGGGCGAGTGCAGCGCCCTCATCTCCGCCGGGAACACGGGGGCGGCCATGGCCATCGGCATGTTCGTGCTGGGCGTGCTGCCCGGCGTGGACCGTCCCGCGATCGCCGCCGCCATGCCGAGCCTGTCGGGCTACACCATTCTCATCGACGCCGGCGCCAACGTGGACCCCAAGCCCCGCCACCTCTTCCAGTGGGCCGTGATGGGGCACGTCTACTCGCGCGACATCATCGGCAAGGACAACCCGCGTGTCGGGCTGCTCTCGGTGGGCGAGGAAGAGGGCAAGGGCAACGAGCTGACCAAGGAGGCCTTCGAGGAGCTGCGCGGCTCCTCGCTCAACTTCATCGGCAACGTCGAGGGCCGCGACATCTTCAACGGCCGGTGCGACGTCGTCGTCACGGACGGCTTCACCGGCAACGTGTGCCTCAAGGTGGCCGAGAGCCTGGCCGAGATGCTGACGGCCATGATCCGCGAGGAGCTCGGCCGCGACGCGCTGTCCATCGCCGGCGCCGCGCTGTCCAAGCGCGCCTTCGCGCGGATCAAGAAGCGCGTGGACTACACCGAGATGGGCGGGGCGCCGCTGCTGGGCATCAACGGCGCCTCCATCATCTGCCACGGGGCCTCGCCCGTGAAGGCCATCAAGAACGCCGTGCGCGTGGCCGCCGAGTGGGTGCGCAACGACGTCAACGAGCACATCAAGACCGCGCTCGAGGCCGAAGCGGTGCTGGCCGAGGAGCGCGAGGGAGGCCGCGAATGACCCGAGCGCGGATCATCGGCGTCGGCGCGTACGCTCCGAAGCGGATCTTGACCAACGCGGACCTCGAGAAGATGGTCGAGACCTCCGACGAGTGGATCGTCCAGCGCACCGGCATCCGCGAGCGGCACATCGCCGACGAGAGCGAGGCGACCTCGGACCTGGCCATCAAGGCCGCCCAGCAGGCGCTCGAGCGTGCCCAGGTCGAGCCCGAGGAGGTGGACTTCATCGTGGTCGGGACGACCACGGGTGACATGGCGTTCCCCACGACGGGCAATATCCTCCAGCACCAGCTGGGCTGCCGGAACGCCGGCTCCGTGGACATCTACGCCGCCTGCGCGGGGTCCATCTACAGCCTGTCGATCGGCTCCCAGTACATCCAGACCGGGAAGTACCGCACCGTGCTCTGCATCGGCGCCGAATGCCTGTCGAAGATCACGGACTACACCGACCGCGGCACCTGCATCCTGCTGGCGGACGCGGCCGGCGCGGCCGTGCTGCGTCCCTCCGACGGCGAGTCGGGCATCATCGACACGGACCTCTACTCCGAAGGGCGCTACGGGGATCTGCTGATCCAGCCGGCGGGCGGCTCGCGCAACCCGGCGACCCACGAGACCGTGGACCGCCGCATGCACTACGCCCGGATGAAGGGCAACGAGGTGTTCAAGGTGGCGGTGCGCATGTTCGAGGACTGCGCCGAGAAGATCCTCACCCGCAACGGCATCAAGGCCGACGACCTGGCCCTCTTCATCCCGCACCAGGCCAACTTGAGAATTATCGAGGCGGCCGTCAAGCGGCTCAAGCTGCCCATGGACCGCGTGCTCGTCAACGTCGACCGCTACGGCAACACGGGCGCGGCCTCGGTGTACGTGGCCCTCGAGGAAGCGCTGGCGACCAAGCGGATCAAGCCCGGCGACCTCGTGCTGATGGCGGCCTTCGGCGGGGGCTTCACCTGGGGCGCGGCGCTGCTCCGGTGGTGATGGTGAAGGTCGCCTTTCTCTTTCCCGGGCAAGGCTCTCAGTCGGTCGGCATGGGGCGGGCCTTCGCCGAGTCGTCCCAGGCCGCCGCGGCGGTTTGGCGTCAGGCCGACGACGCGCTCGGGTTCGCGCTCTCGCGGCTCTGCTTCGAGGGACCCGAGGCGGAGCTCGGGCTCACCGCGAACACCCAGCCCGCCGTCCTCACCGCCAGCGTGGCCGCGGCGGCGGCACTGGCGGAACGGGGTATCGCGCCGCATCTGGCGGCCGGTCACAGCCTGGGGGAGTATTCGGCCTTGGTGATCGCGGGTGCCTTGCGTTTTGAAGACACCGTGCGGCTCGTGCGCAAGCGCGGGGAGTTCATGCAGGACGCGGTTCCCGTCGGCACGGGCGCCATGGCCGCGCTCCTTGGTGTGGACCTGGCGACCGCCGAGCAGGTATGCGTCGAGGCGGCGCAGGGTGAAGTGGTCGGGGTGGCCAATATCAACTCGCCGGGGCAGATCGTGATCGCCGGGCACCGGGCGGCCGTGGAGCGCGCGGTGCGCGCAGCCGCGGAGCGCGGGGGCAAGAAGAGCGTGCTCCTGCCCGTCAGCGCGCCCTTCCATTCGGCGCTGATGAAGCCGGCCGCCGACCGGCTGGCGGCCGAGCTGGAACGGGTGGAGGTACACACCCCGCGCATCCCGGTGGTGAGGAACGTGGACGCCGGGCTCACGACCGCGGCGGACGACGTCAAACCCTTCCTCATCCGGCAGGTGTCGAGCCCGGTGCGCTGGACCGAGTGCCTGGAGCGCCTGGCCCGCGAAGGCGCCACCGCCTTTCTCGAGGTGGGGCCCGGCCGGGTGCTCACCGGCCTCCTCAAGCGCACTCTGGAGGGCGTGCGCGGCCAGCCGGTGGAGGATCCGGCCGCGCTCGACAAGGCCCTCGCGGCCCTCGGGTCGGGAGGCGGCGCGTGACGGAAGCCAAGGCCCTGGCGGGACGGGTGGCCCTCGTGACCGGCGGCAGCCGCGGGATCGGGCTCGCCATCGCCCGCTTGCTGGCAGAGGACGGGGCCTCCGTGGTAGTCTCTGGGCGCGATGCCGGCCGGCTGGACGCGGCCGTCAAGGAGTTGGAATCGCTGGGGGCCCCGGTGCTCGGGGTCGCGGCCGACGCGGCCAAGCGCGAGGACTGCGATCGCCTGGTGGAAGCAGCCAAAGAGCGCTTCGGCCGGATCGACGTGCTCGTCAACAACGCCGGCATCACGCGCGACCAGCTGCTGGTCCGGATGAAGGACGACGACTGGGACCAGGTGTTGGATGTCAATCTGCGCGGCGTGTTCCTGATGACGCGGGCCGCAGGCAAGGTTATGATGCGCCAGAAGAGCGGGCGCATCATCAATATCGCCTCGACGGCGGGCGCCATGGGCAGTGCCGGGCAGGTGAATTACTCGGCGGCGAAGGCCGGGGTGATCGGGCTCACGAAGGCGGCCGCGCGCGAGCTGGCGCACTGGAACATCCTGGTCAACGCGGTGGCGCCCGGATTGATCGAGACCGAGATGGCGGCGGCGATCCCCGCCGAGGCCCGCGAGGCCCTGCTCCAGCAGGTGCCGCTCAAGCGGGCCGGCCAGGGGCGCGAGGTGGCCGAAGTGGTGCGGTTTCTCGCCGGTGACGGCGCGGCCTACATTACGGGGCAGACGATTCACGTCAACGGCGGGTTGTACATGTAGCCAACGGGATTCCCTGCGGCAGCGAGGGGCATCAGCCCAGTCCATCCGAAGTCAGGAGGTTTCCATGGCGAAGCCGGTCGAGGAGAGAGTGAAGGAGATCATCTGCGAGCAGCTCGGGGTCGAGGATGAGGAGGTCAACCCGAACGCCAAGTTCATCGAGGACCTCGGCGCCGATTCGCTCGACACCGTGGAGCTGGTCATGGCCTTCGAGGAGGAGTTCGACCTCGAGATCCCCGACGAGGACGCGGAGAAGATCGTGACCGTCGGGGACGCCATCAATTACATCAAAGAGAACCAGTAGCGGGGCAGGCCCGGAACACGCAGTGGAGAATCGTCGGGTCGTCATCACCGGAGTGGGGGCCGTGACTCCCGTGGGCAACACCGCGGAGGAGTTCTGGTCCGCCCTGCTCGCGGGCAAGTCCGGCATCGGGCCCATCACGCGGTTCGACACCACCGGCTACCCCACGCGCATCGCCGGAGAGGTCCGGGGGTTCGAGCCGCTCAAGTACATCGACAAGAAGGACGACCGCAAGTTCGACCCCTTCCTCAAGTTCGCCATCGCGTGCGCCGTAATGGCCGTCGAGGACGCCGACCTCAAGGTGGACAAGGTGGACGGCAACCGCTTCGGCGTGCTCGTGGGCTCCGGCATCGGCGGCATCGGCACCCTGCTCGACAGCCACGTCACGCTGCTCGAGAAGGGGCCGGACCGGGTGTCGCCGTTCTTCATCCCGATGCTGATCATCAACATGGCGTCGGGGCTGATCTCCATGCGCTTCGGCGCCAAGGGCCCCAACTCTTCGGTGGTCACGGCCTGCGCCACGGGCAACCACGCCATCGGCGACGCGATGAGGATCATCCAGCGCGGCGA
>JBGPZD010000116.1:0-6172 GCA_041493605.1 Methylomirabilia bacterium
CCACCGCGGAGGGGTGGACCATCTCGAAGATGCTCTCGAGCGGGAAGCTGTGCTGGGGGCCGAGCGAGAGCAGGACGCCGTCGTCAGTCGCCGCCGCTTGGAGCTCGAAATCGAAGCTCTGGCAGATGCGCTTGCGCAGCGCCATGCCCCAGGCGCGGTTGATCCGGCCGCCGAACGGGGCGTGGATGATGAGCTGCTGGCCGCCCGCCTCGTCGAAGAAGCGCTCGGCCACGATGGTGTCCTGGGTGGGCACGGCGCCCAGCGCGGCGGCCCCCGCGGCGATATAGTCCCGCGCGAGCGCCGCGCCGCGCTCGTCGAGCCCCGCCTCGTCCACCAGCCAGGTCACCACGGCGTCCGGCGTCTCGAGTCGATTCGCCACCTCAGCGCGGATTGCCGCCACCTCGGCTGACAGCTCGGGCGTCCGCGCCGGCCCCTCGCCCAGCCAGAAGGGGATGGTGGGCGGCGCCCCGCCCGCGTCTTCGACGCGCACCCGGCCGCTCTCCACTCGCCGGATGCGCCAGGAGCTGTTGCCGAGCAGGATCACGTCCCCCGCCATGGACTCCACGGCGAAGTCCTCGTCCACCGAGCCGATCAGGGTCTCGTCGGGCTCGAGGACGACGTCATAGTTGGCGTTGTCGGGGATGGCGCCTCCTGAAGTAAGCGCGGCCAGGCGCGCCCCGCGCCGGCCCTTGAGCCGGCGGTGGACCGCGTCGCGGTGAAGCCGCGCCCCGGCCCGGCCGCGGCGCGTGGCGATGCCGTCCGACAGCATGTCCACCACGGCGTCGAAGTCGCGCCGCTCGAGAGTCGCATACGGCGCCGCGCGGCGGCAGAGGTCGAAGAGCCCGTCCTCGTCCCGCTCCTCGGCGGCGCAGGCGGCCACGATCTGCTGGGCCAGCACGTCCAGCGGCGCCCGCCGCATCGCGACGCGGTCGAGCTCCCCCCGCCGCGCCGCCCGCACCAGGGCCGCGCACTCGATCAGCTGGTCACGGGTGAGCGGGAAGAGGCGGCCCTTGGGGATGGCGCCCAGAGCATGGCCCGAGCGGCCGATGCGCTGGAGCCCGGTGGCGATGGAGCGCGGCGAGCCGATCAGGCAGGTGAGGTCCACCGCGCCCACGTCGATGCCCAGCTCGAGCGAGGCCGTGGCCACGACCACGCTCAGGTCGCCGGCCTTCAGCCGCTGCTCGGCGGCGAAGCGCCGGGCGCGGCTCAGGCTGCTGTGATGCGCGGCCACGGCGTCCTGGCCGAGCCGCGTGGCCAGGTGGAGCGCGACGCGCTCGACGAGCCGCCGGGTATTGACGAAGACCAGAGTGGACCGGTGGGAGCGGGCCAGCTCGGCCACGCGGTCGTAGATCTCGCCCCACTGCTCGTGCGTGCACACGGCGCCCAGCTCGTCCTTGAGCACCTCGACGGCCAAGTCCAGGTCGCGGCGCTGGCCCACGTCCACGATGGCGGGCAGCGTCCGCCCGGCGCCGACCAACAGCCGCGCCGCGACCTCGACCGGCCGGACCGTGGCCGAGAGCCCGATGCGCTGGGGCCGCGGGCCGCCGGCCGATACCACGAGGTCCTCGAGTCGCTCGAGGGAGAGCGCCAGATGGGCGCCGCGCTTGTCGCCGGCCACGGCGTGGATCTCGTCCACGATCACCGTCCGCGCCTGGGCGAGGCCGCGCCGGCCCGACTCGGAGGTCAGGAGGATGTAGAGCGACTCGGGCGTCGTGACCAGCACGTGCGGCGGGCGCTTGGCCTCCCGGCGCCGCTCGGCCGCGGTCGTGTCGCCGGTGCGGACGGCCGTCCGGATGTCCAGCGGGGGGAAGCCCATGCCCGCGGCCACGGCGGCCAGCTCGCCCAGCGGATCTTCCAGATTGCGGCGGATGTCGTTGGACAGGGCCTTGAGCGGCGAGACGTAGACGATCTCGGTGTGGTTCTCGAGGGTCCCGGCGCAGGCTTTTCGCACCAGCGCGTCGAGGCAGTAGAGGAAGGCGGCCAGGGTCTTGCCCGAGCCGGTGGGCGCGGCCAGGAGCGCGTCGCGCCCGGCCGCGATGGCCGGCCAGCCCAGGGCCTGCACGGGCGTGGGCTCGGCGAAACGGCGGCGGAACCAGTTGTCGACCGCGGGATGGAACATGGAGCGCCAGTATAGTCAGGCGATCCTAGCAGGGGAAGGGGATCAGTTCCGGCCGCGCCGGCGAGCGACCAGCAGGGCGGTAAAGCGCTTGCCCGTCTGCTTGGACAGTTGCTGACCGTGGCTGTCCACGCGGCCGATACGGTGCTTCATCGTCTTATAGGCCGTGAGCGCTCGCTTCCTGTTCTTCATTAACAGGATCGTACCAAGCAATCGCCCGAGGGGGAACCGTCCCTCTGAGCGCCTGCCGCCCGCTGTCGCCTGCATGCGGTAGTTCGGCGGACTCGTCGGACGATCCCGGCAACGTCGCGGTCAGGCAGCGACTTCGACGGTCGCGTAGAAGTCGACTTGACGCTTCGACTTGCCGGGCGTCACCGCGCGGTGCCGCGGACGGGGCGGCCGAATACCGTCCGCCTTCATGCCGCGAAGGTGGAGCTCAATGGCCCCCTGGATGCGTCGGAGGGCCGCATCGATTGTTTTGCCCGTGGCCACACAGCCGGGCAGGTCCGGGACCGAGGCGCCCCAGTCACTGCGCGGATCCTTGTTGATGCGCACGAGATAGCGAACTTTTCTCATCATTTCACCCCCTTCAGACCTGCCTGTCGCTTCATGGACGCAAAGGTGCCCTTGGGCATGTCGTCACCCAAGTTGCCACTGACCGTGACCCGCCCGGGCTTCGTCTGATGCTTGAACTGGCGGTGGCTGCCGCGCGTCACCACCAGTATCCAACCGTCATGCTCCAGCAGGCGGATCACTTCGCGAACCTTCACACCGCTACCTTAGCAGATGCGCCGATTCTCGAGCCAGCGCAACTGGGTCAAGGTTCCGCCGACCGCGCCGGTTGGGCGGCGCGAGCCCTGCGCGCGGCCGGCTCAAACCGGGGGTTAGGCATCCTCTCGCCTTTCATTCTCCAACGAAGGACCCGTCGGGAGCCATGACAAAATCCTCGCCGAGCCGGTGCGCCCGGCCTACGGGAAGACCGAGATCTCGACCTCCTTGGCCGTGATGAACTCGAGCAGCGCCGGCACGCCCTCGCGCGTCTTGGCGACGGCGCGCCTGATGGCGGGGACGATCTCGCCGGGCTCGCTCACGCGCTCGCCCCAGCCGCCGAAGGCCCGCGCCATGTCGGCGTAGTGCCCGCTGATGTCGGTGCTGCGGTACTTCTCGGTGGCGACCTTCATGACCTTGAGCTCGATGGCCATCGAGAAGTTGTTGAAGAGCACCGAGAGGATGGGAATGCGCTCGCGCACGGCGGTCTCGAAGTCCATGCCGGTGAAGCCGATGGCGGCGTCGCCCCAGACGTTGACGCAGAGCTTGTCGGGGTGGGCGAGCTTGGCGCCCATGGCGAGCCCCAGCCCGTAGCCGAGCTGGGTCGTCTTGCCCCAGCCGATATAGGTGAGCGGCTCGGTCGGCTCCCAGAAAGGCGAGAGCTGGTCGCGCGGGCTGCCGGCGTCGTGGGTGATGATGGTGTTGGCCACGTCCACCGTGTGGAGCAGGTCCCAGATCACGCGGTAGGGCGAGAGCGGCTTGTCGGCGGACGTGAGCTTGGGCATCCACTGGGCGAGCCACTCGGCCTTAAGCGACTTGATCTCGCGCGCCACGGCGTCGGCCCGGCCGCGCGGCTGGCCCTTGAGCCGATCGCGGACTTCCGCCACGAGCGCGTCGAGCGTCAGCCCGGCGTCGCCGATGAGGGCGTGGGCCGCGCGCAGGTCCTTGTTGAGGTCGGCCGGGTCGAGCGTCGAGTGGATGATGGTCTTGCCCTTGGGCATGGCCACGCCGTAATTGGTCGTGGAGAAACTGCAGCCCACGCCGAAGATGACGTCCGCCTGCTGGAGGAAGTGGAAGAGCGGCTTGGAGATGGCGCGGCCGCCCGAGCCCAGCGAGAGCGGGTGGGTCTCCGGGAACGCGCTCTTGCCCTCGAGGCTCGTCGTCACCGGCGCCTCGAGCAGCTCCGCCAGTTGGCGGAGCTGCGGCCAGGCTTCCGCGTAGTGGACGCCCTGGCCCGCATAGATGACGGGCCGCTCGGCGGCGACGAGCGCCGCCGCCACTTCGGCGACCGCCTTCGGGTCCGGGCCCGAGCGCGTGCGCGGCGCGGGCGTGTACGCGATCGGCTCGGAGACTTCCTCCTGAAAGACGTCGATCGGGATCTCGACCAGGACCGGGCGCGGCCGGCCGTTCTTCACCTGGGTGAAGGCGCGCCGGAGCGCGTCGGGCACGGCCTCGGCCACCGTCACCTGCTCGCACCACTTGGTGATGTTCCGGTAGTTGAGGAAGGAGTTGAAGTTGGGCGGGATATTGGTGAGCCGGCGCGGGTAGCCGCCCGGCAGGACGACGATGGGCACCGAGTCGCCATACGCCTGCGCGACCCCGCCGAAGGCGTTCTCGGCGCCGGGGCCGTGCTGCATGGCGAAGACGCCGATGCGCTTCCCCGACGTGACGCGGCTCACGGCGTCGGCCATGTGCAGCCCCGTCCGCTCCTGGCGGACGATGATGGTGCGGATGTCGGCCTGGGCGGCGGCTTCGATGATAGGGTTGACGGGGTAGCCGATCAGGAAGCTGACTCCTTCGCGTTTCAGAATCTCGGCGACGGCGGCGGCGGTTTTCATGGCGTAGAGCTTACCCCAGACCACGGGTTGAAAGGAGCGTTCCGTAATGGCGAAGCGCGCGCATACGGTGGGCATCGTCGGCCTGGGCTTCGGCCGGGCGCATATCCCGGCCTTCCAGGCGAACGGCTGCGAGGTGGTCGCGGTCTGCCAGCGCAATGTCGAGAAGGCGCGGGCGGTGGCCGCCCAGTACGGCGTCCCCCAGGTCTTCGAGCGCTGGGAGGAGATGCTCGAGAAGGCGCGGCCGGAGATCGTCGTCATCGCTTCGCCGCCGTCGCTCCATCTTCCCATCGCGACGGCGGCCCTCGCCCAGGGCGCCCACGTGCTCTGCGAGAAGCCGCTCGCGCTGGACGCCGCCCAGTGCCGCGCCATGGTCGACGCCTCGGCGCGCGCCCGGCGCGTCGGCATGACCTGCTTCAACTGGCGCTTCCCCGCCGCCATGCGCCAGCTCCACGCCATGGTCGAGGCGGGCTTCCTCGGCCGGCTCTTCCACGTCAACCTGCGATATTTCGGCTCGCGCTGGGCCGACGAAGGCGCGGCGCCCACCTGGCGGATGGACCGGGCGCAGGCGGGCCACGGCGCGATGGGCGACATGGGCGTGCATCTCATCGATCTGGTCCGCTGGCACTTCGGCGAGTTCGTCCGGGTGGCGGCCCAGGCCGGCATCGCCCATCCCTCGCGCCAGGCGCCGGACGGCCGCCCCGCCGACGCCGAGGACTTCTGCACCGTGCTCGGCGAGCTGGCCTCGGGCGGGCACGTCACGCTCAGCGTGAGCCGCGCCGCGCGCGGCGCCAACGAGCAGACGCTCGAGGCCTACGGCAGCGCCGGGGCCCTGCGCTACCGGCTGTCGCGCGACACGAAGCGCTGGCACCTGGGCTCGCTCGAGTCGGCCACCGGCGGCGGTTTCGAGCCCGTGAAGGTCAAGGCCGGCCTGCCGCGCTCGGCCGGGGAAGGGGACCAGCTCGAGATCACCGGCAAGGCGCTCATCGGCCCGCTCGTCAAGGGCTTCCTCAAGGCGTTGCGCAAGGGGAAGAGCCCGTCGCCCTCGTTCGAGGACGGCATGCGCGCCCAGGCCGTGCTCGACGCCGTGCTGCGCTCGGAGCGCGAGGGCGGCTGGGTTCGCGTCGAAGCCTAGAAGACGAAGACGCCCTTGCCCGTGGTCTGGGTGTCGAAGAGCCGGTAGGCCTCGTCCGCCTGCTCGAGCGTGAAGCGGTGGGTGAGCAGCCGCTTGAGCGGGATGCGCCGCTCGGCGACGAAGCGCGCGCACTCCCACTGGCCGAGCGCGCTGAAGGTCCACGAGGCCACGAGGGTGAGCTGCTTCCGGATCAGGTCGGCGCTGACGTCGAAGGCGGTCGTGTTGCCCTCGCCCACGAAGGCCACGCGCCCCCAGGTCGCCGCGCCGTGCACGGCGGCCAGCCGCGCCTCGGAGATGCCCGTGCAGTCCATGGCGGTC
>JBGPZD010000129.1:0-5073 GCA_041493605.1 Methylomirabilia bacterium
GCTTGGGATCGGCGGGGCCGGCCGAGGCGGGGGCGGTCTGAGCCCGGGCTTCGCGCGCGGCGCCCAGCAGGGCGCCCGCCATGAGGATGGTGGAGCCGGCGACGAAGTCGCGACGGGTGACGGTGCACATGGTCGGATCTTCCTTCGCCCGGCGGAGCTACAGGTGCTTGGCGAAGAAATCCAGCGTCCGCTGCCGCGCCAGTTTCGCGCTGGGCTCGTGGTAGCTGGCCCGCTGGTCGCAGTTGAAGCCGTGGCCGGCCGGATAGACGTGCATGGGCAGGTCTGGATGAGCGGCCCGGACGCGCGCGTGGTGCTCGGGCGGGATGGACTGATCGGTCTCGCCCCAGTGCAGTAGCGCCGGACAGCGCGGCGTCTCCGCGGCGGCGTCCGCGATTCCACCGCCGTAATACCCCACGGCGCACGCGACGCCGGCGATGCGCGTCGCCGCGAGCCAGGCCAGGGTGCCGCCGAAGCAGTAGCCCACGACGCCCACCTTCAGCCGCTCGGCCGCGAGCGCCTTCACGGCGGCGCCGACGTCCTTGACCGCGTCCTCCACGGAGAGCTTGCCGCGGACAGCGCGCCCGCGCTCGATATCCTCGGGCTTGTAGCCGATGGCGAAATCGCGCTCGACGCGGTCGAAGATCGCCGGCGCCAGGGCGACATAGCCGTCGGCGGCGAAGCCGTCGCAGACGCTCTTGATGTGAGAGTTGACGCCGAAGATCTCCTGGACGACGACGAATCCGCCGCGCGGGGCGCCCTTGGGCGCCGCGCGGTACGCGGCCAGCTTATGTCCGTCTTCCGCGGTGAGCGTGATGGTGTCTCCCATGCTTGGGCTCCTTAGGTGGCGGCGGTGATGGCCATCCGGCCTTGGAGTCCCCGAGCCTACGCGCCCGCCGTGAGCAAAGTCAAGCGCGGCGCCGGCGCTAGCGCGCCGCGAGCCGCCGGCCGATCCGCTTCTCGATGACGTGAGTGACGGCGGAGAAGTCCTCTTTGCCCCAGCCGCTGTCCACCGCCTCGTCGTAGGTCCGCTTGGTCTCCTCCAGGATGGGCGTCGGCACCTTGCTCGCGCGGGCCAGGTTGAGGGCGAGGCCCGCGTCCTTGCGCATGAGCTCCAGCATGAAGGTGGGCGAGAAGTCCCCGTCGAAGATCCGCTTGGCCCGGCGCTCGAAGTAGGTGCCAAAGGCCATGCCGCCCCCGCTGCGCACGACCTCGTAGAACGTGTCGGGATCCACGCCGGACTGGACGCAGACGGCCAGAGCCTCGGCCACCGCCACCGAGGTGACCGCCCCCAGGCCGTTGTGGATCAGCTTGACGCGGTTCCCCATCCCGGTGGCGCCCACGTACATGTGCCGCGTGCCCATGATCTTCAAGTAGGGCGCGATCGTCTCGACCTTGGCCGGATCGCCGCCCACGATAAAGAAGATCTGCCCCTCCACGGCCTGGGGCTTGGAGCCCAGCATCGGCGTATCCATGTGGTGGATTCCCTTGGGCTCGAGCGCCGCGGCGATCTCGACCGTCACCTCGGGGCTCACGGTGGAGCAGTCGCAGCAGATCAGGCCCGCCCGGCCCGCGGCGGCGACACCGCCCGGCCCGAGGTACACCTCGCGCACGATGGCGTCGTTGGGCAGGCAGGTGAACAGCGCCGCCACCTGCACGGCCGCATCGGCGGGCGACTTGGCGATGGTCACGCCGGGCAGCGTGGCCGCCTCCGCCGCCGCGGCGGCGCTGGCGTCGTAGACGACCAGCGCCACACCCGCCTTCGCCAGGTTGGCCGCGATGGGCATCCCCATGGTGCCCAGTCCGATGAATCCCACTCGATCTTTCATCCGGCTCTCCTTTGGGTCGGCGTGGATCACGGCCGAGGGTAGCAGGATCGGCGCCGGAGATGGGTGGTGCCGGGAGAGGGGGTCGAACCCTCATGGGCTTTCGCCCAAAGGTTTTTGAGACCTTCGCGTCTGCCAGTTCCGCCATCCCGGCAAGGGGGCAGGGCCAGTGTAGCCAACCCCGGCAGGGCCGCGCAAGTATCGGCCAATCTTGACAAGTTTGGTAGGGAACGGTACTCTCAACTCTCGCGGTGGGGCTGTAGCTCAGTTGGGAGAGCACAAGGCTGGCAGTCTTGGGGTCAGGGGTTCGAGCCCCCTCAGCTCCACCAAATAATCCGGGGGGCTGCGGCTTCTGCCGCAGCCCTTCTTTTTTGTCAGGCGCGCGCGGCGGAGGCCGGGGGGAGGACATGGCGAGTCTGGCGCAGTGGAGGCGCAGGCACCCCGACGCCGCGGCCGCCGTCGCGCTCTTCGTCCTCCCGTTCCTCTTCCTTGGCCGCGCCCTCTGGCCGGGCCGGGTGCTCTCGCCGGCCGACGGCCTGCTCACCGTGCCGCCGTGGAGCGGCCTCGCCCCGGGGTTCGTCCCCGGCAATCCCCAGCTCACCGACGTGACCCTGGCGCTCCACCCCTTCCTGCTCTACGCGTGGCAGGAAATTGCCCGCGGCCACTTCCCGCTCTGGAATCCGTACGCCTTCGCGGGCGTGCCCTTCTTCGCCAATCCCAACACGGCGCTCCTCTTTCCGCTGACCGCGCTCGGCTATGTCCTGCCGGCCGCGGTGGCGCTCACCGTAATGTCCATCCTCAAGCTCTCCGTCGCGGGGCTGGGGATGTACTGGTTTCTGCGCGGCCTGCCGACGGCGCCCCTGCCCGCCTTGACCGGGGCCGTCGCCTTCATGCTGAGCGGCCAGCTCATCGTCTGGCTCCAGTACACCGTGGGGACGACCGTCATCTTCCTGCCCCTTCTCTTCGGCGTGGTGGACCGGCTTCGCGCGGGCGGGTTCCGGCGCTGGGCCCCGGCGCTGGCGGTGGTTGTCGCGCTCGACGTCTTCGCGGGTTACCCGCAAGGGGCCTTCCTCGGCGTGGCCGCGTCCACAGCCTGGGCGGTCTACCGGGCGGCGTCGACGCCGGCCGGCATCCGATTTCTCCTCCGCTATGTCGCAGGCGTGACGCTCGGGTTGGGACTCGCCGCGGTCCAGATCTTCCCCTTCATCGAGTATCTTCAAGAAAGCGCCGTCCTCGCCTACCGCACCGAGTGGCTGCCGCTGCTGGCGCTGCCCCCTCGCGCGGCCATGACGTTCCTCATGCCGTACTACTACGGCAGCCCCACGGGCCGCGATTACTGGGGGGACTGGAACTTCAACGAGATGGCCGCTTCGGTCGGGCTGGTCCCGCTCGTGGTGCTGCCGGTCGCGCTCATCGCGGGCTGGCGCCGCTCCGGCACCCGCTTCTTCCTCGGGCTGGGCGGGCTGGCGGCGGCCGGACAGTACGGGATCCCGCTCGTGAGCGAGGCGCTGGCCGCGATGCCGGGCCTCTCGCTGGTCGTGAATCTAAGGTTGGGGCTGCTGGTGGCCTTTCCGCTGTGCGCGCTCTGCGCAATCGGCCTGGACGCGCTCACGGCCGGCGAGGGCGACACCTCGCGCTGGAGCACGCGAGCCGTGAAGGCGTGGTGTATCGCGCTCGTCACGATCGCCTTCGTCGTGCTGGCCGACGACTACGCCACTCTGATGCGCGTCCCCCTCAAGGTTTCGCCGTTCGCCCAGTACGCCGGCTTCCTCGTCCTGTTCACCGCGGGCGCGCTGGCCGTGCTCGAGTGGCTTCGGCGGAGAGGCCCCGCCGGCCGCCTGGGCGCGGTTTTGCTGGCGCTCGAACTGGCCACCGCGCTGCCGCTCGCCGTGAGCGCCAACCCGGCGATGGACGCGCGCTGGCTCTACCCGGCGCCCCCGGCGGTCCAGCACCTCCAGCGCGAGAGCGGGCGCTCACCCGACCGCGTCCTGCTCGAGGCCAACGTGCCCATGCTCTACGGGCTCGCGGACGTGTCGGGGTATGACGGGATGACTCCGGGGCGCATCGAGCGGCTGATTCGGCCGCGGCGGGCGGTGAACCTCCAATCGCTGACCGGGAACAGCTATATCGGCCCGGCCGCCGTCCTCGCGTCCCCTCTCGTGGATCTCTTCGGCGTGCGGCGGGTCGTGGTGCCGCCCGGCATTGCCATCGCCGGCCCGCGTTTCGCGCTCGAGTACTTGGGCTCCGACGCCCGCGTCTACCGCAACGAGTGGGCGCTGCCCCGCGCCTTCCTGGTGGGACGCGCGCGCTGCGTCGACGACGGAGAGGCCGCGCAGCTGGTTGCCCGCGCCGCCTTCGACTTCCGCGAGGAAGTGCTGCTTGCCGAGTGCGTTCAACCCGAACCCGTCACTCCGATAGCGGGCAAGTCCGGCGTCGAGATCAGGTCCTACGCGCCTGAGCGCGTGGTCATCCGCGCCACCGCCGGCGCGCCAGGCTACCTCGTGCTGACCGACGCGTGGTTTCCGGGCTGGCGCGTGTGGGTGGACGGCACCGAGCGCCCGCTGCGCCGCGCCGACTACGCGTTCCGCGCCGTGTGGCTCGACCGCGGCACGCACGAGGCCGAGTTCCGCTATCTCCCGGCGGCGTTCCGCTGGGGGCTCGCGGTGAGCACGCTCGCCGCGATCGTCCTCGTGCTCCTGCTGCTCCGGCCCCGCCGGCGCGCCAGCGCCGCGGGCGCCGTGGCGATCACCCTGCTCATCCTGGGCGCCGGGCCCGGCGAGGCGGCCCTGCCCCGGGCGCCGCTCGACTTCTCCGTCTCGCCTTCGACCGTCAGGCAGGACGAGCGCGCGACCGTCAGGCTCGAGCCGCGCGGCGCAGCCGCCGCCGGCGCGGCGTTCGACGTGTACATCATCTGGTTCGTGAGCGGCGGCGTCGCCTTCCTCGCTCCGGACGGCGCGTGGTCGGCCCAGCCCGTGCCGATCCTCACCGGGCTGACGGCCGGCCGCCTGGCGCCCGCCGTCAGGGAATTGCAGCCCCCGGCGCGCACCGTGGGCTCGCTGCCGCTGGCCGCGCTCTACGTCCGGTCCGGCGGCCAGCCGCTGGCCCGGCCCGATTGGGTGTACCAGCCCGCGCTGCGGGTCGTGCGACTCAAGGCGTCGATTGCCGGCGATCTGAGCATGGGACGGGCGGCGGGTGTGCTGGGGGGACTGGGACTGCTGACGCTCGCCGCGTGCGCGGCGGTCGCCTTCTA
>JBGPZD010000048.1:0-16859 GCA_041493605.1 Methylomirabilia bacterium
CGACCGCGGGCTCGGCGGCGGCCGCGGCAACCGCCGGCTCCGCCGTCACCACCGGATAGCCGGCGCTCACCAGCCACCGGCGCGCCATCTGCACCTCCTGCGAGCCCGGCGCGCCCCGCTCCACGACCCAGGTGAACTCCTGGGCCGCGTCCTCGCGGCGGTTCAGATAGGACAGCGCGGTTCCCAGGGCGTAGCGCAGCGCCATGTCGGCGGGCTCCTGGTTCACCGCCTGCTGGAGCTTGAGCGCGGCGGTCGGGTAGTCGCCTTTGGCGAGCGCGGCGTCGCCTTCCTGCTTGAGCCGCAGGGTCAGGGAGCCGGCCGCCGGGGCGCCCTTCGAGACGCCCGGGCCCGGAGACTGCTGGCAACCGAGGGTCAGGAGCAGCGCCGCCGCCACCAGCACCACGCGCAGCTTGACGACGCGCATCTTACAGCTCCCTCCAGCTCAGGATCCGGTACAGCGCGCGCATGTTCTGGACCATGTCGATGTTCTGTTTGCTGTTGCGCATCGTCAGGCTGGTGGACTGGTTCAGGAACTCGTAGAAGCCTGGCGGCTCGGTCCCTATCGTTTCCATGGACACGAACGCGCCGTAGACCATGCTGCTGCTCCCGGCGCGGAAGCCGGCGCCCACGTACCGCCCGACTACCATGATGATCCCGTCCCAGCGGAGGTTGCTCACGTTGACCGACAGATCGCCGTCCTCGACCACCAGGATGCCCGCGCCCTGGATCGTCCCGCCCCCCTGGAGCCGAAGCCCGGTGAAGGTGGAGCTCGTGTCGAGCTGGCCCCGGAAGTAGGTCAGGGTCGGGGCCGACGTCGTCCCGAGATTGATGGGCTTGTTGACCCCGCACCCGTTGGTCAGGGTGGGCGAGTTCGCCGTGCCGCTCGAGCTCATCACCATCGGGCAGGCCATGGTGCTCTGGATGACGTTGGTCGAGGGGAAAGCGGCCAGCGCGTTGAGGAAGGCGTTCATGTTGATCGGGGTCAGCAAGGGGTCGGCCGGGGTGCCAGCGGGGACCGCGATGGCGTTACGCCCAGTTTGGGTGCCGGGGGGCGGCGCCGGATCAGTCGGATCAACGAGCGCGTGATTCGTGTCCTGCTTGCCTATCACGTTGGCCCGTTTGGCGGCCGTGTTGAACGCGTTCTCGACGTTCGTCTCGTATTCGGTCGGGGCGATGTTCGCCTGGACGCCCGGCTGGGTCGCGATGCCGTACTTCATGTTGGTGAGGCCGTTGCCGGGGCCGAACGTGCCGTCCCGGTTGTAGTCGCGCCCGTCAATCTGGAATGACGTCACGCTGTCGTAGGTATCGGTCTGGACTCCGGGCTCATTCGCCGCGCCCGGGAAGGGCGGCAGCTGGAGCCGCCGCACCACGACCTGGATCTGCCGGGTCACCCCGTTCACCGTGCCGGTGGAGGTGAGGATCATGATGCCGTTCTGGTCCACCGTGGCGCTGCCCGATGGGTCGAGCGCCGGCTGGCCCGTGATGGCGGTGTCGCCGGCCAGGGTGTCGTTCCTGGCCACGACCGTATAGGTCCCCGCCGCCGCCGTGAGCCCCGGCAGGATCTGGTTGGACACCATGGTGCCTCCGCCGACCGCGAGGATGGTGCTCCAGTCGGGCACCGCCACCAGAGTGTCGAACGCCCATTCGACCCCGGCGTCGGCCGCGTAGCGCGCTTGGGTCATGTCCGACAGATTTCTCGACACCTGGGGCTCCTGGGCCGCCATCGAAACGAAGGCCAGCAGGAGCACCGACAGCAGCACCAGCGAGTACATGGCCAGGGGAGCGACGATGCCCCGCTGGTCGCCCATCGTCTTCTGCCACATGTTCATCTTGGGTCTCCTCTCACCGGTTCCTGAGTCGAACCCGGTCGCGCACGGTGACGGACACGCGTCCGGCCTGCCAAATGCTGGCCACCCGCTCCGGCTGGGTGGTGATCGTGATGTCCACGGCCCGGATCAGGGCCGTATTGCCCGTCGCGTTGCTATCGATGTCGAGGTAGGTAAAGGTCAGGGCCTGAACGCCGCCGATGAGGGTCAGGGGCAAGGCGTCGACCGCAAAGTCCTGGCGCTGCAGGTTTCTGCCGGACAGGTTGTACCAGACGCGCTCGGCGGCCTGGATGCAGCCGTTGCCGTCGTTGTCGTTCTGGACCGTGAGGCTTGTCGCCGTGGGCACGCCGAAGCCGGGAGAGGCGCCCACGACGGGATCCCACGGGCATGCCAGCGGCGCCTGGCCGGCCAGCCCCTGAGGGTCGTAGCCGGCGGCCTGGATGTCCTGGGCCATCTGCTCGAGGGCGGCCCGCGCCGCCTGCTGCGCCTCGACCTGGCCGGATCCGGCGAGGTAGATCTGGTTGCCCTGGATCAGGATCATCGAGAGCCCGCCCAGGACCAAGCCCGTGATGGCGCACGTGATGAGCAGCTCGGCCATCGTGAACCCGTTCCGGTTTCGCAGCGCTCTCGAAAAGACGCTCCTCATAGTCGCCTCACTGGTGAAGCGCCACCACGGTGGACATGCTGACCTGCCGTTCGGTGGTCTGGGCGTTGTCCCCACTCGGTGTCCAGAACACCTGCACCGTCACCCTCGTCCGCGTGTGGTTCGGCGGCGCCGGCGTGCCAGGGTCAGGCAAGGCCGTGACCACCCGCCGGTAGTTGGCATAGCCGGCAATGGTGCCGTAGTTCTCGGTGGCGCAGGCGCCCTGCCCGGCGGCGAAGCACGTGCTGGCGGGCAGGATCGTGCCGAAACCCTGCTGGACGGGATTCGGCGAGCTGCTCAACGACCAGGACTTGATCCGCTCCATCTTGTCCTGGGCGAGGTAGACGGCGGTGGACTGCTGGCGGCCCGTCTCCATCCCGCCGATGCCTATCGGGGCCGCGGCGAGCAGCGCCATGAGCCCTATGGAAATGAGGAAGGTCGCAACGAGGACCTCGGCCAGCGTCATTCCGGATTGGTTTCTCGGGAACACGTAAGTCATGGCCTATGGCGCCGTGATCCGGCCCGCGGTCGTCACGGTCACCGTCTGGGCAGACCCACCGCTGTAGGGCGTGACCGAGAGCGTGCCGCCCTGAACCGCGGTGCCCAGCGGCGTGAAGATCGGGCTGGCCCCGCCGTTGGCGAGGGTGACCGTGCTCTCCAGCGTGAAGTTACCGGCCGCGTTGGTGCCCGGCCCGAGCCAGGCAGGCCCGCCGCAATTGCCCTGCCGGAACTGGTAGGTGGGTGGGAAGCTCACGGTGACGACCACGCAGATATTTTGCCGGGTCGTGATGGCCAGCTGTTTGGCGCGGCCGAGCGCCACGCGCATTTCCTGCAGGCCGGCGTTGCTCGTGGCGACGGTGAGGTAGCTGATGAGTTGTGGGAGGGCCATCGAGGCGAGGATCCCGAGGACGGCCACGACCACGACCAGCTCGATCAGCGAGAATCCGAGGTTGTTGCGCCCTGTTCCGAGCCCGCGTTTCATGCCCTTGCCTCGCTCCCCCCAGGGGCTATACGCACACTGATAGACTTCTTCACGCCGTCCTAGGGGAGCAAGCCCCATGCCACTGACCCTCAAAATGGAAGTGCCCGAAAGATATGATCAGGCTGGCCTCTTCAGGGGTCGTCCCGGGCTCCCGAGTGACAAAAATCAGAGACAGTCCGACAGGCCGTGTCGCTCGATCGACGGGCCCCCGCCCCCGGGCGTCCCAGCGCGGGGCTGGGGTGGGCACCCCACCGGCCTTGTTCGCGGAACCCCACGGGACTAATATCCACACCCCGAGAGCCCTTCTATGGCCCCCGCCCCCGGATCCGACCACCTCCTACCGATGTACGCCGCCATGGTCCGCGTGCGGCGCTTCGAGGAGCGGGCGCGGGAGCTCTATCAGGCCGGCCGCATCCCAGGTTTCATCCATCTATCCGTCGGCCAAGAGGGCGTCGCCGTGGGCGTGTGCTCCGCGCTCAGGCGCGACGACTACGTGCTCTCCACCCACCGCGGCCACGGCCACCTCATCGCCAAGGGCGGCTCGCTGCGCGGGCTCATGGCCGAGCTTTACGGCCGTGCGACGGGCTGCTGCAAGGGCAAGGGCGGCTCCATGCACATCGCCGACGCCTCGGTCGGTTATCTCGGCGCCAACGGCGTGCTCACCGCCGGCTGTGTCCTCGCGCCGGGAGTCGGGCTCTCCATCCAGATGCGCAAGACCGACCAGGTGGTGGTGACGCTCTTCGGCGACGGCGCGGCCAACCGCGGCCCCTTCCACGAGGGCGTGAACCTGGCCGCGCTCTGGCGGGCACCCGTGGTGTTCGTCTGCGAGAACAACTTCTGGGCCTCCACCACGTCCCACGCGCAGTCCACGGCCGGCGGCAGCGTCGCCGCCCGCGCGGCGGGCTACGGCATCCCCGGTGTCACCGTGGACGGCAACGACGTCCTGGCGACCTATGCGGCGGTGGAGGAGGCGGTCGAGCGGGCGCGGCAGGGGCGCGGGCCGACCCTCATCGAGGCCCGGACCGCGCGGCTCCTGGGCCACTTCGAGGGCGACCCGCAGAGCTACCGACCGAAGGCCGAAACCGAGGCCGCGCGCCGGGCCGATCCCGTCGCGCGCTTCAGCGCCCATCTGCGCGAGACCGGGCTGCTCGACGAGGCCCACGCCAAGCGCATCGCCCTAGCCGTCGAGGCCGAGATCCAGGACGCCGTCGACTTCGCGGAGGCGAGCCCCTGGCCCGAGCCGCACGCGGCCCTCGAGGACCTCTTCGTGCACTACCCGTGGCGGGACTGATGCCGGTGCTCGACTTCGGCGACGCGCTCAACCTGGCCCTCCGGGAGGAGATGCGGCGCGACCCGCGCGTCTACTGCATCGGCGAAGACATCGTCCTGGGCGTCCCGTTCGGCGTGACCAAGGGACTGGCGGAGGAGTTCGGCCCGGACCGGGTGCGCAACGCGCCGATCTCGGAGGCCGCCATCGTGGGCGCCGCCATGGGCTCGGCGATGACGGGACTCGTGCCCGTGGTGGACATGCACTTCGCCGACTTCGTCACCTGCGCGATGGACGAGGTGGCCAACCAGATCGCCAAGAGCCGCTACATGTTCGGCGGCCAGATCGCGTGTCCGCTGACCCTGCGCATGCCCTACGGCATCGGCCGGTCGGCGGGCGGGCACCACTCCAACTCGGTCGAGGCGTGGTTCGTCAACATCCCCGGGCTCAAGGTCTGCATTCCCTCCACGCCGGCCGACGCCCGCGGCCTGCTCAAGAGCGCCATCCGCGATCCCGACCCGGTGCTCGTGTTCGAGCACCGCGCGCTCTACCGCGTGATCGGGGAGGTGGCCGAGGCGGAGACGCTGGTGCCGCTCGGCGCGGCCGCCGTCAAGCGCGACGGCAGCGACGTGACCGTGATCGCCACGGCCCGGATGGTTGGCGAGAGCCTCCGCGCCGCCGGGCGGCTCGCGGAAGAAGGGATCTCGGTGGAGGTGGTCGACCCGCGGAGCCTGGTGCCGCTGGACCGCGACACCCTCGCCGCCTCCGTCCGGAGGACCCACCGCGTGGTCATCGCTGAGGAGGGTCCCATGCGCGGGAGCGTGGGCGCATGGCTGGCGTGGGTCATCACGGAGGACAGCTTCGACGAGCTGGACGCGCCCATCGCCCGGGTCGCCGGCCCCAATATCCCGATCCCGTTCAGCCCGCCGCTCGAGGCCTTCGCGACGCCGGGCGCCGAACAGGTCGCCGGCGCCGTCCGTCAGGTGTTGAAGTAGCCGCTATTTCTTCAGCGTGAAGCTCCCCGCACCCAGCAGCGCCTGGGCCACCGTCGCGCCCAACAGCAGCAGCGGGTACTCGTAGCCGCCCTCAGGCTTCATGAAGAAACCCTGCTTGAGGTGGACGAAGTAGAGAGCGCCGACGAACACCGGAACGTTGGCCAGGGCCGCCCAGCGGGCGAGGACGCCCAGGATGAGGCAGATCCCGCCCACCGCGTGCGCCAGGATCACGTACGCGGCGCCAAGCTGTGGGAAGGGGATGTGGGCGTCCACGAAGTACTGGCGCATGCCCGCGGGCCCGATGACGAAGAAGCCGAGATACGCGTGCATGATGAAGATCGCCCCCAGGGTCACTCGCAGCACCAGCGCGCCATAGCCTTCCATCGATCCTCCTGTTCGCGGTCAGCCGGTGAAGGGCACATCCGCCGCCGCGGCGTCGTCCACCCGGGCCCGGTGCAGCCGGTAGGCGGCGGCCACGCGCTCGTTCATCTCACGGCAGGCCTCGCGGGCGCGCCGCTCCGCCTCGGGCGAGTCGGCCAGAAGCAGCAGCGCCTTCCTGCCGATGACGGCATGCGCACGCTCGTCCGGCAGGATCTGCGTCCGGTACAGCTCGGCGGTTTCCGGATCTACATCCGAGGCCAGCCGGATCAGGGTTTCGAAGCCCTCGCAGGACTGGGTCTCCCCCGCGAACTGGAACATGGCCAGCTTCTCGAGCGTCGGCCGGCTGCGCGCGGCCACCAGCCAGTCGAACAGGTCCCGCCAGGCGGGCAGGGGCTCGAAGACGTCGGGGTCCTCACCCAGCGCCGTGAGGCGCCGGCGCAGCAGCTGGTAGTGGCGCTGTTCGTCGTCGAGTTGGCGGGGGAGGAGGTCGCTGAGCTCGCGCTCCCGCACCCAGGGGATCCACGCCGCGACCAGCTCGGCCGCGCGCAGCTCGTTGTAGACGCCCTGGCGCATTCGCGCCCGGAGCTGGGCCCGGCGGACGTCGGGCGGCGCCGCGAGGTCCTGGCGCACGTCGCGCCCGGCCCAGAAGCGCGCGTTCTGCGCCGCCAGGTCGTCGACGAAGCGCGCCGAGGCTGCCACGGCTAGGGCTGCTTCTTGAAGGCGATCTCGCCGATGAAGCACTCGGCGGTCGATTGCGTATCGTCCGAGTCGATGCCGATGGAGATGGCGCCCACCTGCTCGCCCGGCTCTTCGCCGTAGATCTTCTTGTAGTCCTCCAGGACGCTGCGGCTCTCGGTCATCCACTGGCCGAGCTCCGCCGGGCCCGAGCGCAGGATCACGTAGGTCACCAGGCCGGTCTTCTGGCTCTGGACGACGGTGCCGGCGGGCGCCGTGCTGTCCCAGACGTAGGAGATGATCCGCGAGCGGACCAGGGACGGGAAGCGCGGGAAGGTGACGTAGACCTGGCAGGCCTGGTCGTCGGTCTCCTTGCGGCGCGAGTCGGCGCCCTTGGGGAGCGTCACCGCCTTCCACCGCCACTGGAGGAAGGGGTACTGCTTGACGTCCACCTTGATCTCTTTGGAGACGTTGGAGCTTTCGTTCTGGCTCTTGAGGTGAAGGATCTTGTTCGGGCTCTGCGCGTCGATGCTGAAGTCGTAGGCGGGACTTCCCCAGTTCTGCCTCTTCCACCCGTCGGGGATGCCGGTCTTGGCGGCGGGCTGCTTGGACCAGTCCTCGACCACGATGGCATTGGGCTGGGCGGAGAGCAGGGGAACGGCGACGAGGACGGCGAGGACTGCCGCCGCAAGGCTCGCTGCTCGCATCACGGTCTCATGCCTCTCGTTTTCGGCCCCAGGCGTGTCGCCTCGTTCCGGTACGCGAGTTCGATCCAGTCGCAGAGCAGGGCGCGCGTGTCGCGCGGGTCGATGATCTCCTCGATGCCGAACGCCTCGGCCGTCTTGAATGGGGAGCGCAGCGCATTGAGCCGGTCTTCGATCTCCTTCATCAGTTTCTCACGATCGGGCGCCGCGTCCAGCTCTCTTCGGTAGGCGGCCTCGATGCCGCCCTCGAGCGGCAGGGAGCCCCAGTCCCCCGACGGCCAGGCGTAGCGCAGGTTGAGCGCCTGGACGTTGCCGTGGGCGGCGCCGGCCACGCCGAACACCCGGCGCACGATGATGGTCACCCACGGCACGGTGGCGTGATAGACGGCCGACATGGCCCGCACGCCCTTTCGGATCGTGCCCGCCCGCTCGGCCTGCACGCCGATCAGGAAGCCCGGCTGGTCGACGAAATTGACGACGGGCAGGTGGAATGTGTCGCAGAGGTCGATGAAGCGCGTCATCTTCTCCGAGCCGTCGGCCGTGAGCGCCCCTCCATGGAAGGCCGGGTCGCAGGCCATGACGCCCACCGCGCGCCCGTTGAGCCGGGCCAGGCCGGTGATCTGGGGACGGCCGTAGTAGGGCGCGATCTCGAAGAGCGAGTCGTGGTCGAAGACGAGCCGCAGCATGCGGCGCGCGTCATACCCGCGGCGGCGGCTGCGCGGGATGATCGACAGCAGCTCCTCCTCGCGGCGCGCCGGGTCGTCGGCCTGCGGGCCCAGCGGCGGCGCCTCCCACACGTTCGACGGCAGGTAGGACAGGAAGCGGCGGATCTGGTCGAAGGCCTCCTCTTCCGACTCGGCTTCGTTGTCCACGGCGCCGGAGCCGCGGGCGTGGATGTGCGAGCCGCCCAGCGTTTCCTTGTCCACGTCCTCGCCGATGCCGCGCTTGACGACGGGCGGCCCGGCCACGAAGAGCTGGGAGCTGCCGCGCACCATGACGGAGAAGTGGGAGGCGGCCACGCGGGCCGCGCCCAGGCCCGCCACCGAGCCCATGCACGCGCCGACCACGGGGATCTCGGACATGGCGCGCACGATCAGGTCGTAGCCCGGGTTGCCGGGGACGTAGGTGCGGCCGGTCTGCTCGTAGGTCTTGACGCTGCCGCCGCCGCCCGTGCCGTCCACCAGCCGGATCAAGGGCAGGCGCAGGTCCAGCGCCATGCGCTCGCTGTAGATCTGCTTGCCGCGGATGGAGCCGTCGGCGGCGCCGCCGCGCACCGTGAAGTCGTCCCCGCCCACCACCACGCGCCGGCCGTCGATGCACCCCGTGCCCATGACGAAGTTGGCGGGGCGGACGTCCGTCAGCCGGCCGTCCTCGTAGACCGGCACGCCGGCCAGCGCGCCAGTCTCGTGGAAGGAGCCCTTGTCGAGCAGACGCTCGACCCGCTCGCGCACGGTGAGCTTGCCGCCCTTGTGCTGGCGCTCGACGTTGGCCTCGCCGCCCATGCGTCGGGCCAGCTCCATGCGGCGCTGCAGCTCCCTGATCTCCGGCTCCCAGGACATTCGCGCTCTCCCCGCGCTCGGCGCTCCGGCGCTTCGTGAGTATAACGTAGGCCCTGTGCTACGGTAAGTGCGTCATGGGCGACCTGCGCATCGACAAGTGGCTCTGGGCGGCGCGCTTTTTCAAGAGCCGATCGCTGGCCGCAGCGGCCTGCAACGGCGGCAAGGTGGACATCAACGAGCAGGCCGCCAAGCCCTCTCGGTCGGTGCGCCCGGGCGATCTCCTCCACGTCACCCTGACCCGGAGCAAGAAGATTGTGCGCGTCCGCGCTCTGAGCGAGCGGAGGGGATCGGGAGCCCAGGCCGCCCTGCTCTATGAAGACCTCACGCCGCCCCCGCCGCCCAAGGCGGCGCGCGTCCCGCCGCCCGTCTACCGCCCGCGAGGTTTGGGGCGCCCGACCAAGCGGGAGCGCAGGCTGCTCGACCGGCTCGCGCGGTCGTGACCCTCCTCCGCCGGCTCCTCCCCGTTCTCGTCGCCGTGCTGAGCGTCGTGGCGTTTCTCCCCGCGCTCCAGGGCCAGTTCGTCAACTGGGACGATCAGGCCAACTTCGTCGCCAACGAGGACTTCCGCGGCCTGGGCTGGGCCCAGCTCAAGTGGATGTGGACGGCGACCCTGCTCGGCCACTACATCCCGCTGACCTGGATGACGCTCGGCCTCAACTATGCCCTCGGGGGCATGAACCCGTGGGGCTACCACCTGGGCAACCTGCTGCTGCACGCGGCGAACGCGCTCGTGTTCTACTTCCTCGCGCGCCGCCTGCTCCGGGCTTCCCTCTCCTCCTCACAGGGTGAGGGGACGGTTGCCCTCGGCGCCGCCTTCGCGGCCCTGGTCTTCAGCCTCCATCCGCTGCGCGTGGAGTCGGTGGCCTGGGTCACCGAGCGGCGGGACGTGCTCTACGCGCTCTTCTTCCTGCTCTCGGCGCTGGCCTACCTGCGCTCGGTGGACGACGGCGCGGCGTCGCCTCGCGGCTGGCGATGGGCTTCGGTCGGGGCGTTCGTCGCGGCCCTGCTCTCGAAATCCGCGGCCATGACCCTGCCGGCCGCAATCCTATTGATGGACGTTTATCCGCTCGGGCGGGTCGGCCGATTGGGCTGGCGCCGCGTCATCGTCGAGAAGATCCCCTACGCCGTCCTCGCCGCGGCCGGCGCGGTGGGGGCCATGATCTCGGTGCGCATGGGCGCCATCGTCACGCCCTACAGCGAGTACGGAGTGCCCGCGCGCCTGGCGATGACGGCCTACAGCTTCTGGTTCTACCCGTGGAAGTGGCTCTGGCCGGTGGGGCTGTCGCCGCTCTACGAGCTGCCGCCGCGCGTGGATCCGCTGGCTTGGCGCTTCCTCGCGCCCGCCGTCGGCCTGGTGATCGTGACGGCCGTCCTGGTCGCGCTGGCGCGCCGCTGGCCCGGCGGTCTCGCGGCATGGGTCTTCTCGGCGCTGATGATCCTGCCGGTGAGCGGCGCCGTCCACGCCGGCTATCAGCTCGCCCACGACCGCTACAGCTACATCTCGGGCCTGGGCTTCGCCGTGCTGGCCGGTGGCGCGCTCGCGTGGGCGCTCGGCCTGGTCCAGGCCCGGCGCGTGGGGCGCTGGGTCGCGCCCGTGACGCTGGCCGCGGCGGCCGCCGCGCTCGTCATCCTGGCCGCCGGCGCGTGGGAGGGGACCAAGTCCTGGAAGGACTCGGAGACGCTGTGGGCGGCCGCGCTCGGGCTCGACCTCGACTGCATGATCTGCCACAACAACCTGGGCAACGCCCTGCTCGAGCGGAAGCGGTACCCGGACGCCGAGGCCGAGTACCGGCGGGCGCTCGCGCTGCGTTCTGGCCGCGCGCCCACCCACAACAACCTGGGCACCGCCCTCGTCTTCCAGGAGCGCTACGCCGAGGCCGAGGCGGAGTTCAAGGAGGCGCTGCGCCTTCAGCCGACACTCACCGGCGCCACGGCCAACCTGGGCGCCGTCTATGGCCGGCAGGGACGGAATGAGGACGCCGTGAGGCTGCTGCGCCAGGCCTACGCGGAGAAGCCGGACTTCCCCAATCTCCGCCCCAACCTCGGCCAGGCGCTGCGCGGCCGCGGCGCCGAGCTGGGACGGGCGGGCCGCGCCGCCGAGGCCATCGCGCTCTTCCGGGAGGCGATGGCCCTCTGGCCCGACGATCCCGACACGCTGAGCTTCCTCGGCCAGGCGCTCCTGCAGCAGGGCAAGGCCGAGGAAGCGGCGGAGGCGCTGCGCCGCTCCGTGACGCTCTCGCCCAGAGTGGCCGCCACTCGGTTCTGGCTGGCCCGCGCCTACGCGGCGCTCGGCGACCGCGAGCGCGCCGACGTCGAGCTGGCGGCGCTCAAGGCGCTCAATCCCGCGATGGCACAGGAGTTCGAGAAGGGCCAGCCTGACGCCCGCCGGCGCTGACGCGAGACGCACTTGACCATCGCAGGCGTCCGGTTCAGCGTAGCGGTTTCGGTGGGCCCAGGGGTGGGCATCGGCAGACTGGGGGGCCCCTGCCGAGCCGAACAAGGTTGGCGGGGCTCACGGGTACCCCGGGGAGCGTTCGCGCGCTGACAGACAGAGCGTCCAGCCCGCGGACAGTTTCGCCCACAAAGGAATCTCCACTCAGCCCCGGGTCTATCCGACGATGCACGTGAGATCCAAGCGCTTGGGGGAGCTGCCGGTAAGCTTTTAATTCTTTGGACCGATCCTGGGCCCGCCCAGCCAGACGGGCCTTGTGGGTCGGCTGGCTCCCCAATCCCACCCCTTTGCCAAGCGCGGCCCCCTTCTTGCTAGATAGCAGAGTCGCTCCCCATGCGAGGAAAGGATCGGCTATCTGGCCTCATGAGCACGCTGCTGGGCAGGCGCGCCCGGTTGCAGGGAGGCTACAGCATCGCCGAGCTCATGGTGGTCGTCGCCACGATTGGCATTCTCTCGGCGACCTCCGCGCCCTTTTTCATCAGTTACTACCAGGGCGCGAAGCTCAAGACGGCTGCCGAAGACATCGCCGGCTTCATCAATCAGGGGCGCCAGCTCGCGATCCGCGACAATAACAACGTCTGCGTGCAGGTCACCGCCACGGCGATGAATTACCGTCAGGGCGGCTGCGGCGGCACCGTCTGGGTGGGGCCGGGCACCGACGCAGCCGGCAACGTCAAGGCGCCCACGGGCATCGCGCTCAGCGCGTCGGCCAACCCTGTCTTCAACTACCTCGGAGGTGCGACGCCAGCGGCGAGCTACACCATCACGAACTCGGACACGGGCCTTTCGCTGCACGTGAACGTTTCGGCCTCCGGCCGCCTCACGATCGGGCCCTAGGGGGACGCTGGGATGCTGACGAAATTCAGGAACCGAGACGGAATGACCCTCGCGGAGATCCTGGTCGCCGTGGCCATCATTGGGGTCGGGCTGGTCGCGCTCGCATCCGTGATCCCGCTGGCCAGCTACGGCATGCAGGAGGGGAACCAGCTCTCCACCGCCACCTTCCTGGCCAACCAGCGGCTCGAGCAGGTGCGCAACGCGACCTGGACGGCCTCGCCGGTGGCGGACAATATCGGTATTTCGCCGTCGTCGACCACACCCCCCCAAAGCGGCGCGACCGTGACCTTTCCCGACGAGAGCCCCTTGGCCGCCCCATACGGCGGCTATATCCGCACGGTGCGCGTGACCGATTGCGGCGTGGGGGGCGGATGCAGCGGCATCACGAACGCCGGCCTCCGCCAAGTAACGGTCTCGGTGCGCTACACGCCGCTGACCGGCGTGGGACAGGCCGCATCCGGCACGACGAAGTCGGCGATCCTGACCATGTACATCGCACAGAGGTGAGCGCCATGCTGAAAGCCTTTTACAATCATAGGGGTTTCGCCGCGGCCGAGCTCCTGGTGGTCACGGCCATTGTTGGCATGGTGATGGCGGGCATCTTCACGCTCCAGCAGCAGGGCCAGCAGGCCTTCCTGCTGGGCTCCAACCGCGTGGAGGCCCAGCAGAACGCCCGCATCGCCCTCGACCTGATCACGCGCGATCTGCGCACCGCCCTGTCCGTCACCTCGATTCCCAACGGCCAGGACATCACCTTCGTGGACGAAAACGGCAATTCGATCCGCTACAGCCTCTCCGGGACCACGCTCAATCGCACCGATCCGGTCAACGGCATGATCGCCCTGACGGGCGGCGTCCAGAGCCTGACCTTCACTTACTACTCTGCCTACGACGGCTCGACGAACACCGGCACGACCACCGGCGTGGCCGGCTCGGTTAGAGTCATCAAGGTGCAGATCCAGACCCAGACCGAGGATGCCGCCCTGGCCGCGTTCGGCAAGCAGAGGGTGAGCATGGAGTGCATGATCCTGCTGCGGAACGTGTGAGCACGAGGAGACCCGCGATGAACTTGCGCACTCTCGTCGACGTCCTGACCGACCGGCGCGGCGTGGCGCTGACCATGGCGCTGCTGACGCTGCTGGTCCTCTCGGTACTCATCATCGGCTTCTCGGTGCTGTCGGCCAGCGAGCCGACGATTGCCAATAACCAGCTGATGGTGGCCCGGGCGCGAGCCATCGGCGAGTCCGGCCTGGAGCGGGCCGTGTGGGCCCTCTACAACGACGCCGACGCCAACGGCATCCCCGCCGTCGCCGCGTGGGGCGGCACCACTGCGCCGGCGCCCTACGACGGCAGCGTGCTCATCATGGTCCCCCTCGGCGGGACGAACGTCGGCGGCTTCCGGGTCACGGTGACGAACGGCGGGGCCGGGTGCGCGGCCGCGAATGAGCGCTGCGTTACCGTGGACAGCTGGGTGCCCAACGACACGGCCAATCCGCGGGCCAAGCAGAAGATCGTGGTCACGGTCTCGCAGTTCCTCTTCTTCGGCAGCCCACCGCCTGCCGGCCTCACCGTCCGCGGGGAGATCGACGCCGGCGGGCACGCGACCATTGACTCGCACTTGGACACGAGCCTGCCCTGTGGCCCCAAGCCCGGCAGCTGGAGCAAGGGCGCGACGACGATCAGCGGATCCGCAAGTATCTTGGGAGGAACTGACGGCAACGCTATCGCGAACCAAAGCTCCGACGTGATCCAGAACGTGCCGGACGCGTCGTTCAACGCCTATACGTTCACGAATGCCGATCTGAACTCCCTCAAGGCCCTGGCCAAGAAGAACGGCACCTATTACCAGGGCACGGTCTCGTTCAACTCGAGCAACCAGATGCCGAACGGCATCATCTACGTGGACACCGTCAGCGGCACCAACATCGACGTCAACGGGCCCAATACCACGCCCACAACCGACTTCGCCAACGTCGACATCTCCGGCAATGCCCCGGCCGCCACCGATCCCATCACAGGCAGACCCACCTTCAGCGGGATGCTCGTCGTGGCGGGGGCGCTGACGATCCATGGCAGCTTTGAGATGCACGGGCTGGTCTACGCCCAGAACGACTTCACCTATCTCGGCACCGGGACGGGGCAGATCGATGGCGCGGTCATCAGCCAGAATATCCGCGACACCTCCTCCACCTCCATCGACACCACTGCATTAGGCAACTCCTTGATCCAGTGGAACTGCGCTTACGCGACGCACCCCATGGGTACGACCCCCCCTCCGTTCCTCCCCGTTCCCGGCACCTACAAGGAAGTGGCTGGCTAGTGAAGCGGACGGCGTTCCTATGGCTCGGCCTGCTGGCGCTCGCGCTCGGCGCCTGCCAGAGCCCGCCCGCCGCGCCGCCCAAGGCGGCCGCCGACACGGCCACGCTCGCCGCCGAGGCGCTCGACCGCGGCGACTATGCGAAGGCCGCCGCGCTCTACCACCAGGCGCTCCAGACGCAGCCCGAGAGCCTGCCGCTCCACTACGGCCTGGCCGTGGCGGCCTCCTATCAAAACCTCAAGGACGAAGCCAGCCTGGAGTTCAAGTGGGTGCTCGAGCGCGGCGAGGCCGGCTCGCCCGAGGTCGAGGCGGCGCGTCGCTGGCTCATCAGCGTCGGCGCCATCCCGCGCCCGTCCGAGCCCGTCGCCGACCGGGAGGAGGAACGCCAGCCCGGCCTCGCGGGGTTGGAGGGCCGGGCCCTGTTTGCCGAGGGCAGCCAGCCGCCCCAGCCCATGCGCCGGATGCAGCTGTTCCTGATGGGGCAGCCCGACAGCCCCACCAGGGAGGCGCGCTACAATCTGCGCACCGATGAAGAGGGGCGCTTCAAGTTCCCCAGCATCGTGCCCGGGTCCTACAAGATCACCAACAAGATCGCGGGCCAGCCGACCTGGCGGCTCCGCGTGGAGCTGAAGCCCAGCCAGGACATGGTCCTGGAGCTCACCCCCGCCAATAGCGTCAGCGTCCGCGACGACTTCCCCGACCAGCGCTAGCGCGGTGGCGCCGGCCGGCGCTCAGGCGCAGTCGGCCGCCTTGACGTGACGCCTCCCCTCTGCTACGGTCAGCGCGTTCACGGTGTCCGGGTGGCCCGCCGATGCGGGCCCCAGGGAAGGCGGTGTGAATCCGCCGCGACCCCGTCACTGTAATCGGGGACGAAACCCACGGTCAGCCACTGGCTTTGGTGAGACCGAGCCGGGAAGGCGTGGGGAGTAGGATGATCCGAGAGCCAGGAGACCTGCCCGGACGCCCGCATTCCCCATACCGGTCTTCGCGGGAGGACCCGGGTGACGGTCGCCTCACGAACGCATCTCATCTTGGGCGGGGCGCGCAGCGGCAAGAGCCGCTTTGCCCTCGACCGGGCGCGCGCTGAGCGCGTCCGCACCGCCTTCCTCGCCACCGCCCAGGCGCGCGAGGCCGGCATGGCCTCCCGCATCGCCCGCCACCGGGCCGAGCGGCCCGCCGACTGGACCACGGTGGAAGAGCCGGTGGATCCCGTCGCGGCCTGCCGCCGGCTGGCCGGCCGTCACGACCTGATCGTCCTCGACTGCCTCACCCTCTGGGTGTCCAACCTCCTCGCGCGGGGCGACGGCGACGAGAGCATCCTGTCGGCGGCCGACGGGCTCGCCAAGTTCATCGGCGAGCGCGCGGTCTCGCTCATCCTGGTCACCAACGAGGTGGGCGCAGGCGTCCATCCGCCCACGGAGATCGGCCTGCGCTTCCAGGATCTCCTGGGCGGGGTGAACCAGCGGGCGGCCGCGGCCGCCGACCGAGTCACCCTGATGGTCGCCGGCCTGCCCCTGTCCATCAAAGACGTCCCGCCGCCCCCGAGCCATGAGCGCGCTCCCGAAGCTCCTTGAGCGGATCGCCGTGCCGGGCGCCGCGGCGGGCCTCGAGGCCCAGCGGCGGCTCGACCAGCTCACCAAGCCGCCGGGCAGTCTCGGGCGTCTCGAGGAGCTGGCGCGCCGGCTGGCCGAGATCACGGGGCAGTGCCCTCCGCCGCTGCGCCACGCCGTGATCTTCACTCTGGCGGGCGACCACGGCGTCGCCGAAGAGGGCGTCAGCGCCTACCCGCAAGCCGTCACTGCCCAGATGGTGGAGAACTTCATCCGGGGCGGCGCCGCGGTCAATGTGCTGGCGCGCCACGCGGGGGCGCGCGTGGTCGTGGCCGACCTGGGCGTGGCCTTGCCCTTGCCCGACCACCCCGCGCTCCGCGCGAGGAAGATCGCGCCCGGCACGGCCAATTTCACCCGCGGCCCCGCCATGAGCCGCGAGCAGGCGCTGGCGGCCGTGGAGGTCGGCATCGCGTTGGTTGAGGCCGAGCGGCTTCCGGGCCTCGACCTCATCGGCACGGGAGAGATGGGCATCGCCAATACCACGGCGGCCAGCGCCATGGTCGCGGCGCTCACGGGCGCGCCCGTCGAGGACGTGACGGGGCTGGGCACCGGCGTCGACGGCGCGGGGCGCGGGCGGAAGATCGCCGCTATCACGCGCGCCCTCGAGGTCA
>JBGPZD010000079.1:0-11019 GCA_041493605.1 Methylomirabilia bacterium
ACGCCCATCCTGAAGCTCGACCGGCTGTCGCGCCACCTGGGCGTCGAGCTCTACCTCAAGCGCGACGACCTCACCGGGCTGCTCGAGTCCGGCAACAAGGTCCGCAAGCTCGAGTTCCTCGTCGGCGACGCCCTCGCGCAGGGCGCCGATACGCTGGTGACCTGCGGGACGCTCCAGTCCAATTGCTGCCGCGCGGTCTCGGCCGTGGCGGCGCGGCTCGGGCTGCGCGCGGTGCTGGCCGTGAAGGGCGCCCGGCCCGAGGCTTACGACGGCAACCTGCTCCTGGACCGGCTGCTGGGCGCCGAGGTGCGCTATCTCTCCGACGAAGAGTTCGGCAAGGCTGACGAGGCGCTCGCGCGGCTGGCCGAGGAGGTCCGGGCCCGGGGCGGGAAGCCCTACATCATTCCGGAGAGCGGTTCCAACGAGGTCGGCGCGCTGGGCTACGTCGAATGCGCCGTCGAGCTGGCCGAGCAGATCAACCACGGCGCCCCGCGCTTCGACACGGTGGTCGTCACCGCCTTCAGCGGGGGCAGTCAGGCCGGGCTGCTCATGGGCAAGCAGCTGGCCGGGCTGCCGGCCGAAATCGTGGGCGTGCCCATCGCGTTTCCGGCCGACCACGTCCGCGGCCACATCACGGCCACCATCGAGAAGGCCATCCGCCGCTTCGGCTTCGCCATCGACGTGCCGAAGACCATCCACCTGCTCGACGGCTATCAGGGCGCTGGCCGCGCGGGCGTGAGCGATGAGGCGCTGGGCACCATCGTCAGCCTGGCGCGCCAGGAGGGCGTGCTGCTCGACCCCGTCTACACCGTCAAGGCGTTCGCCGGGCTCGCGGACACGCTGGCCCGCGATCCCAGGGCGCTCGGCCAGCGCGTCTGCTTCATCCACACCGGCGGGCTCTTCAGCCTGTTTCCGTTCCGCGACCGCCTGAGCCGCCTGCTCGACGGCCCGGACGCGGCCCGCTCCTGACCCGGCGGCCGGACATGGCGCGGATCACTCTCTCGGGCGGGGCGCTGGACGGGCTCGAGCTCCACTACACGACGGCCGGGCACGGGCCGGCCACGCTGCTGATCCACGGCCTGGGCGCCTTCGCCGAGTCGTGGCGCGGCACCATCGCGGCGCTCGCGTCGCAGGGCACCGTCATCGCCCTCGACCTGCCCGGCTTTGGGCAATCCGCCAAGCCCCGGTGCGAGTACGCGCTGCCGTTCTTCGCCGAGGTGGTGGACCGCCTGCTCGACGCGCTCGAGGTGGACCGCGTCCGGCTGGTCGGCCACTCGCTGGGCGGCGGCGTCGCCGTCGCCTGCGCCCTCGCCAATCCGGCCCGGGTGGAGCGGCTCGCGCTGGTGAGCCCGGCCGTGCCGGGCTTCCCGCTGCGCCCCTCGCTCGCCTACCGGCTCATGGCGCTCCCCGGCGTGGGCGAGCTCGTCTCGACCCTGATCACGCCGCGCATCTGCGCGGCCGCGCTCGCGCGCTGCTTCGCCCTGCCCGATCCGGAGGAGATCGCCTTCCTCGTCGCCCACCAGTTCCGGGCCCGCACGACACCCGAGGGCCGCGCCGCCTACCTGGCCACGCTGCGGGGTGTCCGGGCGGACTTCACGGCGCGGGCCGAGACCTACCGCGACGCGCTGGCCCAGTGGGACCGGCCCACTCTCGTGATCCACGGCCGGCAGGACCCGGTCGTGCCGCTGGCCCATGCGGCGGCGGCGGCGGAGGGGATCCGGGGCGCGGAGGGGCGGTGGGTCGAGCGCTGCGGCCACTTTCCGCAGATCGAGCACCCGGAGGCGGTCAACGGCTGGCTGGGCGAGTTCCTCTTCGCCCGGGCGAGGAGCTAGATGGTGTAGGTCTTGCCCTGCTCGAGGATGTGGATGCGGGTGGGGTCGATCTTGGCCAGCTCTTCGGCCGTCTCCTGGTAGAGCTGCGGCTTGATGTGGAAGATCCAGAGGGGAACGTCCGGGGGCATCTTGTCCATCTCGCGCTTGAGCATGGCCGGGGTGAGATGGCCCGAAGCTTTGGCCAGCCCGTCGAGCCGGTTCGGGAACGCGGTCTCCACGATCAGCGCCCTGAGCCCGCGCATCTCTCGCGCCGTGCGCCAGAGGCGTTCGGTCGGGCCCGTGTCGCCGCTGAAGACGAAGCCCGTCTCGCCGTTGTGGATCACGTAGCCCGTCGTGGGCACGGTGTGGTCCACCGTCACCGGCGTCGCCCAGAGCTCGCCCACGCGCGCCTCGACATCCTCGGCCAGCGTCCGGAACGCGAGCACGGAGCTCGACGCCGAGGGGATGGTGGTGAAGTTGGGCCAGAGCGCGTCGTTGAAGGCGTGGGTGCGGAGGGCCTCGATCACCGGGGCGATGCTGCAGGCCGTCACTCTCCGGTCGGGGGCGACCATGGCCAGGGTGTCCGTGAGAAAGGCGAGCCCGGCGATGTGGTCCAGGTGGGCGTGGCTCAGCAGGGCGTACTCGATCTCGATCTGTTCGGCCACGGAGAGCGCGCCTCCCACCGTGCCCGCGTCCACCAGCACGCGGTCATCGACGAGGAAGGCGGTGGGCCGCTGGCCCGGTCCCTCGCTGCCGTAGGCGCCCAGCACCTTCACCTTCATGACACGCAGACTCCCCCCCGGTTTGGCGGTTTCACAATTCCAACGATTCTAATCTACCAGCCTTCGGGGGGTCAAGGCGACTCTGCCTCCGGCGCCGCCCTTGCGCAACTATCCGTCTCTGTGGGAAGATTTCGTCGATGATCTTCCAGCAGATCCTCAACGAGGAAGCCGGGTGCCTGTCCTACCTGATCGGCTGCGGCCAGGCCGGGGAGGCGGTCGTGGTGGACCCGGCCCGCGACCGGGTGGACGAATACGTCGCGATGGCCCGCCGCAAGGGCCTGACCATCACCCACATCATCGATACCCATGTCCATGCCGACCACGTCTCGGGCAACCAGGCGCTGGCGGCCAAGAGCGGCGCGCCCATCCACATCCACCCGGCGGCCCGGGCGGCCTTCGCCCACGCGGCGGTGGACGACGGCGCCGACCTGCGCGTCGGCAACGTGTCGCTGAAGGTGCTCCACACGCCCGGCCACACGCCCGACAGCATTTCGCTGCTGGTGACCGATCTGAGCCGGGGCACCGAGCCGTGGTTCGTGCTCACGGGTGACACCCTCTTCATCGGTGACGTCGGCCGGCCCGACTTCGGCGGCGAGCAGGCCGCGGCCAACCTCTACCGGAGCCTGACGACGCGCCTGCTGACCCTGTCCGACAGCGTCGAGGTCTATCCGGCCCACGGCGCGGGCTCGAGCTGTGGCCGTGCGATGTCCAGCAAGACCGCCTCGACCATCGGATTCGAGCGGCGCTTCAACCCGGCGCTCCAGGCCGGGGACGTCGACACCTTCGTGCGCCGCCTCATGACCGGGCTGCCGCCCAAGCCGCCCAATTTCGACCGCATCATCGCCCGCAACCGCGCCCAGGCGCTGCCCCCGACGGGCGAGCCCCAGCCGCTGTCGGCGCCGCAGGTGCGGGATGCCGTGGCCAAGGGCGCCTGCGTGCTCGACGTGCGAAGCCCCGAGGAATACGGCCAGGCGCATATCCCCGGCGCCGTCAATGTCTGGATCGAGAGCCCGCAGTTCTCCACCCGCGTGGGCTGGTTCGTGCCGGCCGACGCCGCCATCATCCTGGTGGCGGCCAGCCCCACCGATCTCGGCCGCGCCGCGCAGGGCATGTCCCGCATCGGGCTGGACAATATCGCGGGGCACCTGCAGTGGGGGATGACCGACTGGCGGAGCCTGGGCTTCGACCTGGCCACCGTGCCCCAGATCACGGTGCACGACCTGGCCACCATGCGCGAGGAGCGGCCGGATCTGGTGGTGATCGACGTGCGCGAGCCCTTCGAGTGGGACGAGGGCCACATCAACGGCGCCGTGCACCTGCCCATGGGCGAGGCCGTGCGGCGCATGGGCGAGGTGCCGGCAGGCCGGCCCAAGGCCGTGCTGTGCGCGGGCGGGCTGCGCTCGAGCACGGTGATCAGCGCGCTGAGCCGCGAGGGCATGACCGACTGGTACAATGTCATCGGCGGCATGACCGCCTGGCAGAAAGCGGGCTACCAAACCGTGAAGCCCGGAGGCGTCCAGATCCCCGCATGAGCGACGACGGCTTCGACTACCCGATCATGGCGCGCGCCCTGATCCTGGGCGACAAGGAGACCGTGGCGCGCAAGACGCAGGAAGGTCTGGCGCTCTCCATGGACCCGAAGGAGCTCATCTTCCGCGGCCTGATCCCGGGCATGGACGTCGTCGGCGAGAAGTTCAGGCGCAACGAGTATTACGTGCCGCAGGTGCTGCTCTCGGCGCGGGCCATGTACGCGGGGCTCGACCTGCTCAAGCCGCTCATCACCAAGGCCGGGGGCGCCAACCAGAACCTGGGCGTGGTGGTCATCGGCACGGCGCAGGGCGATCTCCACGACATCGGCAAGAACCTGGTCGCCATGATGCTCGAGGGCGCGGGGTTCAAGGTGCACAATCTCGGCCGCGACGTCGCGCCCGAGAAGTTCGTGGCCGCGGTCGAGGAGCACGGCGCGCAGATCGTCGGGATCTCGGCCCTCATGACCACGACCATGCCGGCCATGAAGCGGACCATCGACGCCCTGGAGAAGGCCGGCCTGCGCCAGCGCGTCAAGGTCATGATCGGCGGCGCCCCGGTGAACCAGGCCTACGCCGACGAGATCGGCGCCGACGGCTACGCCCGGGACTCGACGATCGCGGTGACGCGCGCCAAGGAGCTGCTCGGCGTCCCGGTGAGCGCCTGATGCCGTCCCGTCCCCGCGGCTGGGAGATCGTCGAGCGGGTCCGCGCCGGCGAGCTCCTGATCTTCGACGGCGGCTACGGCACCGCGCTCTTCGCGGCCGGGCTCGCCAACGGCGCCTGCCCGGAGCTCTGGAACGACACGCACCCTGAAGTCGTCCGCGGCATCCACAAGGGCTACTTCGACGCCGGCTCCGACGTCGTCGAGACCAATACCTTCGGCGGCGCGCGCCTCAAGCTCAACGAGTACCAGCTCGGGGACCGCACCCGCGAGCTCAACATCAAGGGCGCGATGCTGGCGCGGTCGGTTTGCCCGCCCGGCCGCTTCGTGGCCGGCTCTATCGGCCCGACCAGCCGGCTGCCGGTGGAGTACGAGCCGCTCGGCGACACCAGCGACGAGGAGTACGTCCAGACGTTCAAGGAGCAGGCGGCGGCCCTCGCCGAGGGCGGCGTGGACATCTTCGCGGTGGAGACCATGATGTTTCCCCAGGAAGCCATCGCGGCGATCACGGCGTGCAAGGCCGCCGCCGACCTGCCCGTGATGGCCACCATGTTCTTCCAGTACGAGGAGATGCACGACCGCGACCGCACCATGTGGGGCGAGAGCCCCGCGGCCGTCGCGCTCAACCTGGTCGGGGCCGGCGCCGACGTCGTGGGGATGAACTGCGGGCGCGGCCCGGACCGCGCCGTCGTCATCATCCGCGAGATGCGCGCCGTCACCCAGGCGCCGCTCATCGCCTATCCCAACGCCGGCCTGCCCATCACCACCGGCGACCAGACCACCTACGAGCTCGGTCCCGAGGCCATGGCCAAGGATTACCCCGCCCTGCTCGACGCCGGGTGCAATATCGTGGGGGCCTGCTGCGGCTCGGGGCCCGACCATATCCGCCTCATCGCCGAGGTCGTGCGCTCCCGCCGCAAGCGGTGACCGCGGCGCTCCGCGTCCTCTCGCCCGTCCCCGTCGTTCTCGATCGGCTGCCTGTCCGCATCGACCGTGACGAGGTCCTCCGCTTCCAGGGCTATAAGCGCGGCGTGGACCTGCCGAGCGCGGAGGTGGTCGCGCTCTTCGATGAGGCCCTGGCCTTGGGCGAGCGGCTGATCGAGCCCCGGGTCGTCTACCGCGCGGTCCCGGTCAGCCGGCAGGCGCCCGATACGATCGAGGCGGCAGGCGAGACCCTCCACATCCCCGAGATCGGCCGGCTGTGGGGCCCGCTCGCGGCCGTCGGCGCCGGCATCGGCACGGTGGGAGACGCCATCGAAGAGCGCGTGAGGGCGCTCTTCGACGCGCGCGAGTTCCCTCTGGCGGTCATGCTCGACAGCGTGGGCTCGGCGGCCGCCGAGAGCCTGGCCGAGTACGCCAACGATCTCCTGTGCCAGGCGGCGCTGCCCGACGGCCTCCGGGTGACTAACCGCATCAGCCCAGGCTATGCCGGCTGGGACACCGCCGAGCAGCGCGCGTTGTTCCGGCTGTGCCCTGGGGAGCCGATCGCAGTGGCCCTCAACGCGTCCTGCTTCATGACCCCGGTCAAGACCATCTCCTTCCTCGTCGGCGTCGGGCCCGAGGCGCGTGTGGACCACTACTTCACCCAGTGCCGCCGCTGCTGGATGCGCGACTGCGCCTACCGCCGCGCCCCCGCCGAGGTCACCGTCCACCGTTGAATGGGCGGATGGAGCGAGGAATGCTGCTCAAATCTGTTGGCCCCATCATCGCGAAGCGCGACCTTGATTTGTCCGGCCGGAAAAACAAGAGAGTCACGATATTGATCGGCAAGCCTCGCCGATTTTCGAGGAGATCCCCACGCTCCTCGGGCTACTACTGCGCGTATCAGATTAAGGGGATAGGTGATGGACGGGTGGAGTGGACGGGCGGAGAGGATTCAGCTCAGGCCCTGCATTTAGCAATGGTCGGAGTGGCCGTGGCGCTCGACAGTCTCAGCAAGCAGCATAGAGCCCGGCTCCGATGGCTTGGTGGGCCTCCGGGATTTGGGCTCCCGACGGTCGCCGGCTATTTGGAGGACGTAAAGAGGTGGTTTGGGGCAAGGCAGTGGAAGAGGATGCTGAAATTAGGGGCTCAGGGGGCGCGCAGACGCAGCAGAAGATAGGCGCAAAGGTGGTACGATTCCTCCAGACATGGCGGACAACATCATCGTGATCGGCTTCATGGGGGCGGGGAAGTCCTCGGTCGGGCGCATCCTGGCCAAGCGGCTCGGCCGCTGCCTGGTCGAGACCGACGACATGATCACCGCCAAGGAGGGCCGCTCCATCCCGGAGATCTTCGCCGAGCGGGGCGAAGCCCGCTTCCGCGCGCTCGAAGAGGAGGCCCTCGGGCTGCTGGCGCTCAAGCGCGGCGAAGTCATCGCCACGGGCGGCGGGCTGCCGTGCCGCGAGGGGCGGCCGGCGGCGCTCAAGGCGCTCGGCACCGTGGTCTGGCTCTCGGGCGACTTCGACACGCTCTACGAGCGGGCGCTCCGGGCCGGCGAGCGGCCCATGCTCGCGGGGCGGAGCCGGCAGGACGTGGAGGCGCTCTACCGGGCGCGCGAGCCCTTCTACCGCCAAGCCGACATCACGGTGGACACCACGGGGATCGGGCCCGATCAGGTCGCCGCGCGGGTGCTCGCCGCGCTCGGCGCGCGCGAGAAGGCGGCGCGTTAGCATGGCCGCGCCCTTCATCGCCCGGCTCGGCGAGCGCCCGCTGCTCTGCGACGGCGCCATGGGCACCATGCTCTACGCGCGCGGGGTGCCGCTCGACGCCTGCTTCGACGTGCTCAACGTCAACGATCCCAAGATCGTCCAGGGCATCCACGCCGAGTACATCGCCGCGGGCTCCGACTGCGTCGAGACCAACACCTTCGGCGCCAACCGGTTCAAGCTGGGCGTGCACGGCCTGGCCGCGCGGGTGCGGGAGATCAACCTCCGGGGGGCCAAGCTGGCGCGCGACGTCCGCGAGAGCATGGGGCGCGACGTCTTCGTGCTGGGCTCGATGGGTCCCCTCGGCAAGTACCTCGCGCCCCTCGGCTCCATTGAATCCGACGAGGCGCGGGCCGCCTTTCGCGAGCAGGCCGAGGGGCTGCTGGAAGGCGGCGTGGACACCTTCATCGTCGAGACCTTCTCGGACCTCACCGAGATGGCGCTGGCCGTCGAGGCGATCCGGAGTATCACCGATTTGCCCATCGTGACCCAGGTCGCCTTCACCGACGACGGCGTCACCTTCCTCGGCCGCACCGCGGCGGAGGTGGTCCGCGCGCTGCGCGGGTTGTCCGTCCAGGCCGTCGGAGCCAACTGCTCGGTGGGCTCGAGCGTGCTCTACGACATCCTCGAGCAGATGCTGCCCGAGGCGGGCGGCCTGCCCGTCGTGATCCAGCCGAACGCGGGCCTGCCGAGCCGGGTGGGCGAGCGGCTCATCTACCTCTCGTCGCCCGCCTACATGGCCGACTACGCCGCGCGCATGGTCCAGGCCGGCGCGCGCATGGTGGGCGGCTGCTGCGGGACGACGCCCCAGCATATCCGCGCCATGCGCGAGGCGCTGGACCGCCTGGTCCCCGGGCGCCCGGCCGCGCGCGTGGAGCCGCGCCGCCCGCGCGCCGAAGCCGTGGAGGCGCCGGGCGTCACCACCGCGGCCGCGCCGACCGTGCTCCAGCGCAAGCTCGAGGCCGGGGAGTTCCTGGTCACCGTGGAGCTCGATCCGCCGCGCGGCCACAACATCGAGAAGCTGGTGCAGGGAGCCAAGCTGCTCAAGGAGCGGGGCGTCGAGATCCTGGACATCAACGACGGCTCCCTCGGCCGCGTCCGCATGTCCGTGCTGCCCACGGCCATCCTGGTGCGCGAGGCCACCGGGCTCGACATCAACATGCACTTCACCTGCCGGGACCGGAACCTCATGGGCATCCAGGCCGACCTGCTGGGCGCCCACGCCATGGACATCCGCAATATCCTGGCCATGACCGGCGACCCGCCCCGGACCGGCGACTACGTCAACGCCACGGCCGTCTTCGACGTGGACGCCATCGGCCTCATCCGCATCCTGGCGGGCATGAACGAGGGAAAGGACGCCACCGGCAACTCCATCGGCGAGCCCACGTCCTTCTGCGTGGGCGTGGCGCTCAACCCCGCCGCGGCCGAGCCCGCCCAGGAGATGGAGCGCTTCCTCGCCAAGGTGGAAGCCGGCGCCCGCTGGGCCCAGACCCAGCCGGTCTACGATCTCGACGTGCTCGAGCGCTTCTTCGCTCGGACGCGCTCGCCCATCCCCGTCCTCGTGGGCATCCTGCCGCTGCACTCGTCGCGCCACGCCGAGTTCCTCCACAACGAGGTGCCCGGCATCATCGTGCCCGATCCGGTCCGCCGCCGGATCCGCGAGGCGGGCGACCGCGGGCTCCGCGCCGGCGTCGAGCTGGCCCAGTCCCTGGTCCGCGAGGTGCGGGCGCGGTACGCGGGGGCCTACCTCATGCCGTCCTTCGGCCGCTTCGAGGTGGTGGCCGAGGTGCTGGAGGCGCTCCACTGATGGCCGCGCTCCACGAGCTCACGGCGGCCGAGGCGGCCCGGCGAATCCGCGCGGGGTCGGTGTCGCCCTCCAACCTGGTGGCGGCGCTGTTCAAGCGCATCGACGCCGTCGAGCCCGCCGTCCAGGCCTGGGTGCGCCTGGACCGCGACGCCGCGGCTCGGGTCGCCGTCCAGCGCGACATCGAGGCGCGCGAGGGGCGCTTCATGGGGGCCCTGCACGGGGTGCCGCTGGCGCTCAAGGACATCTTCGACGCCGCCGGGCTGGTCACCACCGCGGGAGCCGGCCCGTTCGCCCACCGCACGGCGGCGGCCGACGCGGCCTCGGTGGCGCGGCTGCGGGCCGCGGGCGCCGTGCTGCTGGGTAAGGTCACGACGACGGCCTTCGCTTTCCTGGATCCGAGCCCGACGCGCAACCCGTGGAACTCCGAGCACACCCCGGGCGGGTCCTCGAGCGGTCCGGCGGCGGCCGTCGCCGCCCGCATGGTGCCGCTGGCCCTTGGGTCCCAGACCGTGGGCTCGGTGCTCCGGCCGGCGGCGTACTGCGGGGTCGTGGGATTGAAGCCGACCCATGGCAGGATCAGCACGGCCGGCGTCGTCCCGCTGTCGTGGAGCCTGGACCACGTGGGCATCTTCGCCCGCACGGTCGAGGACTGCGCGCTGACGTTGGGGTTGCTCGCGGGCCCCGACTCCGCCGACCCCCTTTCGAGTGGCGCGCCGCTGGACGATTACGTGATCGCCGCGGCCGATCCCGCGCCGCCCCGGATCGGCGTGCTGCGCGCCCTTCTCGAGCGCGCGACTCCGGAGATGGCCGCTCACGTCGAGGCCACGGCGCGCGCGCTCGAGAAGTCCGGCGCCCTGTTGGCCGACGCGGCGCTGCCGTCATCCTTCAAGGGCTTGCACGACGCGGGCGGCCTGGTCATGCGCGCCGAGGCGGCCGCGTGGCACGCCCCGCTCTTCGCCAAGCATGCCGCGGAGTACCCGCCCAAGATCCGCGAGGCGCTCGAGGCCGGGCGCGCCCTGAGCGCCGTGGACTACCTGGCCGCCCAGCAGCACCGGCGCGCCTTCCGCGCCGACATGGCTCCAGTCGCGGCGCGCTTCGACGCCCTGCTCACCCCGACGGTCGGGGCGCCGGCGCCCAAGGGGCTGGGCTCGACCGGCGATCCCTATTTCTGCGCGCCGTGGAGCTTTGCCGGGCTGCCGGCCATCGCGCTGCCGAGCGGCGTCGACCCCGCGGGACTGCCGCTCTCGATCCAACTCGTCGGCTCCGCCTTCGGCGAGGCGCGGCTGCTGGCGGCCGCGGCCTGGTGCGAGCGGGTGATCGGCTTTGACGCGGTCCCGCGCCTCTGACCCGGCCCCGTGAAAATCGGGCGGCTCTTTCCCGACCTCGTCGCCATGTTGAGCCGCGCGACCTCGCCCGAGGCCGGCTTTGCGCTGACGCTCAAGAAACTGCTGGCGCTGACCGGGGCCCGAGCGGGCGGCCTCTGCTTCCACCCGGGCGCGGGCGCGGCGCTGCACGTGACCGCGGGCGCCCGCCGGGGGTCGCCGCTTGACGCGTGGCTGCGCGCGCGGCTCGATCAGCCGGTCAAGGGCGTGAGGCTCGAGCGTTTGAAGGAAGCGCCGCCCGGCTGGCGCGGCCGGCGGGGGCTCATCCTGCTCCGGGCGAGCCTCGGTGACGGCAGGAGGCCGGTGGGGCGCTTCGTCCTCCTGGGCGCCGGCGGCCGCGGCGGCCTGAAGGCCGGC
>JBGPZD010000049.1:0-16580 GCA_041493605.1 Methylomirabilia bacterium
ATGTCGACGTCCTCGGCTTCGGGCAGGACCGCCACGGTGACGGTCGAGGTATGGATGCGCCCGCTGGACTCGGTGGCAGGCACCCGCTGGACCCGATGGACCCCGCGCTCGAACTTGAGCCGGCTCCACGCGCCGCGCCCCTGGATGAACAGGATCACTTCCTTGAAGCCGCCGACGCCGGTCTCGTGCTTGTCCATGAGCTCGACCTTCCACTTCTGGCGCTCGGCGTACTTGGTGTACATGCGCGCCATCTCCGCGGCGAAGAGCCCCGCCTCGTCGCCGCCGGTCCCCGCGCGGATCTCGACGAAGACGTTCTTGTCGTCGTTGGGATCGCGCGGGATCAGCAGCGCGCGCAACTCCTCCTCCAGCTTGGCCTGCTGCGCCGCGAGCGCGTCGATCTCGGCCTGCGCCATCTCCCGCATCTCGCGGTCGGTGTCCTCGGCCAGGATGTGGCGCGCCTCGGAGAGCCGCGCCAGCACCTTCTTGTACTCCTCGAACTTCTCGACGGTCTCGGACAGGTCCGCGGCGGCCTTGGCGGTGCGCGCGTAGACCTGCGGCTGCCCGATCACCTGGGGGTCGGAGAGCGAGCCGGTGAGCTCGCGGTGGCGCTCCTCGATCTGGCGCAGCTTGTCAAACATGGCAGCCCCTCAGCGAGGGCCGGGCTGAGCGCGGCGCCGCCGCGACGAGGGACCTGAGAGACTCCAACTGCTGACGGAACTTCGGCTCGAGGCGCGGCGTGTCGCCGAGCCGGGCCCTACCCCTCCGCGATGGCCTTCCGCTTGTACTTCCGCTGGAAGCGCTCGACGCGGCCCGCGGTGTCCAGGAACTTCTGCTTCCCGGTAAAGAAGGGGTGGCACTTGGAGCACACCTCCACCCGGATGCTGGGCTGGGTGGAGCGGGTGTGGATGACCTCCCCGCAGTTGCAGGTGATCGTCGTATCAATGTAGCCCGGATGAATGCCAGCCTTCACGGCGCACCTCCTGAATAAGGGCGAATGAAGCATAAATAGTAGCAGGGGCGGGCGAAAAACGCAAGAAATTGGGGAGTTGCCGCCAGCCGCGTAGGGCCGGCGGAGAAGGCTCGGGGGCCCGGGCCGGGGCCCCCCGGACGGCTACCCCATCTGGTTCATCTGGGCCAGGAACTCCTTGTTCGACTTGGTCATCTTGAGCTTGTCCAGCAGGAGCTCCATCGCCTCGACCGGATTGAGCTGGGAGAGCGCCTTGCGGAGCAGCCAGACCTTCTGGAGCTCGTCCTTCTCCAGCAGGAGCTCCTCCTTGCGGGTGCCGGTCTGCTCGATGTTGATCGTGGGGAAGATCCGCTTGTCCATCAGGCGCCGGTCCAGGTGGACTTCCATGTTTCCGGTGCCCTTGAACTCCTCGAAGATCACGTCGTCCATGCGGGAGCCCGTGTCGACCAGGGCCGTCGCCATGATGGTCAGCGAGCCGCCTTCCTCGATGTTGCGGGCCGCGGCGAAGAAGCGCCGCGGGCGCTGCAGCGCGTTGGCGTCCAGGCCGCCCGAGAGCACCTTGCCGGACGACGGGATGACCGCGTTGTGCGCCCGCGCGAAGCGGGTGATGGAGTCCAGCAGGATGACGACGTCGCGCTTGTGCTCGACCAGGCGCTTGGCCTTCTCGATGACCATGTCCGCCACCTGCACGTGCCGCTGCGGGGGCTCGTCGAAGGTGGAGGAGATGACCTCGCCCTTGACCGAGCGCTGCATGTCGGTGACCTCTTCGGGACGCTCGTCGATGAGCAGCACGATGAGGTACACCTCGGGGTGGTTCTTGGCGATGGCGTTGGCCAGGTTCTGGAGCAGCACGGTCTTGCCGGTTCGGGGCGCGGCGACGATGAGCCCGCGCTGTCCCTTGCCGATGGGACAGAGGAGGTCCATGGTCCGGGTCGTGAGATTTTCCGCGTCGTGCTCCAGCCGCAGTCGCTCCATCGGGTAGAGCGGCGTCAGGTTGTCGAAGAGGGTCTTGTCCTTCGACTGCTCGGGTGTCTCGAAGTTGATCGCCTCGACCTTCAGCAGCGCGAAGTAGCGCTCCGTATCCTTGGGCGGACGCACCTGGCCGGAGATGGTGTCGCCGGTGCGCAGGTCGAACCGCCGGATCTGGGAGGGCGAGACGTAAATGTCGTCCGGGCCCGGCAGGTAGTTGTAGTCCGGCGCGCGCAGGAAGCCGAACCCGTCCGGCAGCACCTCGAGGACGCCTTCGGCGAAAATCAGCCCATCCCGCTCCGCCTGCCCCTGCAGGATCTTGAAGATCAGCTCCTGCTTGCGCAGACCGCTGAACCCCTGGACGCCCAGCTCCTTGGCGACGTTGTTCAGGTCGGTGATGGTCTTGTCTTTGAGTTCGGACAGATTCATCCTCTTGCCTCCTCCCCCTCCGCTCTCCAACGTTGCCGGATCGGGGGTTACAGCCGTCCTCGGCGGGGTGCGCTTCTGGCTAGGCTCTGAGATGGTAGTCTCCGGCGGGTTGATTGTGTCGGGTTGATTATGTACGAGGTACTGGACCGCGCTACTGCTCCCACTTTCCCACAGCCCCGCGAGCCCTGTCAACCTATTTTCCCCGGACCCCGGGACCCCCGGCCGGCGGCGCTACATTCTTATATCAATGATAGCCCGCTGCTTGATCTCCGCCAGCCACTCCGCCAGCCGCGTCTCGTACTTCTGCCGGTACATGATGTCCCGGATCTGGTTGCGCGCTTGGGTCATGGACTCCCCGGTGAGGGTCTCCTTGGCGTCCAGGTGGAAGAGGTGGTAGCCGACCTGGGAGCGGAACGGCGCTGAGGACTCGCCCACCCGGAGCTTCAGGATGGCCTCCTCGATCTCGGGCGCCAACTCACCCCGCTTGACCTGCCCCAGCTTGCCGCCGCCCTTGCCGGACCCGTCGTCGGAGTACTGCGCGGCGAGCTCGGAGAAGTCCTGCCCCTCCAGCAGCAGCGCGTAGACATGGTCGGCCTTCTTGCGGGCGGCCGCCCAGCCGTCCTCCCCCTTGCCGGCCTCCGGCAGGAGCAGGATGTGGCGGGCCTCGAAGGACAGGCCCGTCTCCAGCTTCTCCCGGTTCTCCGCCAGGTAGCGATCGATGTCCTGCTCGGTCACCGAGATCCGCAAGTTGACCTTCCGGCGCTTGACGCGCTCCACCATCAGCTGCTCGCGCAGCCGCTTCTTGACCCCTTCCAGGGTCAGGCCGTTGGCCTTGAGAATGTCCTCGAACTCCTTCTGGTTCTTGGCATTGACCTTCTTCATGACGTCGCCGAGGTTGTCGTTGAGCTCGCCATCCTCGATGACGATCTTTTCCTTCTCGGCCTGCTGGAGCTGGATCCGGCTCTCGATCATCACGTTCAGGATCTTATCTTGCAGGGTTCTGCGCGCTTCGCCCTCGGGCGGGCGCTCCTTGGACTCGTAGACGTACTGGGCCTCGGCCTCCTGCAGCTCATAGAGCGTGATCGCGTCGTTGTTCACGACGCAGATCACCCGGTCCAGCACGCCGTCCGTCTGCGTTGTCGGCTCGTGCTTGGTACCGAGGAGCGGCGGGGCGGCGGGTGCAGTGGGCGGCGGCTCGGGGGCTTTGGAGACCTCCTTGACGGCGGCAGGAGGCTTTTCCTTGCCGACCAGCGGCACCCAGCTCGGAATCGAGCACCCCGCCACTAGCAGCGGCAGGAGGGCCACCGAGAGGGCCGCGACCCGGCCTCTCACGCCAGCGACTCCAGCAGGCCTCTGAGGGCGTCGCGGACGGCGGGCCACGGGCCCTGGGGGATGCGCGCCTCCACGGTGTACTCCTTCTTGAGCGTCATGTCGCCACGGCTGCGGGCGATAGCCTTGAGGATCTGATCCGGCGTCACCGGGGTGGACGGCGCGAAGGTCAGCACCGCGCGGCCGCCCCGCGCCTCGATACGCTCGACGGCGAGGCGCTTGGCCGACCCGCGCAGCGCCACCACCTCGAGCAGGGCGTCCACGGCCGGCGGCGGCGGGCCGAACCGGTCGGTGAACTCGGCCCGGATCTCGGCGATCTCCTCGGGCCGGGACACCTCGGCCAGGCGCTTGTAGAGACCCAGACGCTGGTTGACTTCGGGCACGTAACTCTCGGGCAGGAGCGCCTCCACGTCCGCGCTGATCACCGGCTCGACGGAGTCGGCGGGCGGTTCACCCTTCAATTCTCTCACGGCCTCGGCCAGGAGTTTGGTGTAAAGATCGAAGCCCACCGCGGCGATGTGCCCGTGCTGGGCCGCCCCGAGCAGGTTGCCGGAGCCGCGGATCTCGAGATCGCGCATGGCCAGCCGGAAGCCGGCGCCCAGCTCGGTCATCTCCTCGATCACCCTCAACCGGCGCTGAGCGGTTTCGTCCAGGCGGCCATCCGCCGAGATCAGGAGGTACGCGTAGGCCTGCTGGCGCTCGCGGCCCACGCGCCCGCGCAGCTGGTAGAGCTGGGCCAGACCGAAGCGGTCGGCGCGATTGATGATGATGGTGTTCGATGCCGGGATGTCGAGCCCGGACTCCACGATCGCCGTGGAGACCAGGACGTCCGCCTGGCCGTCGACGAACTTGACCATGACGGCTTCCAGCTCGCGCACGTCCATCTGGCCGTGGGCCATGACCACCCGGGCCTCGGGGCACAGGCTCCGGATGAAGGCCGTCATCGAAGGGAGCGACTGGACGCGGTTGTGGACGAAGAAGACCTGGCCGCCCCGCTCGAGCTCGCGCTCGATGGCCTCCTTGATCACCCCGCGGCTGAACGTCGTGACCACGGTCTCGACCGGCAGGCGGTCGAGCGGCGGGGTCTCGATCACCGACAGGTCGCGGACCCCGGAGAGCGACATGTAGAGCGTGCGCGGGATCGGCGTCGCCGTCAGCGTGAGCACGTCCACCGATGTGCGCAGGCGCTTGATGCGCTCCTTGTGGGCGACGCCGAAGCGGTGCTCCTCGTCCACCACCAGCAGCCCCAGGTTCTTGAAGGCGACGTCCTTGGAGAGCAGCCGGTGCGTGCCGATCACGACGTCCACCGCCCCCGAGGCCAGCCCGGCGAGCACGGCCTTCTGATCCCGGGGACTCCGGAAGCGGGACAGCAGCTCCACGCGCGCCGGGAACGGCCCGAACCGCTCGGTGAACGTGTTGAAGTGCTGCTGAGCCAGCACGGTGGTCGGCACCAGCACGGCCACCTGGCGGCCGTCGGCCACGGCCTTGAAGGCCGCGCGCAGCGCGACCTCGGTCTTGCCGTAGCCCACGTCGCCCGCCACCAGCCGGTCCATGGGGCGCGGGGCCGACATGTCCGCCTTGATCTCTTCGATGGCCCTCATCTGGTCCCGGGTCTCCTCGAAGCGGAAGGCCGCCTCGAACTCCCCCTGCCACGGCGTGTCGTGCGAGAAGTGCGGGCGCTCCGTCACGGAGCGGGCCGCGTACAGGGCGAGCAGGTCTTCGGCCATCTGACGGAGCGCGGCACGGACTGATTCCTTCACCCGCTGCCAGGCTCCGCCGCCCAGCCGGTCAAGCCGCGCCGCGCCGTCGGGCGCGCCCATGTACTTGGAGATCAGGTCGAGCCGCTCGACGGGCAGGTAGAGCCGCCCGCCGTCGGCGTACTCGAGCAGGAGAAAGTCGGTGTCCCGTCCGTCGGAATGCAGCGTCCGCAGCCCGTGGTACCGGCCGATGCCGTGCTGCTCGTGGACCACGAGGTCGTTGGGCTGGAGATCGGTGAAGGCCGCGATGGCGGCGCCGCGCTGGAAGCGCGGGCGCCGGAGCCGCCGACGCTGAGCGCCGAAGATCTCTTCCTCGCTCAGGACGATGAGCCCGAGGGCCGGCAGCTGAAAGCCCGTGGAGCACTCCCCGGTGACGACGCCGAGCCCCTCGGACGTCCAGAGCCCGGCCTCGGGCCAGGCCTCCAGCTCGTGCTCTCTGAGCATGCCCGTGAGCCGCTCGGCCTGGAGATCGTCGTCCACGACGAGCCGCACCGTGAAGCCCTCGGCGCGCCACGCGCGGATCTCGGCGGCAAGGATCTTGAACTGGCCGCGGAACCCGCCGACCGAGCGGGTCTCCATGGCGACGCGCGCGGGGCCGGCCGCCCCGCGCTGGAGCAGCGGCATCTCGAGCCGCTGGTAGGCGCCCAACAGGGCGTGGAGCGGCTCGGCCGCCGGCGCATCGTCGGGCGGCGCCTCGAGCAGCGCCGGATCCTCGAGCGCGACGAGGGCGTCGGCCGGCAGGTACGCCGTCAGGCTCGCCGACTCGGCCGTCTTGGGGGCCAGCGGCAGCACGACCAGCTCGCTCAGGGGCTCCACCGACCGCTGCGTGGTGGGATCGAACAGGCGCAGCGATTCCACCTCGTCCCCGAAGAACTCGGCGCGGGCCGGGCGGTCGTGGGTGGGCGAGAACACGTCCACGATCCCGCCCCGCAGACTCCACTGACCCACCTCCACCACGGTCTCGACGCGCTCGTACCCCGCCGCGTCCAGCAATCCCAGCAGCCGCTCGCGCGTCAGGGCCTCCCCGACCGCGAGCGTGAAGCTGCGGGAGCGGAAGTCGACCGGCGGCAGCAGCGGCACCGACAGCGCCGACACTGTCGCGACGACGACCACGGGCTCTCCGCTCAGGAGCCGGTGGCAGCAGAGGGCGCGCTCGGCGTCGGGCTCTCGGTGGCGGCCGCCCCGCCACCCCACGGCCGGCCCCGACGGGAACTCGAGCACCGACTCGGTCGATCCGGACAGTGAGGCGAGGAAGAAGCGGAGGTCGGTCGCGGCGCGATGGCGCTCAGGAGCGCCCGCGGTGAGGAGCAGGCCGGCGCGGCCGGTCGAGTGGAGCAGGGCGGCGGCCACCAGGGCGCGCGAGGAGCCCCAGAGCCCATCGGCCCGAAGGCAGGGTACTCCCTTGGCGAGGGCCGCCGAGAGATCTTGAAGGGCGGCCCAGCGGGACAGGACGGCTTCAGACGCCGCTGCCGTCATCACCGAGCGCGAACACAGGACACTCGTCTATCGGTACCACTGGCGGGCGGCGGCGTCAAACTACCGAGGGCCCTGGGCGAGGTAGAAGCTGAGCGTCTCCAGCTCGATGGCGAGGTCGACGTGCTTGAGCCGCACGTCCTTGGCGGTCTTGATGCGCCCCGGCGCGAAGTTCAGGATGGCCTTGATTCCGGAGGCAACCAGCATCTCCGTCACCGGCTGGGCCGAATCGGCCGGCACGGCCACGATGGCGAGTTGGAGGTTGCGCGTCTTGGCCTCGCGCGGCAGGTCGCGCAGCGGCAGGATCGCCACGCCGTCGGCCGATTTGCCCCACTTGGCCGGGTCGTCGTCGAAGACGGCCGAGATCCGGAAGCCCTGCCGCGCGAAGCCCTTGTAGTGGAACAGGGCCGAGCCCAAGTTGCCAAAGCCCACGAGCGCCACCTGCCACTCGCGGTCCAGCCCGAGGATCTTCTGCAGCTCGGCCTTGAGCCCCGAGACGTAGTAGCCGATGCCCCGCACTCCGAACTCGCCGAAGTAGGCGAGGTCCTTCCGCACCTGGGCGGAGTTGAGGCTGAAGCGCTCCGCCAGCTCCTGGGAGGAGATGGTCTTGACGCCGTCCTCCTCCAGCTGCTGCAGGCAGCGGGTGTAGATGGACAGGCGGCGGACCGTCATCTCCGGGATCCGCGGAATCTTGAACTGGGAGCGTCGAGTCATTCGGTTGCCGGCCGTCTCGGACCGCCTCGCTCGAGAGGGCGGCGGTGGGCGCCCCGGGTGATCCCGGGACGCCCGCCGCCGTCTACTTTACGGGCTGGACGAAGAGCAGGATCGCGGCGATCACGAAGACGTACAGCGCCAGCGACTCGATGAGCGCCAGACCGATGATCATGACGGTCTGGATGCGCCCGGCGGCGCCCGGCTGGCGCGCGATGGCGTCCACGGCGGAGGCCGCTGCCCTGCCCTGGCCCAGGCCGCACAGGCCCGAGGCCAACCCCATGCCCAGACCGGCGGCCAGCACCGCGAAGGGCCCCACCCAGCCGCCCGTCCCGCCCTCGGCGGCGAACGCCGAGCCCGGGATGGAGAGAAGCGACCACGTCATCAGCGTCAGCATCAGTGAACGTCGCACGACTCTTCCTCCTTGGTAGTGGTGAACGACTAATGATGCTCGGCTTCCTCAATGGCGCCGGCAATGTAGAGCATGGACAGCATGCAGAAGATGAACGCCTGCAGGAACGCCACCAGGATCTTCAGCGGCAGCAGGAAGCCCACCGTGAAGGCGACCATCACCACGCTCCCGGGCACCCCGAGCAGGATCGCCCCCAGCTTGCCCGTGAGCGCCCAACCGATGAGCCCGTCCAACCCCGTGAGCAGAAAAATAATGGCCAGCAGGACGTGGCCGCCGAACATGTTGCCGAAGAGCCGGAGGGACAGCGACAGCGGCCGCGCCAAGTGGCTGACGAGCTCGATGGGGAACATGAGCGGCGCAAGCCACGGCACCGGGCCGCAGAAGTGCTTCAGATAGTTCACGAACCCCTGCTTGCGGATGCCGATGACGTGGTACGCGACGAAGACGATGAGCGCGCAGGCGGCCGTGGTGTTGAGGTTGGACGTGGGCGCCATGAGGCCCGGGATGAGCCCGAGCAGGTTGGAGGTGAGGATGAACAGCCCCAGCGTGCCGATCAGCGGCAGGTACCGGCGCCCCTCGTGCCCGATCACGTCGTCGAGGAGGGTCAGGAACTGCTCCAACACCGCCTCCATGAAGTTCTGGACGCCCCGCGGAGCGAGCTGGACGTTGCGTGAGGCCGCGAATGACAGCGCGACCAGCACGCCCATGACCACCCACGTGTAGAGCACGTGGTCGGGGATGCCGTGGCCGACCAGGCTCACGAACGGGGGATGCTCGATGGCTCCCATCGGAGTCCTCTACGAAATGGCCCGGGGGGCGCGCAACGCGAGGATGATCAGCACAGGCGGCAGAACGGACAGCCCGACCAGGAGCCCGACCGGGTGGACCGTGCCGCTCCACAGCAGCAGGGCCACGGCGCCGAAGAGCAAGGTGTAGCGGCAGCCCAGGGCGATCACCCAGAGCGGATGCGCGCGGCCGCCCGCGAAAAAGGCGCCGGCGCTCCGCACGCCGCGCGAGAGCCACACGAGGCTGGCCAGCGACAGTAGCCCGCCCGCCAGGGTCCCCAGCGCGCCGGCCACACCGCCCAACAGTCCGCCGGCCAGCGACACCGGCACCAGGACGATCAGCGAGGTCCGGCTCACGCGCCCAACCAGCTCAAGACCCATTGCGCTCCTGTTGCTCCGCCCGCTTGATCGATCGAAAGAGGTCGCGAAATCCCGCGGCGACGCCCACGCCGATCCCGATCAACGTGAACCAGGGGGTGGTGCCAAGCCAGCGGTCCACGAAGTAGCCGCCGATGGTCGCGCCGGCCGTGGCCACCACGAAGGTGATGCCCACCGAGGCCAGCATGCCGAGCGACTGCCAGGGTGACGGCTCGTCTGCCATCACGCGCGTCGTCAGCAGGCCAGCGGGTACGTCATGTGAATAGGAACACTATCACAGCGATTGGGGTAGGACAAGCAGGCACAAGTGCCTGATTTCGTGAGCGAAGGCCCTGGCCATGGCCTGTCAGTCACGCACAAAGCCTAGGATTTCCTTGGCGATCTCGGGCCCCTTTTCTTCCTGGAGAAAATGGCCGGCGCCCGCCATAAGCGCGAAGCGCGCGCCCGGGATCAGCCGGGCGAGGGCTTGGCCCACCTCGGGCGGGAACACGGGATCGGAGTCGCTGAAGCAGATCAGCGCCGGCTTGTCCCACCGGGCCAGCGCCACCTTCGTCTCCCGCATCTCTTCCGCCCAGGGCGCATCCGGCGCCGTGGGAATGAGAGCCGGAAACGCTCGAGCCCCGGCTTTGGATTCGACAGTCGGGAACGGCGCGTCGTAGGCGGCCACCACGTCCTCCGAAAGGACGTAGCGTTTCCCGATGGCGCGCTTGAGAATGAGACCGATCGGCAGATCGGGCGTGCGGAGCACGTACTCGCGCCAGCTCTCGAGCCCGGGTGAGAGTGTGTCCGGGTCGCCCGACATGAGGCCCGTGTTGAGAATGACCAGCCGCGCCATCCGCTCCGGATGCCGGACCGCGTAGTGCAGGCCCAGCGGGCCGCCCCAGTCCTGGACCACCACGGTGATGCGGCGCAGGTCGAGCGCCGCCACGAAGCGCTCCAGCAGGGCGTAATGCGCGCGGACCGAATAGGCGCCCGGATCGGTCCACTTGTCGGAGCGGCCAAAGCCGATGTAGTCGGGCGCGACGCACCGGAAGCGGCCGCGCAGCGCGGGGATCATGCGCCGGTAGAGAAAGCTCCACGTGGGCTCGCCGTGGAGCAGCAGGATGGGCTCGCCCTGCCCCTCGTCGAGGTAGTGCATCCGCAGCCCGTCGAGGTCTACGTACTGCGGCGCAAACGGGAAGTCGGGAAGGTCGACGAAGCGCTCGTCCGGCGTCCGGTACACGCTAGCCAAACACCCCTCCCATGCGAGTGCCGGCGATGCGGTTGATGGCGATGACGGCGACGGCGGCCACCAGGATGAGGATCACGCCCAGGGCCGCGGCCTCGTTGGCGCTGCCCGCGATGTAGAAGGCGAAGATGCCGTTGGTGATGGACTCCCACCCGCCCAGCGCCAGGAACAGCACGGCCGAGGCCTCCTGCAGCGAGGTCATGAAGGAGAAGAGGCTGCCGACCAGGATGCCCTTCCAGATCAGCGGCAGCGTGATGTCGCGGAAGGAGCGCAGCCCCGTGGCGCCCACGCTGGCCGCGGCCTCCTCCATGGACCGGTGGACCAGCAGCAGCGAGGAGTACGAGCCGCGCACCGTGTACGGCAGCCGCCGGACGGCCAGCACCAGCGGCATGATGATCCAGAAGGACGTCAGCCCCCGGTCGAAGCCCGGCAGGTCGAAGTGGAAGGCGCGGATGTAGGCGATGCCGAGGGCCGTGCCGGGCACGGCCAGGATCAGGGTGTTGATCGAGTCGAGCGCCCCGCGCCCGGGGATGGTCGAGCGGCCCAGGAGCCACGCGATGGGCACGCCCACCAGGATGCAGACCGCCACGGCCAGCCCCGAGTAGAGGAAGCTGTTGACGATGTACTTGGGCGTCTCCACGATCACCCGCTCGTAGTACTGGAGGGTGTAGGCCACGGGCAGCGGCGTGAGGGCCCATCCCTTGCCCACGGAGGCCAGGCCGACCCCGATGTAGGGAATGAACGAGAGCAGCATCACGGAGCCGAGGAAGGCCGCCACCAGCGCCTGCTTGACCGGCGAGAGCCGCCGCCGCGCGATCCTCGAGTAGGACAGCGAGGAGTAGTCCTTGAGCCCGACGTAGTGGCGCGCGACCAGCAGAAACACGATCGCCAGCAGCACCATGAGCGCCGAGATCACGATGCCCATGCGGAAGATGCGCCGGTCCACGAACTGGACGATGTTGAGGTAGGCCTGGGGCGCCAGCAGGTCCTGGACGCCCAGGATGAGCGGCGTCGCGAAGTCCGAGAAGGTCCAGATGAACACCAGCAGGGCGCCGGCGGTGTAGCCGGGCGTGGTGAGCGGCAGCGTGATCGTGAAGAACTTCCGCCAGCCGCGCGCGCCCACGCTCTCGGCCGCCTCCTCGAGCGACGGGTCGATCTTGCCCAACGCATCCACGACGTTGAGCGTGATCATCGGGAACAGGTGCAGGGTCTCCACCAGGATCACGCCGTGGATGCCGTAGAGGAAGTTGATCGGCTTGAGCATGTCGAACACGTCCGTCAAGAGGACGTTGACCGTCCCGGCGCGGCCCAGGATGAAGGTGAAGCCGAGCACTCCGACCAGCGGCGGCGAGATGATCGGGATGATCGTCAGATAGCTGAACAGGTCGCGCCCGCGGAAGTCGTACCGCACCAGCAGGAAGGCGATGGCGACGCCGAGCACCGATGAGGTGATCACGGTCACGACGCCCAGCACCAGCGAGTTCCAGAGCGACCGGAGGTAGTAGTGGTCCGTGAAGAAGCTCTGGAAGTTGGCCAGGGTGAAGTGCCCGGTCTCGTTGGTGAACGCGTCGTAGAAGACGCGGGTCAGCGGGTAGACGAGAAAGAGGATGAGGAACGCCCAGATCAGCCCCACGCCCACGAGGAGCAGGGGCCGGGCTTTAGGCATCGTCCGACACCGCCAGCGTGACGGAGGCGGGAAAGCTCAGCGCGACCGGGCGGCCGATCGGCAGCGGGTCGTGGTGCCAGGGATCGCGGATGTCGGCCTTCAGGATCTGCCCGCCGTCGGCCTCGACATCGTAGCGGAGGGTATTGCCCAGGTACGAGACGAACGAGATGCGGCCGCGGACCACGTTGCCGTTGCCCGGCCCTCCCGTCCCGGCCGCCGGGGCGACGGCCACGTTCTCGGGGCGGATGGCGAGCACGCAGCGCCCGGACACCGCGCCGTTGGGAATGGCGCGCAGCGCCCCCAGCGCGGTCCGCACCACCAGCTCCTCCCCGCGCCGCTCCGCCACCTCCCCCGGCACCAGGTTGTTGGTCCCGACGAAGTCCGCCACGAAGCGCGTGCGCGGTCGCTCGTAGAGCTCCTTGGGCACCCCGACCTGCAGCACGCGGCCGTCCTTCATCACCGCCACCCGGTCGGACAGCGATAGGGCCTCTTCCTGGTCATGGGTGACGTAGATGGTGGTGATCTTTAGCTCCTGCTGCAGCTTGCGGATCTCCGCGCGCACCTGGATCCGGATTTTGGCGTCCAGGTTGGACAGGGGCTCGTCCAGCAGCAGGATGTCGGGGTTCAGCACCAAGGCGCGGGCCAAGGCCACCCGCTGTTGTTGGCCTCCCGAGAGCTGGCCCGGGTAGCGCGCCTCGAAGCCGGCCAGGTTCACCTTGCGGAGCCCCTCCGCCAGGCGGGCCCCGACCTCCGCTCGGGACAGCTTCTTCAGCTTGAGGCCGTACGAGATGTTCTCGGCCACCGTCATGTGGGGCCAGAGCGCGTAGTTCTGGAACACCATCCCGATGCGGCGCTCGTAGGGCGGCAGGCCGCTGACCACCCGGTCGCCGAACCGGATCTCGCCGCTGTCGGGCTGGTAGAAGCCGGCCAGCAGGCGCAGGAGCGTGGTCTTGCCGCAGCCCGAGGGGCCGAGCAGGGTGAAGAGCTCCCCGTCGTCCACGGTGAGGTCCGCATGGTCCACCGCCGTGATCGCGCCGAACCGCTTCACGACACCCGCGATCCGGATGATCATGCGGGTCGGCGGCTCACGCCGGGACGGCCATGCGCACGGCCAGGCCGACCGCGGCCTCGAAGGCGCCCGGGTTGGCGGTGCCGCGGCCGGCGATGTCGTGGGCGGTGCCGTGGGCGGGCGTGGTGATGGGCACCGGCAGGCCACCGGCCAGCGTCACGCCCCGCTCGAAGCCCAGCAGCTTCATCGCGATCTGCCCCTGGTCGTGGTACATGGTCACGACCGCGTCGAACTCGCGGAGCCGCGCGCGGACGAACACGGTATCGGCCGGGATGGGGCCGTCGCACTCGATGCCCTCGGAGCGCGCCTGCGCGACGGCCGGCACGATGATGGCATCCTCCTCCGGGCCGAAGAGCCCGCCCTCGCCCGCGTGGGGGTTGAAGGCCGCCACGGCGATGAGCGGCACTGACGTGCCGGCCCGCCGGCGCTCGCGGTGGACGAGCCGGATCGCCGCGACCACTCGCTCCACCGACAGCTCCTGAGCCACCCGCGCCAGGCCGATGTGCGAGGTGACGCGCGAGGTCCACAGGCCCTCCAGGACGTTGATCTCCCCGAACTCGGCGACGTCCAGCCAGTGCGCCAGCAGGTGCAGCTCGTCCTCGAAACCGTAGCCGGCCTCGTGGAGCGCCCGCTTGTGGAGCGGCGCGTAAACGAACGCGTCGAGGTCGCCGTGCTTGGCCATGCGCACCGCGAACTCGAGGGCCTCGCCCGCCGCCTTGCCGGTCCGCGCGGTGGCGCGCCCGAACGGCGCCTCGTCGGGCGGGCAGTTCTTGAGGTCCATGAGCTCCACGCGCGCCGGCAGGGCCACGCCGGCGGCGGCGGCGCCGCGCGCCAGGATCCGCGCGTCTCCGATCACGAACGCGCGGCAGGCCGCGAGCGTCGCCGGCTCGGCCAGCGTCTTCGCCAGAATCTCCGGGCCGATCCCGCTCGGATCGCCCAGAACCAGACCGACCCGCGGCCGCGGCGCCATCACTTTTTCTTCAGCTCTTCCCACTTGGACTCGATGTCCGAGCGGTACTTGATCTTGAGCGCCTCGGACCGCTTCGCGGCCACCACCTCGTCGTAGACGTTGGCAACCTCGCCGGTGAAGTACGAGCGCACCCCGCCCGTGAACTCCACGGCCAGCTCGGCCGTCGAGCCGGGCGCGCCCTGGACCTTGTACTTGGGCGTGATCGGGAACAGGCCGCGCTCCATGAACACCTTCTGGCCGCGCTCGGTGAGGAGAAACTCGACGAAGGCCCGCGCGGCCTTCGGGTTGCGCGCCCCGGCCAGGATGGCCATGGGCTCTGGCGTCACGAAGGCGTTCTTCGGCGCCACGAACTTGAGGTCGAAGCCCGCCAGCTTCTCCTCGAAGGCCATGTAGGAGGGCACGGCGAAGCCCACCGCGAACTCGCCCTTGGCGACGACCGTGGGCACGTCACGGCTGCGCGCGGTGAAGTGGCCGGTGTTGGCCGCGAGCTTCCGCAGCCAGTCCCACCCTTTGTCCTCCCCGTGCATGGAGAGGATCACCTCATAGGTGGCGTTGGAAGACGAGGAGCGGGTGGGCGCGCACTGCGCCACCTCGCCCTTGAGCTTGGGGTTGAGCAGGTCCTCCCAGTCCTTGGGCTCGGGAACGCCCAGGCGCTGGATGCGCTTGGGGTTGTACACGAGCCCGTAGGGCTCCAGCGCCGTGCCCACCCAGTAGCCGTCCTTGTCCTTGAGCGGGATGGGCTTGGGCTTTCCGATGGAGACCGGGATGGAGTCCCAGGCCTCCCGCGACAGCTCGAGCTTCTGCAGCAGCTTCTGCTCGGCCAGCTTCTCGAAGAGCGCCGACTCCCCGCCCCAGAAGATGTCCACGTCGGGCTTGCCCTTCCACTCGACGATGCGCCCGTAGGCGACCGGGGTGCCCGCAGGGATCGCGTTCACCTTGACCGTGACGCCCCACTTCTCCTTGGCGTAGTCGGCGAAGGCCTTGAGCGCCGCGTCGTGGATGAACTTGGAGACCGGGGTGATCAGCGTCAGCTCGCTCTCGATCGGCGCCTGGGCCTGGACCGGGCCGGCCAGGACGGCCAGGGCGCCGAGAGCGGCCAGCGTCAGCATGGTGATCAGTCGTTTCATCGGGTCGTCCTCCTATTGGGTGCGCTGCTTGTCTTCCTTCGAACCGTTACGGCTGCGCCCAGCTCCGGGAGCGCTCGACGGCACGGCGCCATCCGTCATAGGCGGCCTCCCGCGCGGCCGTCGCCATGGCCGGGGTGAACTTGCGCTCCAGTTTCCAGCGCGCGCCCAGATCCGCCGGCTTCCACAGCCCGGCGCCCACGCCGGCCAGGTAGGCGGCGCCGAGCCCCGTCGTCTCGGTCACCGAGGGCCGCAGCACCTCGACCCCCAGGAGGTCGGCCTGGAACTGGCAGAGGAAATCATTCGCAGCCGCGCCGCCGTCCACCCGCAGGCCACTCATCGGCACGGCCGCTTCCTCGACCATCGTGTCGAGCACGTCGCGGCTCTGGTAGGCGATGGCTTCGAGCGCCGCGCGCGCGATGTGCGCCCGCGTGGTCCCGCGGGTCAGCCCGATCAGCATCCCGCGCGCGTAGGGATCCCAGTAGGGCGCCCCCAGGCCCACGAAGGCCGGCACGAGGTAGACCCCGCCGGTGTCCGGCACCGACTCGGCCAGCGCCTGGGTTTCGGCGGCCTTGGCGATGATGCCGAGCCCGTCACGGAGCCACTGGATGGCCGCTCCCGCGACGAAGACGCTGCCCTCGAGCGCGTAGGTGGTCCGGCCGTCCAGCGTCCAGGCCACCGTCGTCAACAACCCGCGCTGGGAACTCACGGCGCGCGCGCCGGTGTTGAGCAGGGCGAAGCAGCCCGTGCCGTAGGTGTTCTTGGCCATCCCCGGCTCGACGCAGGCCTGGCCGAAGAGCGCCGCCTGCTGGTCGCCCGCGATCCCGGCCACGGGGATGCCGGCCGGCAGGGGCCCGTCGGCGGCCGTCTCGCCGAACACGCCCGCCGAGGGCAGCACCTTTGGGAAGACCGCCATCGGCACGCCGAGCCGCCGGCACAGGCCGGCGTCCCACTCGAGCGTATGGATGTTGAAGCAGAGCGTGCGCGAGGCGTTGGAGGGGTCCGTCGCGTGGACCCGCCCGCCGGTGAGCCGCCAGAGGAGCCACGAGTCCACGGTGCCGAAGGCCAGCTCCCCCCGCTCGGCGGCCGCGCGCGCCCCGGGCACCTGATCGAGCAGCCAGCGGATCTTGGTCCCCGAGAAGTAGGCGTCGAGCACGAGCCCGGTCTTCTGCCGGAACTCCGGCTCGGCTCCCTCGGCCTTGAGCTGATCGCACAGCCCGGCTGTCCGCCGGCACTGCCAGACGATGGCGTTGTGGATGGGCCGGCCTGAGGCGCGCTGCCAGAGGATCGTCGTCTCGCGCTGGTTCGTGATC
>JBGPZD010000011.1:0-35654 GCA_041493605.1 Methylomirabilia bacterium
CTGGGGCAACATGCTGGGCGAAGGGCGCCTCTACATGCTCAACTCGTGGTGGATCGCGGCCTTCCCCGGCCTGGCCATCTTCGTCACGACGCTGGCCATCAACCTCATGGGCAACGCGCTCAGGGACTGGCTCGACCCCCACATGAAGCTCTAATGGGGTCAGGTCTTGAATTACGACAATCCGGAGCCGGCATGCTGGATTTCAAGACCTGACCCCATAGCCGGAGCCGGGTTGTTTGTATTCCTCGCGTGGAGGCGAAAAGATGTCGAGCACGACGGCTCTCTTGTCGAGAGCCCTCCCGCCGTGAGGCACGTTGGGCGGCGTCTGCCAGAAGTCGCCCGCCTTGACGTGATGCTCGGCGCCGTCCTGGATGCGGATCCATTCGCCCTCGAGGCAGACGCCCCACTGCTCGTTAGGGTGGGAGTGGACGGGCGAGACGGAGCCGGGCTCGATCTCGACGACGGACAACATGAGATGGACCCCGGGAAAGACCCGGGCGCGGATCCCCTCGGTGAGCTCGCGGGGGATGCCGCCGGTCTTGAGATTGTGAAAGCGCGACGCGTCGGCCATGGGCCGCTCCTTTCGTGTGGGCTGCCCATATTCTACAGGAGATGTCCGTGAGAGTGTTCCTCGCGATGGTGTCGCACGAGACCAACACGTTCAGCAACGTGCCGACCGACCGCGCCCAGTTCGAGGCGCGCCACCTCCATTACGGCGGCGAGATCGTCGAGACCTTCCGCGGCACGGGCACCTGTCTCGGCGGCATGATCGCCGCCGCCGGGCGGCGCGGGGCGACGCTCGTGCCGTCGGTGGCGGCCGCGGCCTCGCCCGCCGGCCGGGTGACGCGCGACATCTACGAGCACTGCAAGCAGCGTATCCTGGCCGACCTCAAGGCGGCGGGACGGCTCGACGGCGTCCTGCTCGATCTCCACGGCGCCATGGCGCCCGAGGGCCTGGACGACGGCGAGGGCGACCTCATCGGCGCCGTCCGCCTAGCCGTGGGCCCCTCGGTGCCCATCGCCGTGACGCTCGACCTGCACGGCAACCTGGGGCGGGCGATGGTCGAGGGCGCCGATCTCCTCCACGGCTACAAGACCTACCCGCACGTGGACATGGCCGAGCGCGGCGTCGAGGCGACCGAGCGGCTGCTCGACGTGATCGCGGGCCGGCTCCGCCCGACCGCGGCCTGGCGGAAGCCGCCCATCCTGCCGCCCCTGGGCAACCAGGGCACCGCCCGCGGTCCCATGCGCCGGCTCTACGACCTGGCCGACGCGATGGAAAAAGACCCGCGCGTGATCTCCGTCTCCGTCTTCGCCGGCTTCCCCTTCGCCGACATCCCCGACGCGGGGCTCGGCGTCTACGTGGTGACCGACAACGACCGCCAGCTGGCGGAGGAGCTGGCCGAGCGGCTCGCACGCGTGGCGTGGGAGCACCGCCACGAGTTCATCCACACGGCGCTGCCGGTCAAGGAGGCGGTCGCCAAAGCCATGGCCGCCGACGGCCGGCCCATCGTCCTGGCCGACATGGCGGACAATACGGGCGGCGGGGCCGCGGGGGACGGCACCGAGATCCTCCGCGAGCTCCTGCGCGTAGGCGCCCGTTCGGCCGTCGTCGCGTGCCTCTGGGATCGCGCCGCCGTCCAGGAATGCGTCAAGGCGGGCGTGGGCGCGCGGCTGACGCTCGAGGTCGGGGGCAAGGTGGACGACCGCCACGGTGCGCCGCTCCGGGTCACCGGCACGGTGCGCACGCTGTCCGACGGCCGCTTCGTCCACCAGGGCCCGATGATGCACGGGCTGCCCGGCCGCCTCGGGGTCACGGCGGTGCTGGACGTGGACGACGTAAAGGTGATACTCATTTCCTACCGGTGGCAGACGCTGGACCCGGAGATGATCCGGTTCGTCGGTCTGGATCCCCTGGCCCACAAGATCGTCGTGGTCAAGTCCACGATCCACTACCGCGCGGCGTTCGAGCCGATCGCCAAGGAGATCATCGAGGTGGACGCGCCCGGGCTGTCGTCCTCCAACCTCTCGCGCTTCGAGTTCAAGCGGATCCGCCGCCCGATCTTCCCCCTAGACCCGGACGCGCCCTATGCGCGGGAGGGAGCCGCCCCATGAGACTCCGCGGGTGGATCGCCTGGACGCTCCTCGTGTTCGGCGCCGGATGCTGGGCGGGAAGCGCGCTCGGCCAACCCAAGCCGCGCATGTGGGCTGACACGCTCCTTCAGATCACGGCCGGCGGCGTCCCGAAAAAGGTCGCCCTGCGGGTCAACGACGACCACTGGGAACCCGGAGCCGAGGGGGGACGGCACCGGCATCCGGGGCCGACCATCATCTATGTGCTGGACGGGGAGCTGTCCGAGGCGACGGCGGCGGGAACCACCGTGCTCAAGGCGGGCCAAGCGGTGTGGCGCCCGGCGGGCCACGAGCACAACGTGAAGAACATGACCACCCGTCCCGCCCGCGCCCTGGCCGTCCATCTGGACCCGGCCCCGTAGGAAGGAGGCACGCCATGTCATTCCCCGGCTTCACGGCGTCCGACTTCAAGGTGTTCGAGATCCCCGGCTTCAAGGCGCGCATGGAGGCCATCCGGAGCCGCATCCGCCCCAAGCTCGAGGCGGCGGGGCGGGACCTGCTGCCCGACGTAACCCGGATCGGCGGCGCCCAGGCCTTCGCCCACGTGGCCAAGCACGGCCGCCGCACGGTCAACCCGCCCGACGACACCTGGGTGGCCTTCGCGCTGGACAAGCGCGGCTACAAGAAGCACTGCCACTTCAAGGTGGCCGTCTCGCGCAACGCGGTCCGCTTCCTCTTCGAGGCGGGACCCGATCACGGCGACAAGAAGCGCTGGGTGGCGGCGTGGAAGCGGCACGCGCCCCAGCTCGTCCCCGTGCTGCGGCGGGTCAAGGGGCTCGGCTGGTTCAAGAGCGAGCACGACGAGGCGCCGGCCGCGATCTTCACGGACCTGCCGGCGGACGCGGTCGCCGAGCTCGGCGACGAGCTGACACGCACGCGCGACGGCCAGTTCGTCCTGGGGCGCGCCGTCCCGGCGGCCGAGGCCGCCCGCTGGACGCCGCGCGACTTCGCCCGCGCCGCGCGCGAGACTTTCCACCTCCTGGCGCCCTTGTACCGGCTCCGGTAGCGCCCGCCATGATCGCCGGCGTCGATCACGTGGTGCTCGTGGTGCGCGACTTCGAGCAGGCGCTCGCCTTCTACCGCGACGTTCTCGGCTGCGAGTGGCTCGGGGTCGAGGAGTGGCGGCAGGGCCGCCGCCGCTTCCCGTCGCTCAAGGCGGGGCGCAACATGCTCAACGTCCATCAGGCGGGCCGGTCCGTGAACCCGGAAGCCGCCAATCCCCAGCCGGGCTCGGAGGACCTCTGCTTCGTCTGGGACGGCCCCATCCAAACCGCCGTCGAGCGCCTCACCCGCCACCGCGTGCCCATCGAGATCGGGCCCGTGAAGCGCTTCGGCGCCCGCGGCGTCGAGGGCAAGTCGGTCTACTTCCGCGACCCCGACGGCAACCTGCTCGAGCTGATGTCGTATGAGTGAGGCGGCGATCTTCGACATGGACGGCGTCCTCATCGACAGCGGCGCCCACCACCGCCGCGCCTGGCGCGCCTTGCTCGACGAGCTGGGCGCCGAGCCCGCCCACCCCGAGTTCTGGCGGCTGACGATCGGCCGGCCCAGCGAAGAGGCCATCCCGCTGCTGCTGGGCCGCGCGGTGAGCGAGCGAGAGACCCGGCGCCTGGCCAAGCGCAAGCGCGACCTCTACGTCGAGCTGGCGCGGCAGGGGCTCGAGCCCGTGCCGGGCGCCCCGGCCTTCGTCGAAGCCCTGGGGAGTCTCGGCGTGCCGCGCGCCGTGGGCACCTCGGCCTCGCGCTACGACTGTGAGCGGCTGCTGGCGGACCTGGGGCTGCGGCGCCACTTCGACGTCATCGTCACCGCCGACGACGTGACCCTGGGCAAACCCGACCCGGAGATCTACCTTCTGGCGGCGCGCCGGCTGGGCGCGGCGGCGGCGGCCTGCGTGGTGTTCGAGGACTCGGTGGTCGGCGTCGAGGCAGCCCGCCGGGCCGGCATGCGGGCCATCGGCGTCACCACCGCTCACACGGCGGACGAGCTGCGGGCCGCCGGCGCCGAGGCCGCCATCGGTGACTTCGAGGGACTCAAGTGGCCGACGATCGCCCGCAGGTAAGCGCGCCGGCCTTCTGGGAGCAGCTCTACGCCGGCGGCAACGACGGCTGGGAGCTGGGCTCGGCCGCCCCGCCGCTTGCCGCCTGGCTCGACGCGGGCGGGGTGTTCCCGTCGGCGGAGCCGGGCCAGCCCGTCCGCGTCGCGGTCCCTGGCTGTGGCCGGGGCCACGACGCGAGGTTGCTCGCCAAGCGCGGTTACCAGGTCTGGGGCTTCGACTTCGCCGAGGCCGCCGTGGCCGAGGCGCGCGGGCTGGCGGCGCGCGAGGGCGTGGCCGTCACGATCGAGCGGCGGGACGTCTTTACATTGGGTCGAGACTACCCGGGCTTCTTCGACGGCGTCTGGGAGTACACCTGCTTCTGCGCCATCGACCCGGGCCGTCGGGAGGAGTACGCGCGGGCCCTCCACGCGATGCTGAGACCCGGCGGGCGGCTGCTCGCATGCTTCTACCCGATGCGGGAGGGCAACGACGGCCCTCCGTTCCCGGTGTCGCTGCCCGACATCGAGCAGACCCTGGCCGGACGCTTCAAGAGCCTCCACGCGGGCCCCCCGGCCGCCTCAGCCGAGCGACGGCAGGGGCTCGAGCGGCAGGTCTTGGCCGAGCGGTCCTGACCGCAAGGGGGGTTTACCGGAAGCACCCACTCGGTGTAGAGTCTGGCGCGCGAGCCGGACCCACCCACCTCCCCCGCGAACCCTCCCAAGACGGGAGACCCGCCGGGGCGGGCACACAAGACGAGGAGGAAACACGATGGCTCATCTGACGCGTCGAAAGTTCCTGGAGTGCGCATCACTGGCTGCGGCCGGCGCCGCCGCGGGGCCGTGGGTGCTGCGCGCCCATGCCCAGGGGCAGACCATCAAGATCGGCACGCTCTACGACCACACCGGCCCATTCTCGGCGGCGGGCTCGCTCAACTGCTGGCGCGGCGCCAAGTCGATCATCGACTACGTCAACGAGAAGGGCGGCGTGCTCGGCAAGTACAAGATCGTCCAGGTGGATGGCGACACCCAGTCCAAGACCGAGGCGGCGATCAACGAAGCCGAGCGCCTGTTGAACGTCGAAAAGGTCGACATTCTGGCGGGCATCTACTCGAGCGCCCACGCGGTGCCGCTCGCCGAGAAGGTGGACAAGCAGAAAAAGTTCCTCTGGATCACCACCGCCATCGCCGACGCCGTGGTCAAGGACCGGAACCTCCAGTACGTGTTCCGGCCGACGACCAACAGCGGCCTCTTCGGCGCCGCCTCCGTCCAGTACGTGGCGCACCACGCGCCGGACAAGCTCAAGAAGGCTCCCAAGGACGTGCGCGCCGCCATCATCTACGAGGACGGCCCCTACGGCGCCGGTGTGGCCAGCGCCAACGAGGGAGAGGCCAAGAAGATCGGCATGCAGGTCGTGCTGAAGGAGGGGTATTCGGCTCAGGCGCCCGACCTCTCCGCGCTCGTGACCAAGCTGCGCTCGGCCCGGCCCGACGTCATCCTCCACACCGGCTACAACCCGGACATCGCGCTCTTCCTCCGCCAGACCAAGGAGCAGGGGCTGCGCATGAAGATCTATATCGGCCACGGCGCCGGCCACAGCCAGCTGAACAAGCTGAAGGAGGCCTTCGGCAACGAAGTGGAGGGCTTCCACACGGTGGACCCGCCGGCCGCGCAGCTCGTCGACCCCAAGAAGCTCAAGCCCGGCGTCGCCGAGCTCACCCAGGAGATGGTGAAGCGCTACAAGGCCTTTGAGCCCGCCATCCCCGTGGGCCAGATCGCCCCCCACGTCGCCATGGGCTTCAACAATATCTGGGTGCTGCTGAACGACGTGGTGCCGCGCGCGATCCAGAAGCACGGCGGTCTGAGCGCGGACGCCCTGGCCAAAGCGGCGCGCGAGACCGACATCCCCGAGGGCGGGACCATGCAGGGCTACGGCGTGAAGTTCAACCCGCCGGGCGATCCGATGGCCGGCCAGAACGGCCGCGCCTTCGTCGCCGTGTACCAGGTGCTGGACGGCGAGCTCAAGCACGTGTACCCGCCGATCATCGCGAGCATTCCGAATCCTCCGGTGCTGCTGCCGGCCTCATCGCCGTTTGCGGCGAGATAGGCAACCGGGAGGGGGCCTCGCCGGCCCCCTCCCTACCCACCCCAGAGAACGCTGAGCGCATGCTCACGGTCGGCGGGCTGACGAAGCGCTTCGGCGGCTTCACCGCGCTCAGCGCCGTCTCCTTCGAGGTCCAGGAAGGCGAAATCCTCGGCCTCATCGGCCCGAACGGCTCGGGCAAGACCACCTGCTTCAACTGCGTCTCCGGGACCCTGACGGCCTCCTCCGGCTCCGTCCGCTTCTTCGGCGAGGAGATCGCGGGCCTCACCCCCGACGCGATCTGCCACCGCGGCCTCGCCCGGACCTTCCAGATCCCGCGCCCGTTCCGGAAGCTCTCGATTCTCGAGAACGTGGCGGTCGCCGCCCACTACGGCGCGGCCCGCCGCAGCACCGAAGCCGAGGCCCGCGCGCGGGCCCGCGACGCCCTCGCGCTCGTCGGACTCCCCGCCGACCCCGGCGCCTCACCCACGCTTCTCGGGGCGGGCGGGCTCAAGAAGCTCGAGCTCGCGCGGGCGCTCGCCACGGGACCCAAGCTCCTCCTGGCCGACGAGAGCCTCGGCGGACTCGACCCGTCGGAGATGCGCGACGCCGCGGAGATGCTCAAGCGCATCCGCGGCGAGCTCGGCATCACCATCGTCTGGGTGGAGCACATCATGGCCACCCTGATGCGCGTGGTCGACCGGGTCGTGGTGCTGGACCACGGGGAGAAGATCGCCGAGGGCCCGCCTCGGGAGGTCGCCGAGGACCCCCGGGTGATCGAGGCGTACCTGGGCGAGAAGATCGTGCTGGCATGAGCATGCTCGAGCTGCGCGACATCACCGCGGGCTACGGCCACTTCACCGCCCTCTGGAACGCGAATCTCCGGGTGGACTCGGGCGAGGCCGTGGCCGTGGTCGGCCCCAACGGCGCCGGCAAGACCACCTTGCTCCGCGTGATCTCGGGCGTCATCCCGCCGCGCTCCGGCGACCTGATCTTCGAAGGGGAGTCGCTGGCGGGACAGCCGGCCCACGCGATCGTCGGCCACGGGATCGCCCATGTCCCCGAAGGGCGCCGGCTCTTCCCCCGGCTCTCGGTGGCGGACAACCTCAAGATGGGCGCATTCCGGCCCTCGGCGCGGCGCGCCTACCGCGACAGCTTGACGCGCGTCTACACGCTCTTCCCCGCCCTCGCGGAGCGGCAAAAGCAGCGGGCGGGCAGCCTCTCGGGCGGCGAGCAGCAGATGCTGGCGATCGGCCGCGCGCTCATGTCCAGCCCGAAGCTGATCCTCTTCGACGAGCCCTCCATGGGCCTGGCGCCGGTCATGGTGCTCCGCCTCTTCGACCTCATCCGCCGGGTCCGCGAGGAGGGCTACACCATCCTGATCGTCGAGCAGAACGTCCGGCAGGTCCTGAAGCTCGTGGATCGCGCCTACCTGCTCGAGGTGGGCCGGATCAAGATGGAAGGCCGCGCGGCCGAGCTCAGCGAGCAGGACTTCATCCGCAAGGCGTACGTCGGCCTCTAGCCAATCATGGTCGACCCGATCTTCCTGCTCGAAGCGGCGATCAACGGCGTCCTGCTGGGCGGCATCCTCGCCCTGCTCGCGCTCGGCCTCAACCTCATCTTCGGCGTGCTGGACATCGTGTGGATCGCCTACGTGGATCTGGTCATGCTCTGCATGTACCTGGTCTACTACCTCGCCATGGTCCAGGGCTGGCCGGTGTGGCTGGCGGGGATCGGCGGGGTCGCGCTGGGCGTGCTGCTGGGAATCGCCGTGCACCTGTTGATCATCACGCCCATTCTCAACAGCCCGCCGGTGAACCAGCTCCTGGCCACGGGCGGGCTCCTCTTTTTCATCCAGTCCTTCGCCACCTTTCTCTGGACCACCGACCACCGCTCGATCCGGCTCGCCCTGCCGATCCTCGAGGTGGGCGGGATCTTCCTGTCCTTCGCCCGCCTCGCCTCCTTCGTGCTGGCGATCCTCGTCATGATCGGCCTGTACCTCTTCCTGACCCGGACCTTCATCGGCACGGCGATCCGGGCGGTCTCGCAGGACCGGGGGGCCATGGCGCTCATGGGCGCCAACCCCCAGACGATCTACATGGTCACCTCCGCGGTGGGCGGGGCCCTGGCCGGCGTGGCCGCCGCCTTGCTCAGCATCCAGTACTCGGTCCACCCGTACTTCGGCGCGGCATTCGGGCCCATCACGTTCATGATCTGCGTGCTCGGCGGGCTCGGGAACATGCCGGGCGCCTTCGTCGCGGCCTTCATCCTGAGCGAGGTCATCTCGGTGGGTGGGGTCCTCTGGTCCACCGAGATGGGCTACGTCATCGCCTTCGCGCTCTTCATCGTGATGATGTTCATCCGGCCGGGCGGCATCCTGGCCAGGCGGGAGCGCTGATGGGCCGGTGGGCGGCCGCGGCGATCCTGGCCCTGGTGGCGCTCGGGCCCTTCATCCCCATGGGCGGCATGCGGCAGTACGTGCTCCACGTGGTGATCCAGATCTTCGTCTGGTCTTTCATCGGCCAGGCCTGGTCGCTCATGGGACGCTTCGGCCTGGTCTCGCTGGGGCATGGCGCCTTCCTCGGCGTGGGCGCCTACACCAGCGCGCTCCTCTGGAACTTCTTCGGGCTGACGCCGTGGCTGGGCGGCCTCGTGGCGGTGGCGCTGGCCGCGGCGCTCGGCTTCGTCGTCGCCTATCCCTGCTCGCGGTTCGGGATCATCGGGCACTACTTCGCCCTGGTGACGCTGGCGTTCGGCGAGGTGGTCCGCCTCCTCATCATCGCCGAGCGGGACTGGACCGGCGGCTCGCTCGGGGTCACCCTCAAGGCGGCGGCATCCGACTCGAGCCTCTGGGCTGTGCAGTTTACCGACAAGCGGGTGTTCTACTACGCCTCGCTGGTCATCTGGCTCGCCGGACTCTGGGTCTGGCGCCGCCTGGACCGGAGCATGGCGCGCTCGGCGCTGGAAGCCATCGGGGAGGACGAAACGGCCGCCGCCTCGGTGGGCATCCACGTGGCCCGCTTCAAGATCGGCATCACCATGCTGTCCGCGGCGCTGACGGCCGCGGGCGGCGTGGCCTATGGTCAATACATCACCTACGTCAACCCCGAGACGCTGGCGGGGATCGGCGTCTCCCTTCGCATCGTCTTCGCGGTGGTGCTGGGCGGCATGTACTCCCTCCTCGGCCCGACGGTCGGCACCGCGCTCACCATCGCGCTCAGCGAGTATCTGCGCGTCGTCTTCGGCGTCCGGTTCATCGGCATGGCGGAGACGATCTACGGCCTGGTCCTGATCGTCTTCATCATCTTCCTGCCATCGGGCATCTACGGCAGCCTTCGCAACGCGATCAGGCGCACCTAGTGGGGTCAGGTCTTGAAATACGACATTGGAATCTTGGCCGTGGTCTCCACTTTGCTGGAATTCAAGACCTGACCCCAGTGGGGTGGCATAATGGCGGGCCATGGCGGGCTGGGCGGTGTTTCCCGAGGGCAAGGAGCCGAGCAAGGCCGCGGTCCACCTGGCCGAACAGGTGGAGAAGGACGGCGGGCACGCGCTGGCCATCTACCAGGAGCCCGTGGGGGACCACTGGCAGGTGTTCTGCCTGCTGCCCATGGCCAAGGTCGAGCCCACGCCCTACCAGCGCGACCTCTCGCCCACCCACGTGAAGCGGCTCCAGAATGTCGTCAAGAAGATCGACCGCTTCGTGGACCCCATCGTCGTCATGTCCCCCAAGCCGGGGCTGTACTGGACGCCTAACGGCAACCACCGGCGCGCGGTGCTCGAAAAACTCAAGGCCAAGCTGATCCCGGCCATCCTGGTGCCGGAGCACGAGGTGGCCTTCCAAATCCTGGCGCTCAACACGGAGAAGGCCCACAACCTCAAGGAGAAATCCCTCGAGGTCATCCGCATGTACCGCGGCCTCCTCAAGGAGGAGCCGGAGGCGGGCGAGGAGGCCTACGCGTTTCAGTTCGAGTCGCCCCATTTCATCACCCTGGGCCTGCTCTACGAGGCGAACAAGCGCTTCGCCGGCGGCGCCTTCGCGCCGATCCTGCGCCGAGTGGACAAGTTCCTCAAGGGCCACTTCCCCCGGACGATCAAGGAGCGGGAGGAGCGGGCCGAGATGGTCCGGGCGGCCGACGAGGCGCTGGGGGCCGTGGTCGTCAAGCTCAAGAAGCGCGGCATCAACCATCCGTACGTGAAGAACTTCGTCCTCGCCCGCACCACGCCGCTCACGCGGCAGCGCAAGACCCTGCCCTCCTTCGAGCAGACGTTCAAGCGGCTAGTGGACAACCTCGAGGGTTTTGACGCGAGCAAGATCCGGTATGAGGACATCCAGCGCTCGGCCATCATGGGCGCGCCGGCCGGCGGCTAGGCGTTGACCATGCCGCGGCCCGCGCGGCTCTCCGATGACGAGATCGCCCGGCGCCTGGGCGCCCTGCCCGACTGGCGGCTCGAGCAGGGCAAGCTCGAGCGGACCTTCGTCTTCACCGACTTCACCCAGGCCTTCGCCTTCATGACCGAGGTGGCGCGCGAGGCCGAGCTGCTCAACCACCATCCCGAGTGGTCCAACGTCTACAACCGCGTGAGCGTGGCCCTGGTCACCCACGACGCCAAGGGGATCACGGAGCTCGACTTCGAGCTGGCGCGCCGGGCCCAGGCGCTGGCCGAGCGGCGCGGATGACCGGCAAGGTCGCCATCGTCTCGGGCGGCACGGGCGCCCTGGGACAGTCCGTCTGCGGGCGCCTGCTTGCCGCGGGCGCCACGGTCTGCGTGCCCTACGCGGTGGCCGCCGAGGCCGAGGCGCTCCGCGCGCGGGTCGAGCCGGCGAGCCGGGCGCGCCTCGATGCGGCGGCGGCCGACGTCACCGACGAGACCGGCTTCGGCGACTTCGTGCGGGGCGTGCTCGCCCGCCACCGACGCGTGGACATCCTGGTCAACGGAGTGGGCGGCTTCGCCGGGGGCGAGCTGGCCGCGACCTCCCTCGCCGACTGGCAGCGGATGCTCGCGCTCAACCTCACGTCGGCCTTCATCGGCTGCCGCGGCGTCCTGCCGGCCATGCTGGCGGCCCGCTCCGGGCGCATCGTCAATATCGCCTCGCGCGCCGTGGTCCCGCCCGCGGGCGGCTTCATCGCCTACACGGTGTCCAAGGCGGGCGTTATCACCTTCACCCAGGCGCTCGCCCAGGAAGTAAAGGGCCGCGGCATCACGGTCAACGCCGTGCTACCCAGCACCATGGACACGGCGGCCAACCGGGCCGCCATGCCCGACGCCGACCGCTCGGGCTGGGTCAGCACCGAGAGCGTGGCCGAGGTGATCGCCTATCTGGCCTCGGACGCGGCCGCCGCCGTGTCGGGAGCGGCGATCCCCGTCTGAGCCGTCGGCAGCCCGGGCCCTCCCCCGGGGCCCGTCATCGCATCTCATCTTGGGAGGTACGCCCATGGACCGCTATGACCTGCTCGTGATCGGAGGCGGCGCCGCCGGGATCAACGCCCTCAAGGCGGCGACAAAGGCCGGCGCCCGGATCGCCCTCGTGGACCGGGGCCCACTCGGGGGCACCTGCGTCAACCGGGGCTGACTCCCGAAAAAGGCCTTGGTCAAGGCCGGCCGGGTCCATAGTCTGGTGCGGCAGGCGGCGAGGTACGGCACGGTGGCGGAGAATATCCGGCTCGACTGGCCGGCCGTGATCCGCCGTCAGCGCGAGGTCGTCGCGACCTTCCAGCCGCCGGTGGCCGCCATGGAGAAGACGGGCGCGCGCGTGGCGCTGGGCCACGCTCGCTTCCTGGACGCGCATACCGTCGAGGTGGACGGCGCGCGCCTCGCCGGCGAGAAGATCCTCATCGCGGCCGGGTCGGAGCCGGTGGTGCCCGACGTCCCCGGCCGCGAGCTCGCCATCACCTCCGACGATCTCCTCTTCCTGCCCGAGTTTCCCGCGAGCCTGACGTTGGTCGGTGCCGGCGCGATCGGCCTCGAGATGGCCAGCGCGTTCCGCGACCTGGGCGCTGCCGTCACGGTCATCGGCCGCGACGCCGAGATCCTCCCTGGCCTCGACCCGGACGTGGCGGGCTACCTGCGCAAGACCCTCGAGGCCAAGGGCGTGACCTTCCGGCTCGGCGCGCGGATCGCCCGGCTCGACGGCCGGCCCGGCGCCGTCACCGCGCGCATCGAGGACGGCGGCGAGGTCACGAGCGCCGTCGTCTGCCTGGCGGCGGGCCGGCGCTTCCACCCGCGCATGCTCGGCGCCGAAGGCCTCGGCCTCGAGACCGCAGGGCTCGGCCTCAAGGTCACGCCTTATCTCCAGAGCTCGGTTCCCCACATTTACGCCGCGGGCGACGCGGCGGGACGCCGCCAGCTCACGCCCGTCGCGTCCTGGGAAGGGCGCATCGCGGCACTCAACGCGCTCCGGGGCGACTCGGTGCGCGCCGACGAGGCGGTCGTCCCGCAGGTGATCTTCACCACGCCCGAGGCGGCCTCGGTCGGGCTCTCCCGCCGCGAGACCGAGGCGCGGGGCATCAAGTGCGCCGTTGCCCGCCACGACATGCGCGGGGCGTCGGCCGGCGTGGCCAGCGGCGAGGACGGCGGCTACCTCAAGCTGGTCTTCGACGATGAGACCAAGCGCCTGCTGGGCGCTCAGATGGTCTCCTACGCCGCGGCCGAACTGATCCAGCTCTGCGCCCTGGCCATCCGGACGGGTGCCACGGCGGACGCGGTCGCGAGCCAGATGACCGTGCACCCGACCCACGGCGAGCGGCTGCTCAAGGCCTTCGGCTCAGATCTGCGCGAGCCCTGCGAGCCGTAGGGCTGTAGTAGAATGCCGCGCATGTTCTCCGCCCTGATCCGGACCGGCCGCGCCGCGCTGCTCGCCGCCGCGCTGGCCGCGCTGGCCGCCGGCTGCGCCGGCACTCAGGGCGCCGTGAGCCGGGCCGCGGCGGACGGCGAGCTGCCGCCGCCCAGCCGCGAGGTCCTCCCGAACGGTCTCAGGCTCATCATCCAGGACCACCGCGCCTCCGACATCGTCGCCATCTACCTCTGGGTCGGCGTGGGCGTCCGCTACGAGCGGCCGGACGGGCTCGGCTACTCGCACTTCCAGGAGCACATGCTCTTCAAGGGCACCGACAAGTGGGGCCCGGGCTACATCGACCGCGCCGTCGAGGGCGTGGGCGGCCGCTCCAACGCCGTGACCTCCTTCGACTACACGACCTTCTACCTGATCCTGCCCTCGGAGGCCCTCGCCACCGGCATCGAGCTGCTGGCCGACATGGCCGTCCGGTCCGCCTTCGATCCCCAGGAGATCGCCCGCGAGCGCGAGGTGATCTTCGAGGAAGCGAACATTGAGACCGACAATCCCAGGACCGCCATCATTCGGCAGCTCTACGGCATGGTCTTCGACGGCAATCCCTACGGCCGGCCGGTGCTCGGCACGCCCGAAACCATGAAGGCGGCGACCCAGGACAAGCTCAAGGCCTACAACAAGCACTACTACACGCCCGAGAACATGACGGTGGTCGTCGTGGGGCCGGTGGACCCCAAGGCGGTGCGCGCCGCCGTGGACCGCACGTTCGGCCGCATGCCGCGCACGGGCTACCGGAGCGCGCCGGCTCCGGCGCCGGCGCCGCTCAAGGGCATGCTGCGCCGGGATGTCGAGCGGCCGGAGCAGCAGGCCTTCCTCGCCATGGGCTGGCAGGCGCCGCGCTCGGACGATCCCAACGGCGACGCCGTCGACCTGCTGACGACGATCCTGGCGGGCACGGACAGCTCGCGGCTTCCGAAGCGCCTGCGGGACGAGGAGGGCATCGTCACGGGCATCACGATGAACTACGCCGCGCTCATGGGCGGCGGCATCGTGAGCCTGCGCGCCGATCTCGAGGCCAAGGATCTGGAGAAGGCCGAGCGTATCATTTTGGAGGAGATCGCGAAAATCCAGGCGAGCGGCCCGACGGAGGAAGAGCGCCGGCTGGCCGTCATCAAGTTCGAGGCGCAGCACGCCTTCGACACCGAGACCTCCGAGGGGCTGGCCAACGCCTACGGCATCGCCGAGACCACCTGGACGCTGGACGCCGAGCTCCAGTACGTCGACCGGCTGGGAAAGATCTCGCGGGAGCAGATCCAGGAGGCGGCCCGGCGCTATCTCTCGCGCGCCGACTACGCGCGGCTGGCCTTCGTGCCGAAGAAAGCCAAGTGAGGCGGCTCGTCCGGCCGGCCGCGCTCGTGCTGCTGGTGGCGCTCGGCGCCTCCGCGGCCGCCGCCCAGACGCCCGGGGTCAGCCGCACGCGGCTGCCCAACGGCCTCACGGTGCTGGTGCGCGAGAACCCGACGGCGCCCGTGGTGGCCGTCTCCCTCATGGTCAGGATGGGCACGCGCTGGGAGACGCGGGACACCGCGGGCGTCTCGAACCTGCTGCAGCTCATGGTGGTGCGCGGCACCACCTCGCGCAGCGGCGTCCAGATCGTCGAGGCGGCCGACCGCATGGGCGGCAGCATCGAGGCCCTGGGCGACGTGGACGCCTCCGAGATCTCCGCGACGGCCCTGTCCCGCTTCTGGGGGGAAATCCTCGAGCTGGTGGCCGACGTCGCCCTGAACCCCTCCCTGGCCGACGGCACGGTCCAGGCGGTGCGCGACTTCCTCGCCAAGCAGATCCGCAACCGGGGCGACAAGCCGTATGACGTCGCGCTGGACACCCTCACCGGGCGGCTTTTCGCGCCGCACCCGTACGCCTGGGATCCCATCGGCCTCAAGGAGAGCGTCGAGCGGCTGGACCGCGCGGCGCTCCTGGCCCACTACCGCCGCCACTATGTGCCCGCCGCCATGGTGCTGGCCGTGAGCGGGCGAGTGAAGTCGGCCGAGGTGATCGCCCAGGCCCAGCGGCTCTTCGGCGCCGTGCCGCCGGGGCCCGTGCCTTCGGCCACGGCCGTCAAACCGCCCGCGCCCGCGGCCACGCGCGAGGCCCTGACCGTGCCGGGCGCCCAGGCGCAGATCCTGATGGGCGCGCTGGCGCCGGCCCTCACCGATCCCGACTACCCCGCGATGAAGGTGCTGAGCGCGGTGCTGGGCGGAGGCATGGCGGGACGCTTCTTCTCCGAGCTGCGCGACAAGCAGGGGCTGGCCTACACGACCGCCGCCCAGTACCCGGCGCGGGTGGACACGGGCTATGTGCTGGCCCTGCTCGGCACGGGGCCGGAGAACGCGGTCAAGTCGGAAGCCGCGCTCCGAGACCAGCTCGAGCGCATCCAGCGCGAGCCGGTCCCCGACGGGGAGCTTCGCGTCGCCAAGGCCTATCTCCTCGGCAACCTCGCCATGGATCGGCGCACCAACGCGCGCCAGGCTTGGTATCTCGCGTCCTACGAGGAGGCGGGAGTCGGCTACGAGTTTCTCGACCGCTACGTCGCGCGGGTCCGCGAGGTCACCGCGGCCGACGTCCAGCGGGTGGCCCGCAAGTACCTCGCGGTGCTCCGCACCGTGGTCGTCCAGCCGCCCAAGCCCTAGGTGTCACGCCGCCGCGCCCGCACCCGTCCCGACTAGAACATCGGGGTCGGCACCGTGCCCCAGCCGCTGCCCGGGGGCGTCTCCCGCACCTGCAAGATCTCCCCCGTGTGAAGGTGCACGTCGGCGAAGAGGAGCGGCCGGCGCCTGACGTCGATGCCGAAGTCGTCCGCCGGCGCCGAGAGCGCCCGCCCGCCCGCGGACACGTCGATGAAGATGATCCGCCGCCTCAGCGCCGGGCTGTCGTGCATGCTCGCGGGGTGCGCCCCCGGTTCGCCGTGGCCGCCGTGCCCCTCGGTCAGGTGCGCGAATGGATGGAAGACATACTCCGTGATCATCCCGAGGGTCTTGTGCTGCTCGAACAGCTTCCACTCCTCGCCCGTGTCGGCGATCATCCCCTGCATCGTGTAGTCGACGGGAATCACGTAGGCGAGGAGACGGTGCCCGCCGCTCTCGCGGGCTGAGCGCACCCGTGAGATGACCGCCGGGTTCTCGAGCACGGACGGGAGCAGCGCTCTCGCCGCCGCCACGTCCTCCCGCGTGATCGCGATCACGTCCACCCCACCGACCTGCTCCAGCGGAAGATGGCGGATCGTGTACGCGCGAAGAGCGAACCCGCTGCCTACGCTCATCACCAGCAGCGCCAGGAGCAGGGTGGCGGCCTTGCCCAGGCCCAGGGGCGCCTCCGGCTTGGGCCGTCCCGGCCAAGCGGCCTCGATGCCGCGGGGCACGAACATCCCGGTCCGGTCCACATAGGCGCGATAGCCGTCCCCGAATCGCGCCAGCATCCGGCGCTCCTCGTCCCGGGCCAGGACGTAATAGAGAAACAGCATGATCGCGAAGAGCACGAGGGTCAGGAACCGTGGCCACATGATCGCGAGGCCCCACGCGGCCACCGCCAGGCCGACGTACTGGGGATGGCGGACCACGGCGTAGAGACCCCCGGTTGCGGGGCCGCTTCGCAGCGCCTTGCCCACGTACACCTGCGCGGCGCACGCCAGGAACACGACGGCGCCGGCGACGAACGCCACGGACCCGAGCACGCGGAGCGCCGTCAGACTGGCGTCGGGGGGCACGATCATGTGGGGGAGAAAGAACGCCGTGAGCCACCGGGTCAGCGGCGACCGATCGAGCGCCAACAGGATTGGGTTGAAGACGGCGTAGAAGAAGAACGCGAACGGGCTGATCATGATCGCGATCTCGAACGCCACGACGAAGGACAGGGCGATCGCGCTCCGCGCGGCCAGGCGGCCGCCGGGTCGATCAGTCGGATTCGGGCGCTGGCCTACGTCAGGCATGGCGCTATCTTCGCGCGAGGGCGGGCAGGGATACTATGACTTAAGTCACGGTCAAGCGACTGCGGCGGTGGTCAGTCCAGGAGCTCCCGGAAGGCCCGGATGATGCGCTCGGGCTTTACCGGATGCTCCGGCGGCAACCCGCGCCCCTCGCCGTCCACCCAGATGCCGGCCAGCCCGAGGCGCTGGGGCGCGGCCACGTCCCACTCGAGATTATCGCCAACCATCCAGGCCCCGTCGGACCGCACGCCGAGGGCGCCGAGAGCGTGGCGGTACACCGACTCGTGGGGCTTGCCCACGCCGAACTCGCCCTCGATCAGGATCACGTCGAAGAAGCGCGCCAGGCCGTGCGCCTCGATCTTCCGCCGCTGGTGGCTCGTGTCGCCGTTGGTCACCAGCGCCAGGCCGACGCCGCGTTCGCGCAGGGCCGTCAGCGCTTCGGGTACGCCGGGGAAGAGCTTCATGCGCTGCCAGCGGAGGGCCGCAAAATCGTCCGCGATATCGTTGGCCAGCGCGTCGGCGGGCGCGCCCAGCTCCCCGAGGGCGTGGGCCGTGATCTTGCGCCAGGCGCCCAGCATATCGGCCCGCTCCCGCCGGTGACGGTCGGGATCGCCCCAGAACCAATGCCGCGTCTTCTGGATGGCTTCGACGAGCCGGGCCGGGTCCACGCCGGCCGGGGCGCCGACGGCCTCCGCGGCCTGCCGCCAGGAGTCCTCCACGCCGCCCGAATAGTCGAGGAGGGTGTCGTCGAGATCGACCAAGAGGGCTTTCATGAGCCCCTCACCTCCGGCCCCCTCACCCTGCCCTCTCCCCAGAGGGGAGAGGGTTCTCGGCGGTGAAGGGCGGCAGCTCGGGCCGGCACACCCCGCGGAAATTGCACCAGCGGCAGATCCTGAGGTCCTCCGCCTTCTCGAAGTTGGCCTCTTCGGCCAGGTTGAGCGCCGGATCCTTGAGATAGGCCTTCATGGACCGCACGGACAGGCGGATGTGCTCGCGCACGCGGTCGAGGCTCACCTCGTCCCACGGATGCGCCGTGACCTTGCCGTCGCGGAGGTTGACCTCGAGCAGATCCACGCGCGGCAGGTCCACCCGGAGCACCTCGAGGGCGTAGAGCGCGTAGCCGCCCAGCTGGAGCGAGGCATCCGCCCCGGCGCCGCCGGTCTTCCAATCCACGAGCTGGAGACGGTCGGCCGCGTTCCAGTAGCCGAAGTCGGGCGCCGAGAAGACGCGCGTCCCGTCGAAGGGGAAGGAGCCGATCGTCTCGATCAGGATCCAGCGGTCGGTGGGCGTCCGCTTGATGTCGGCGAGCAGCGGCAGGCGGTGGAAGTTGCGCAGGCAGCGGACCACGTGGTCGCGGATCGCCTGCCACTCGCTGTCCTTGATCGGCACGCCGTACTCGTGCTCGAAGAGGCCGGTGCGCTTGGGGTGCTCCCGGTAGACGGCGTCGCGCGAGCCCTTCCACTCCTCGCGCATCTGGCGCACGGTGTCCTCGATGAGCGAGGCCTCGCTGAGCGCGTGGCCGTCGCGCATCGCCAGCAGCGAGCGCTCGACCGCCTCGTGGACGAGCCGCCCGGCCCACATCTGCCGCGTGCCGAGCTGCTTGAGGACATAGAGCCGCCGCGTGAGCGGGTCGGTGCCGGCCTCCCAGCCGCCCCACGCGCCGTAGTACTGGAAGTAGTAGCGCCGGCGGCACTCCTGGAAGACATTGTCGCGCGTGCGGGACCACGAGAACTCGTTGACGAGATCGGCCACACCTTCAGTCTATCAGGTAGCCCGCCGCCCGGGCGCATTGACAGCTGACCGCGGCCAACCTAGACTTCCATGCGCGGCCCGAACCGGGCCGGCGGGGATCCACTCGCCGCGGTGGCGGCACGGAGGACCGATGAGCGGAGAGATCTCGGGTGTGACACGACGGGACGTGCTCAAGGCCGGTGGCGCCGCCACGTTCGTAGGCTACGCGCTGGGCGTCGAGAAGGTGCTTGCGCAGGCGATCAAGACCGACACGACCGGCATCGTGGACGGCGACTTCGAGGTGAAGATCGGAGGCTACGACATGCCGGTCTACGAGGCGCGGCCAGCCTCGGGCCCGCCGGCGCCCATCGTCGCCTGCATCTCGGAGATCTGGGGCGTCCACGAGTGGATCCGCGACGTGACGCGCCGCTTCGCCAAGGCCGGCTACTACGCCATCGCCCCGGAGCTCTTCAAGCGGGAAGGCGGCGTCGCGCATCTCCCGAACATCCAGGAGATCCTGAAGATCGTCTTCGCCGTGCCGCTCAAGCAGATGCTGGGTGACGTCACCGCCACGATCGACTGGGCGAAGAAGCGGCCCGGTGCGCGCGCCGACCGGGTCGGCGTCACCGCCTGGTGCTGGGGCGGCGGGATGGTATACCAGGTTGCGGCGACCAACCCCGACATCAAGGCGGCCGTGGCGTGGTACGGTCCGCCAGGGCGCCCCTTCGCCGATCAGCCCGCGCCGGTCAGCGGCTTCGACGTGGCGAAGGACATCAAGGTGCCGCTGCTCGGCCTCTACGGCGAGACGGACAAGAACCCGACGCCGGCCGACGCGCGGAAGCTCGGCGACCTCGTCAGGCAGCACAACCCGAACGTCGAGATCGTGGTCTATCCGGACGCGGGGCACGGCTTCTTCGCCGACTACCGGCCGTCCTTCAACGCCGCCGCGTCGGCGGATGCCTGGCCGCGCTGCATCGGCTGGTTCGACAAGCACCTCAAGACCTGAGCCCGAGGCGCCCACAGGAGGGTCGCATGCCCTTACCGAAGGAGACCATCATGGCAAGCGACCCCTTCGCTGATCACGCGCGCCGGGATTTCATGCGCATTGCAGGGAGCGGCCTGGCAGTGCTCGCGGTCGCGGCTCGGCCGTACGTCGCCGTGGCGCAGACGGCTGGCTCGCCGTTGAAGATCGGCATGGTCGGTGCCGGACGTGAGGGCGGCGCGCTCGGCGCGCTGTTCGTCAAGGCGGGCCACCCGGTGCTGTTCTCGTCGCGCCATCCCGAGGAGCTGAAGGGCCTCGTCGCCGGCCTCGGGCCGCTCGCGCAGGCCGGCACGGTCGAGCAAGCGATCGCCTTCGGCGATGTCGTGGTGATCGCCATTCCCTACCCCGCGATGGAGCCGATCGGCAAAGATCATGCGGGCGCTCTCGGCAAGAAGGTGCTGGTGATGGACGTGAGCAACCCGATCGCGCGGCGCGACGGTGAGGACTTCGTCAAACGGGTCGGCGAGCAGGGGGGGGCCGGGCTGGTGACCGCCAAATGGCTGCCGGGTGCGCACATCGTCCGCGCATTCAACGCGATCGGCGCTGGGAGGCTGGCCGGGATCGCACATCGCCCGGGTGACCCGGTCGGGATGCCGATCGCGGGCGATGATCCCAAGGCGATCGCGGTCGCGGAGAGGCTCATTCGTGAGATCGGGTTCGAGCCCGTTCTCGTCGGCGGGCTGGCCATGGGCAGGCATCTGGTGCCGGGAACCCCGCTCGGAGGCGAGCACACGCCGGCAGAGATTCGACAGATCGCCGGCAGCCTGCGCTGAGCCGGCCCCGCCGTTTTCTGGTAGGGTTGGGGCCATGGCGAGCTTCACGGTGACCTGTCCCTGCTGTAGCGGCCGTCTCACGATCGACCCGGCGCTCGAGGCCGTGATCGCCCACGAGCCGCCGCCCCGCCAGAAGTCCGGCGTGGGGCTCGACGAGGCGCTCTCTTCGCTCAAGGGCGCGGCGGCCAAGCGCGCGGAGCGGTTCAAGGAGCAGATGAAGGCCGAGCGGTCCAAGCCCAAGGTGCTGGACCGGATGTTCCAGGAGGGGCTCAAGAAGGCCAAAGACGACCCCGACCCGCCCATCAATCCAATGGACCTGGACTAGTCGCGTGGCCGGAGGCGCCCTCACCTCCGCCCTCCTCAAGCGAGTCAGCCGCTCCTTCTACCTCTCCCTGGCCGTCCTGCCCAAGGCGGTCCGCCCGACCATCGGGCTCGCCTACCTCTTCGCCCGCGCCGCCGACACCATCGCCGACACGCGGCTCATCGAGCGCCAGTCGCGCATCAGCCATCTGGACGCCTTGCGGGCCGAGTTGGAAGCGCAGCAGACCGACACCAGGCGCGTCGCCGCCATCGTGAGGGCGGCGGCCGGCTCCCAGAGCCTGCCGGCCGAGCGGACCCTGCTCGAGCGGCTGCCCGAGTGCTTCACGGCCTACCGCGCGCTCGAGCCGCACGATCGAGAGCGCGTGAGGAAGGTGCTCACCACCATCATCGAGGGCCAGACCCAGGACCTGCGCCTCTTCCCGGGCGAGGACGAGGGCAAGCTCGCCGCGCTCGAGACGCGCCAGGACCTCTACCGTTACACCTACCTGGTCGCGGGCTGCGTGGGCGAGTTCTGGACCGAGGTGCACGCGGCCCACCGGCCGCGCCTTCGGCACTGGGACCTGCCGCGGGTGCGGCAGCTCGGCATCCGCCTCGGCCAGGGTCTCCAAATGACGAACATCCTCCGCGACATCCCGCGCGACCTCCGCCACGGCCGCTGCTATCTGCCGCGCCAGGACCTGGCCCGCCTCGGGCTCGAGCCGCGCGACCTGCTCGATCCCGCCAGCGCCCCGGCGGTGCGGCCGCTGCTGGTGGACCTCCTCAACGTCACGCTCGATCACTACGAAGCCGGCTGGCAGTACACCTTCGCCATCCCCAAGCGCGAGACGCGGATGCGGCTGGCCTGCGCCTGGCCCCTGCTGATCGGCCTGCGGACGCTCGACCTGCTGGCGCGGACACCCAACTGGCTGGACCCGGCGGTCACCCTCAAGGTGCCCCGCGTGCGCGTGTACGGGCTCATGGCCCACTCGCTGGCCACCGTGTGGTCCACGCGCGCGATGGGGCGCCAGGCGCGGCGGCTCCGCGAGCGCATCCGGCTGTGAGCCGGACCGTCCCCGTCCTCCGGATCGACGTGTTCACCGCCCGGCCCTTCGCGGGGAACCCGGCCGCCGCCGTGCTGGACGCCGGCGGTATTTCGGATCCCGAGATGCAGCAGATCGCCGGGGAAATGGGCGTGGCCGGGACGGCCTTCGTGTCGGCGGCTCGCAAAGCGGGCGCCGACTTCGGCCTGCGCATGTTCACGCCGAAGCGCGAGGTGGGCTACTCGGGCCACACCACGGTGGCGGCGGTGCACGGCCTGCTCGAGGCCCGGCGGCTGCGTGGTGACCGCGTCACCTTCGAGACCCAGGGCGGGCTCCTTCCGGTCGAGGTCGAGCGCCGCGACGGAGGGGCCCTCATCTGGCTCGAGCCGCCCCGCCCGGCCCTGGCGCCATTCGCGGGACCGCTCCACGACACGCTGGAAGCCCTGGGCCTGTCGCTCTCGCGCCTGGGGGTGTGGGCCTCCCCCGCGCTGACGCCCGACATGGACGTGCTGCTGCCCGTGGACGAGCTCGAGACCCTGCGGCAGCTGGCGCCGGACATGAACCGCCTCGCGCGGCTCGGCGATCTACACCAGCTCCGCGGCTTCTGCGCGGTGGCGCCGAAGGGCCTCGAGCCCGCCTCGGCCACCCACTCGCGCTTCTTCGTGCCGCACTACGGAATCCCCGAGGACATCGTGACGGGGTCGGTGCACTCCGCCATCGGGGTCTGGCTGTTTGACGCCGGGCGGCTGCGGCCCGCGGGCGGCCTGGCCGCCTTCACCGCCGAGCAGGGCGATTTTCTCGGACGCCCGGGGCGCCTGGCGGTGGAGGTGCTCGTAAAAACGGGCGCCGACGGCCGCGATCGGGCCGTGGGTGTGCGCGTCGGCGGCCGCGCCGTCACGGTGCTGAACGGGAGCCTCCTCCTTCCCTGACGGCCCGACCGCCCGGTGAGATTTCTCGGCGTCGATCTGGCCTGGAAGGACGGCAACCCCTCAGGCGTGGCCCTGCTGGGCGGTCGGCGCTTTCCCCTCCACCTCCGCGAGGTCCCCCACACCCTGCCGAGCCACGAAGCCGTGCTCGGCTGGATCGCCCGTCACGCCGCCCATCACCGCGCGGCGGTAGGCGTCGACGCGCCGCTGCTCGGGCTGGGGCGCGGCGGCCGCCGCGGCTGCGACGACCAGATCTCTCGCGCCTTCGGTCGCTTCCACGCGTCGACCCACTCACCGCCCCGCGCGCCCACCCTCGCGCGATTCAGCGGCCGGCTGGCGAGCGCGTACGGCCTCGAGGCCTTCGGACCGGACTTCGAGCCGCGGAGCGGCCGCCCTGCCATTCGCGAGGTCTATCCGAACGCGCTGCAGGTCCGGCTGTTCGGCCTGGACCGCGAGCCGGGACGGAAGATCATCAAGTACAAGAAGCGCCGGTTCGGCCGGAACCGCCGCTGGGCGGAGGAGGGCCTGCGTCCGTTCGTCGAGCGCTGTGCCGAGGTGATCGGCGGCCGCTACGTGGTGACGTCGGATCCGGCCTGGGCCGCCCTGCTGGCGGACCGGCCGCGGGCGCGCATGAGCGGGCGGGAGCTCAAGTCGATCGAAGACCGGTGGGACGCGCTGCTCTGCGCCCTGGCCGCGGCGCTCGAGTTTTTCGAGCCCGGCGCCATGCGCTTCTACACGGACGAGCCGGGAGGGTGGCGCGGAGGCTACATCCTGGCCCCCGCGCTCGGCGGCCGCGCCGTCAGTCCCTGATCGGCAGCGCGAAGAGGTCCGCCGGGTCCACCCGGGCGCGGCGCAGCAGGGCGGCGAAGTGCAGGTGAGGCCCGGTGGCCCGTCCCGTGGCCCCCACCGTCCCGATGATCTGGCCCCGCTCGACCACGGCGCCCTCGGGCACGCCGGCGCCGTCGAGGTGCATGTAGAGCGTGTACAGACCGAGCCCGTGGTCCAGCGCCACCAGCCGTCCCCCGAAGAAGAAATCCGCCACCAGCGCCACGCGGCCGCGGTTGGCGGCGACCACGGGGGTGCCGCGGTCGGCGGTGAAGTCGATCCCCGAGTGCGGCGCGCGTGGCTGGTTGTTGATGACGCGGCGGGACCCGAAGCCTTCTCCTTTGCCGTCCCCGCCCACGGGCGGCGTGAAGCGGCCGCGCCAGAGACGCTCCGGAGTCAGCGTATCGTAGAGCGTCTTGAGCCGCGCCGCTTCGGCCTCGGCGCGGCGCTCGGTGTCGGGATCGAGGTCCACCATGTGCTTGGGCAAGGTGAGGCGCTGCACCGCGAACTTCCGCGAGCGGACCGCGACGGTCCCCGAGGCCTTCCGGGGCGCGCCCGCGGCGTCCACGAGGCCCACCCGCCAGGCCGTCCTGCCGGGCTTGCTCTCGAGGTCGATGCCCGCCAGCGCCGCGTACTCCTCGCCGTAGGGGAAGAAGGCCAGCGGCCGGCCCGCCAGGCTGCCCTCGATCTCGCGCGCGTTGTGGACGCCCGATACGAACACCACCGCCACGTCACCCTGCCGGGGCTGGGCCGGCACCACCCTCACCTGCATCGCCCCGGCAGCGGCCGGCGTCGCGAGCAGGACCACGACGAGAGAGAACCACCGCATGAAGGGGGTCAGGTCTTGAATTCCAGCAACGTGGTAACCGAGGCCGCCGTTGAAATGCCGTAATTCAAGACCTGACCCCGCTAGGGATTCTCGGGACGCTGCTGGCGGAGGAACTGCTCGATCTCCGCCACCAGATCCGCCGACGGCGGCAGCTCGTCTTCGGGCGCGCGCGGCGCGGGCTCCTCGTCCTCGTCCGGCCCCCTACGCTCGAGCTTTCGCACGTAGGCGGCGATCTTGGTGTTCTGGGCCACGATGGCATCGAGGTTGCGCTCGAACTGGGCCGTGGCCTCGCTCAGGTCGGAGAGGTCGGCCTCCGCGTTCAGCAAGGACAGCACCCGGCGCACCAGGGCCATGGCCGCCTTAGGGTTCTCGATGCCGGACACGTAGTGGGGCACGTTGGCCCAGAGGCTGGCCGTCGGCATGCCCTCCTCGCGGCACAGCGTGTTCAGCACGCCGACGATGCCCGTCGGCCCCTCGTAGCGCGTGGGCCGGATGCCGAGCCGGGCAGCCAGCTCCGGGTCGTAGGCGCCGCCCACGAGGCGGACCGGCTGGGTGTGGGCGACCTCGGCCAGCAGCGCCCCCAGCGTCAGCACCAGCGAGGCCTCGCAGCGGCGCGCCACCTCGAGAACCGCGGCGCAGTAGGTGCGCCACTTGAGGTGCGGCTCGATGGCCACGCCCACGATCAGGTCGCGGTCCAGCCCCGGCGGCTGGGCGAGGGAGAACTCCGTCGCGGGCCAGACGATCTCGCGCTCGCTGCGCGAGCCGGGCTTGAAGCGCACGTAGGGGCGGGAGAGCCCGAAGTGGTAGAACTCCTCGGGGTCGATGCGGGCCAGCGGGCGCGACGGCCAGACCTGGCCCAGGAAGCGGGCGGCGGTCGTGGCGGATTCGGCGGCGTCGTTCCAGCCCGAGAAGGCCATGATCAGGATGGGGCGACGCAGCCCCACCGGCTCCTCGAACATCGTCAGGTGCTCGCTCACGTCAGGCTTCCCTCTCAGGGCAGGATGCCTCACCTGCTCCGAGCCCGCAAGGGGCAACCCCGCGCGGCGGCCGCGCCCCCGGCGGCGGCCGAGAAATCGGGATTGACCCCTCCGCGCCTCTTCCGTATCATGGCGCGGTAAGCAGTCCACCGCCGGTCAGCCCAAGAGGAGGCACCGCTCATGCGCTCACGCATTCTTCCAGCCGCCCTGACGCTCGGAGTCCTGTTCCTGACCACGGCGTGCGCCACGTCCGAGCAGTGGGCCGAGTGGCGCGGCCACACGACGCACTTTGCATCGGGCCAGCACGCGTCCTTCTCGCTCAGCAATAACCTCGAGGGCACCAATCCACGGGTGACGCGCGCCGACATCGAGAAGTCCCGGACCGAGAATTGGTGGGGCAAGACGATCACGGTCAGCCCCGGCCAGATCTTCGAACAGTAACCCCTCATGAGCCGAGTGAAGATGACCCGCTGTCTCGCGGCCGCGCTGGCGCTCGTCCTGACGCTGGCATGGACGGTTCCCGGCCTGGCCGGGCCGGAAGACTACCTGATGCCGATGGAACGGTACACATCGGCCAAGGCCAAGTCCCTGGCCTCGACGTACAAGAACCACCTCGTCCAGTTCTACGAGCAGGTCTACAACTGCATGCCGTGGCTCAGCGTCGTCAAGAACGGCATCGGCTTCCCCAAGCGCAAGGGGGACGAGACCGACTACCGGTACCTCTCGGTGTGGATCTCGGTGGACCAGCAGGATGACGGCGTCTTCGGCGCCCTGTCCCGGGAGCGGCGGGTGTCGGCCATGTTCTCGCGCTACGGCGTGGACATGCTGCGCCGCCTGACGGACCTGTCCCCGATCGCCGCCGACAATAACCTCGACGGCTTCTCGGTTGTCCTGACGTGGCTCAAGCCCGGCGGCGTCAAGCCGGGTGCCCAGCAGGTCAACGAGACCCTCGCGCTCTTCGTCGACAAGGCCACGCTGCAAGCCTATCTCTCGAAGAGCCTGCCCGCCGCGGAGTTCACCGACCGGGCCAAGTTCACGGTCTACGACGGGGTCGATCCCGTGGGGCGCGTGCCGCTGGAAGTGTGGGAGGACTCCTTCAACACGACCTACAAGATGGACAACTACGAGCCCCCCAAGGGCTCGAAGTGCTGAGCCTCCGCTAGGCTGTCTGCGGGCGCGGCCCCCGGACCATCGGGGCCGAGCCCGTCGCTTTTCTCCGCAAGAGCCGCCCGGCCCCAGACACCGCCCGAGTTTGACAGTCCGCGGACCTTCCGATAGCATCAAATCCGAGCAAGCGCTATGAAATTGCCAACCCGGCAGAAGGCCCAGTTCTCCCTCGTCTACCTGTTCATCGCCGTCATGGTGCTGGCGATGGTCCAGAGCTGGCTGGTGGCGCCCCGGACCGTCGAGATCCCGATGAGCAAATTCCTCACGTTCGTCCGCGAGGGCAAGGTCGAGAAGGTCTTCCTCACGGACAAGGAGATCCGGGGCACCCTCAAGCCGGACGCGCTGCCCGCCCCGAGCCCGGGTCCCGTCGAGCAGCTCAGACACCTCCTGGGCGCCGACACGGGCCCGACGGTGTTCACCACGACCCGCATCCCGGCCATGGAGGATTCCCAGATCGTCAAGGAGCTCGAGGCGGCGCATATCGAGTTCTCCGGCCGGATCGAGAGCACCTTCTGGCGCGATTTTCTGTTCGGCTGGGTGCTGCCGCTCGGGATCATGGCCGGGCTCTGGTTCTTCCTGATGCGCCGCATGGGCGGCGGGTCCACCCAGGCCTTGTCCTTCGGCCGCTCCAAGGCCAAGATCTACGACCGCAAGGAGCTCAAGACCACGTTCGCCGACGTGGCCGGGGTGGACGAGGCCAAGGCCGAGCTGGTGGAGGTCGTGGACTTCCTCACGAGCCCCAAGAAGTACCAGCGCCTCGGCGGGCGCATCCCCAAGGGCGTGCTGCTGGTGGGGCCGCCGGGCACCGGCAAGACCCTGCTCGCGCGGGCCGTGGCGGGCGAGGCCGACGTGCCGTTCTTCTTCCTGTCGGGCTCGGAGTTCGTCGAGATGTTCGTCGGCGTCGGCGCCGCGCGCGTGCGCGACCTCTTCGAGCAGGCCAAGGAGAAAGCGCCGTGCATCGTGTTCATCGACGAGCTGGACGCCATCGGTAAGACGCGGGCCGGCGCCACGGGCTTCCTTTCGGGCCATGACGAGCGCGAGCAGACGCTCAACCAGCTCCTGGCCGAGATGGACGGCTTCGACTCTTCGAAGGGCGTCATCATCATGGCGGCGACCAACCGCCCCGAGGTGCTCGATCCGGCGCTGCTCCGGGCGGGGCGCTTCGACCGGCAGGTCGTGGTCGACAAGCCCGACGTCAAGGGGCGCGAGGCCATCCTGCACGTCCACGCCCGCAACGTGACGCTGGCGCCCGCGGTCGACCTGCACGTGCTCGCGGCGCGCACGCCCGGCATGGCGGGGGCCGACCTGGCCAACATCATCAACGAGGCGGCGCTGCTCGCCGCGCGCAAGGGCAAGGACGCCGTGGACATGGCCGATCTCGACGAGGCCGTGGACCGCGTGCTCGGGGGGCTCGAGCGCAAGAGCCGGGTGCTCTCGGAGAAGGAGCGCGACATCGTGGCCCACCACGAGATCGGCCACGCGCTGGTGGCCTCCTCCCTGCCCAATGTCGATCCCGTGCACAAGGTGACCATCATCCCGCGCGGCGTCGCCGCCCTGGGCGCCACCTACCAGCTCCCGCTCGAGGACCGCTACCTGCTCACGCAGAGCGAGCTCGAGGACCGCATCGCGGTGCTGCTGGGCGGCCGGGTGGCGGAAGAGGTGATCTACGGGGAGATCTCCACCGGCGCCCACAACGACCTCGAGCGCGCCACCGAGATGGCCCGGCTCATGGTGATGCAGTACGGCATGTCCGAGCAGCTCGGGCCCATGACCTTCGGCGGCGGGCAGCAGGCCGTCTTCCTCAGGAGCTCGGGGCTGCCGCAGGAGCGCGAATACAGCGAGGAGACGGCCCGTCGGATCGATGGCGAAACGCGGAGCATCATCGACCGCATTTACGACCGCGTGCGCAGCCTGCTGACGGCGCGGAAGCGGGTATTGATGGAGGCGGCTGCGGAACTCAAGGTTCGTGAGACACTTGAGGGTAACCGGCTGCGGGAACTCCTGGCCGGCGAGCCCGTGGAGGCGCATTGATGATCCTGTTGAAGCGCAGCACCATCGTGTTCGCGATTCTGATCGCGCTCGTCGTAGGCGCGGGGCTCGGCACCTGGGGCGCGGGGGCCGTGGACCTGGCCACGCCCACGCGCGCCCCCCTGCCGGGCGGCCTGCATGGTCCCATCGTCCCGGCCGCGCTGCCCCTCCCCTCGGGGAGCTTCGCCCAGGTGGCGGAGAACGTGGCGCCGGCCGTGGTCAACATCAATACCGTCACCCGGGGCGCCGTCGGGCGCACCCCTGTCGAAGAGTTCTTCGGCGACGAGTTCTTCCGGCGCTTCTTCGGCGAGATCCCCGAGAACCAGCGGGTGCAGCGCAGCCTGGGCTCAGGCGTCATCGTGGACCCCTCGGGCATCGTGCTGACCAACGCCCACGTGGTCGAGCGGGCCACGGAGATCGAGGTGGTCACGGCGGAGGGCAAGAAGCACAAGGCCAAGGTCGCGGGGGTGGACAAGCGGACCGATCTCGCCGTCTTGCGGCTTCAGGGCAGCGGCGCGCCCTACCCGGCCGCCGCGCTGGGCAACTCGGACCAGATGAAGGTGGGCGACTGGGTGCTGGCCATCGGCTCGCCGTTCGGGCTCCAGCAGACCGTGACCGCCGGCATCATCAGCGCCAAAGGGCGCTCCATCGGCCAGGGCCCCTTCGACGACTTCCTCCAGACGGACGCGGCGATCAACCCGGGCAACTCGGGCGGGCCGCTCGTGAACATGGCCGGCGAAGTGATCGGCATCAACAGCGCCATCCTCTCGCGCTCGGGCGGCAACGTCGGCATCGGCTTCTCGATCCCGTCCAACATGGCCAAGCGGATCTATACCGAGCTGGTCGCCAAGGGCAAGATCACCCGGGGCTGGCTCGGCGTGTCCATCCAGCCGCTCACACCCGAGCTGGCCAAGGGCTTCGGGCTCAAGGAGCCTTCGGGCGTGCTGATCTCCGACGTGGTGCAGGACAGCCCGGCGGCCAAGGCCGGCCTGCTGGCGGGCGACATCATCGTCGAGTTCGACGGCCAGAAGGTCGGGTCGCCCCAGGATCTCCAGAAGGTGGTGGCCGTCACCCAGCCCGGCAAGGCCGCGCCGATCAGGGTCTGGCGCGACAAGGGCCAGAAGAGCCTCGAGATCAAGATCGGCGAGACGCCGGAAGACAACGTGGCGCTCAAGTCCACCAACAAAGGCCGGACCCTGCTGGGCCTCGACGTGCGGCCCATCACGCCCGACGTCGCGCGCCAGCTCAACGTGCGCGGCAGCGAGGGTGTGGTGGTCTTCGCCGTGGAGGAGGAGAGCCCCGCGGCCGAGGCCGGGCTGCAGCGCGGCGACGTGATCCGCGAGGTCAACCGCCAGCGCGTGCGCAGCCTCCAGGACTTCGAGCGGGCGACCAAGGACCTCAAGGAAGGCGACCGCATCACGGTCCTGCTCCAGCGCGGCCAGCAGGCCCTCTACGTCGCGTTCACCGTCGCCAAGGGCTAAGCCAGCCGGGTGAGCCAGACCCCGGGGGTCGAGCGGCTCCGCCGGTTTATTGCTGATGGGAGCAGGCTCGCTCCAGTGGCGCGCCTGCTGGGGGCGCGCGTACTCTCGGTCGAGGAGGGACGCATCCTCGTCGAGTTCGCCGTCAAGGACGACTTCATGCACCCGGGCGGCGCCGTGCAGGGCGGCATCATCACCGCGTACCTCGACCTGTGCATGGCCATGGCCGCCCACACGCTCTTTGACGCGGGCGAGTTCTTCTCCACGTCCGCCATCACGGTCAACTTCCTGGCGCCCATCACCGAGGGCCCCGTCGTCGGCGAAGGCAGCGTGCTCAAGAAGGGCCGCTCGACCGTGTTTCTGCAGGCCGCGGTCCGCGACGGCCGCGGCCACGACTACGCCCACGCCACCTCCGTAGGCTCCATCCGCCGGCCCAAGTAACCCCGCCCGCTCCGCAGCCGGCCCGGCCGTCTGCTACAATTAAAGCGGTCAAAGCGGCGCGGAGGCCACAGGCCCCGGGCGCCGCTTTGCTTTCAAAGCCCATGGAATACAAGGACTACTACAAGACCCTCGGGGTCGGGCGCAGCGCCGACGACAAGGCGATCAAGACCGCCTATCGCAAGCTCGCGCGCCAGCACCACCCGGACGTCAGCAAGGGCTCGCCCGAGCGCTTCAAGGAGATCAACGAAGCCTACGCCGTGCTGTCGGACCCGGAGAAGCGCAAGCGCTACGACACGCTCGGGCCCGACTGGGAGCGTTACGCCCAGGCCGGCGCGGGCGCGGGCGGGCCCTTCGAGGGGCGCCGGGTGCGCTTCACCCAGGGCGGTGAGGCGGGCGACTTCTCGGACTTCTTCCGCGCCATCTTCGGCGACCTGGGCGGCGGAGGGCGCTTCGGCGGGGGCTTCCGCGAGGTCGAGTTCGGCGATCTCGGCGACCTGGGCGCGGGGTTCGGACCCGGCGCGGGGACCGGGCGGGGCGGCGACGTCGAGGCCGCCATCGAGCTCACGCTCGAGGAGGCCTTCCAGGGCGCGCGCAAGACCATCGCGCTGGAGCTCGACGAGCCCTGCGGCGCCTGCGGCGGCGCGGGCCACGTCAACCGCAAGCCCTGCACCCGCTGCCGCGGCACGGGCTGGGCCAAGCGGCGGCGGAACCTCGACGTGAAGATCCCCGCCGGCGTGGACACGGGCTCGCGCGTGCGGCTTCCGGGTGAAGGCTCCCGCGGCGCCGGCGCGGGCGGCGGGGATCTTTACCTGCGCGTCACCGTGCACCCGCACGAGCGCTTCGAGCGGAAGGGCGACGACCTCTACGTGGATCTTCCGGTGCCGGTAGCCGACGCCGCGCTGGGCACCGAGCTTTCTGTGCCGACCCTCAAGGGCCAGGTGTCGATGAAGATCCCGCCCGAGACGTCGACCGGGCGGATCTTCCGCCTGCCCGGCTACGGCATGCCGCGCCTCAAGGGCAAGGGCGCGGGGGACCAGTACGTGCGCGTCCAGGTCGCGATCCCGACCGGGCTCACGGCGCGCGAGAAGGCGCTCTACGCGGAGCTCAGACAGCAGAGACCGGAGACGACCCGATGAAGTTCGACAAGCTCACCGTCAAGGCGCAGGAGGCCGTGCAGGCGGCCCAGTCGCTGGCCGACCAGCACAACCACCAGGCCATCGAGCCCGAGCACCTGCTGCTGGCGCTGCTCGCGCAGCAGGAGGGCGTGGTCGGGCCGCTGCTCGCCAAGCTCGGCGCGCGGCCCGAAGCCGTCGCCCGACAGGTCGAAGGCGAGCTGGCGCGGCTGCCGAGCGTGAAGGGCGGCGGCAGGCCGTACGCTTCCGAGCGGCTCGAGGGCGCGCTCAACCGGGCCTGGGAAGAAGCCCAGCGGCTCAAGGACGACTACTGCTCGACCGAGCATCTCCTGATCGGGATCGCCGCGGAGAAGACGGGCGCCGCGGCGCGCGTCCTGGCGGCCGCCGGCGTGACGCCCGAGGCCGTCTACCGCGCGCTGGTCGACGTCCGGGGGACGCAGCGGGTCACCGACCCCAATCCGGAGGAGAAGTACCAGGCGCTGCAGCGCTACTCCAAGGACCTCACCGAGCTGGCGCGCAAGGGCAAGTTGGATCCCGTGATCGGCCGGGACGAGGAGATCCGCCGCGTGGTCCAGGTGCTCTCGCGCCGGACCAAGAACAACCCCGTGCTCATCGGCGAGCCCGGCGTGGGGAAAACCGCGATCGTCGAGGGCTTGGCCCAGCGGATCGTGGCCGGCGACGTCCCCGAGGGGCTCAAGGGCAAGCGCCTGGTCGGGCTGGACATCGGCGCCATGGTCGCGGGCTCCAAGTACCGGGGCGAGTTCGAGGACCGCCTCAAGGCCGTGCTGCGCGAGATCACGGAGAGCCAGGGCGAGATCATCTGCTTCATCGACGAGCTCCACACGCTCGTCGGCGCCGGCGCCGCCGAGGGCGCGGTGGACGCCGCCAACATGCTCAAGCCGGCCCTGGCCCGGGGCGAGCTGCGCTGCGTGGGCGCCACCACGCTCGACGAGTACCGCAAGCACCTGGAGAAGGACCCGGCGCTCGAGCGCCGCTTCCAGCCCGTGATGGTGCGGGAGCCCTCGGTGGAGGACACCATCGCCATCCTCCGGGGCCTCAAGGAAAAGTACGAGGTCCACCACAAGGTCAAGATCAAGGACTCGGCGCTCGTCGCGGCGGCGGTCCTCTCCCACCGCTACATCTCGGACCGCTTCCTGCCCGACAAGGCCATCGACCTGATCGACGAGGCCGCCTCGCGGCTCCGCATCGAGATCGACTCCATGCCGCACGAGGTCGACGAGATCGAGCGGCGCATCATGCAGCTCCAGATCGAGCGCGTGTCGGTGGCCCGGGAGTCCGACGCGGTCTCCCGCGAGCGGCTCCAGAGGCTCGACGCCGAGCTGGCCGAGCTCAAGGAGAAGTCCGCGGGGCTCAAGAGCCAGTGGCAGGCCGAGAAGGCGGCCATCATGGCCATCGGCAAGATCAAGGAGGACGCCGAGGCGGCCCGCGCGGCGATCGAGAATGCCAAGCGGCGCGGCGATCTCGAGCAGGCCTCCAAGCTCCAGTACGGGACGCTGACGGAGCTCGACCGGAAGCTCACGGCCGAGAACGCGCGGCTCAGCGAACTGCAGAAGCACGGCAAGATGCTGAAGGAGGAGGTGGACGAGGAGGACGTGGCCGAGACCGTGGCCAAGTGGACCGGCATCCCGGTCACGCGGCTGATGGAGGCCGAGGTCCAGAAGCTGGTAAAGATGGAGGACCGCCTGGGTCGACGCGTTATTGGCCAGAATGAAGCGATCGTTGCGGTGTCCAACGCCGTGCGTCGGGCGCGCTCGGGGCTGTCGGACCCCAACCGCCCCATCGGCTCCTTCCTATTCCTGGGCCCGACGGGCGTGGGCAAGACCGAGCTGGCGCGGGCGCTGGCGGAGTTCCTCTTCGACGACGAGCGCGCCATGATCCGCGTCGACATGTCCGAATACATGGAGAAGCACACGGTGGCGCGTCTGATCGGCGCCCCGCCCGGCTACGTGGGCTACGAGGAGGGCGGCCAGCTCACCGAAGCCGTCCGCCGGCGCCCGTACTCGGTCGTGCTCTTCGACGAGATCGAAAAGGCGCACGGGGACGTGTTCAACGTGCTGCTCCAGCTGCTGGACGACGGCCGCCTCACCGACGGCCAGGGCCGCACCGTGGACTTCCGGAACACGGTGGTCATCATGACCTCCAACCTGGGCAGCCAGTACTTCCGGGAGGAGGACAAGCCGGAGCGCACCCGCCAGCTGGTGCTCGAGACCCTGCGCCAGACGCTGAGGCCCGAATTCCTGAACCGCATCGACGAGATCGTGATCTTCAAGGCGCTTGGGCGCGAGCAGATCGCGGCCATCGTGGACATCCAGGCGCGGCACCTCATGAAGCGCCTGGCCGACAAGCGCATCGGGCTCGAGCTGACGCCGGCCGTGAAGGAGCTGCTGGCCCGCGAGGGGTACGACCCCGTGTACGGCGCGCGCCCGCTCAAGCGCGCGATCCAGCGCATGATCCAGGACTCCCTGGCGCTGCGGCTGCTCAACGGCGAGTTCGCCGAGGGCGACACGGTGGTCGCCGACTCCCGCAAGGGCGAGGTGGTCTTCAGCAAGTCGGTCGCCCCCAGGCCCGCCTAGCGGGGCGTGGCCGCGAGGGCGCGCAGCACCTCCACCGTCTTGCTCGGTTCGGGGCGGCGGGTGTAGTCGGGGTCGGCGTCCGCGGCGCGGACGATGCCGCCTCGGTCGATCACGAACCGGGCGGGCATGGGCAAGGTCCATGACGGGTCGCCGTTGAACTTCTCCAGGTCGATGCCGAACTTGGCATAGAGCGCCCTGAGGTCCTCGGGCAGCCCGAAGACGAGGCCGAACCGCCCCGCCACCTCATTGCCCCGGTCGCTCAGCAGGTCGAACCCGAGCGCGTGCTGCGCCGCCGCCTCGCGGCTGAACTCGGGCTGCTGGGGCGAGACGGCGAGGAGCCGCGCGCCGGCCGCGGTGATGTCGGGAAGCGCCGCCTGCAGAGCTGCAAGCTCTGCGTTGCAGTACGGTCACCACTTGCCGCGGTAGAAGCTCACCACGAGCGGGCCCTGCCCGAGCAGCGCGGCCGAGCTGACGGGCCGGCCGTCGGCGTTCGGCAGGGTGAAGGCCGGCGCGGCGGCGCCGACCCTGAGGACCCGGTCGAGGATGCCCGACCGCCTCAGCTCGTCCTCGGCCCGGTGCATGACGTCGAGCGCCGGCTTCGGCGCCCGGGCCTCGAATTGCGCGCGCATCGAATCCAGCCGCTCCTGAAGGGTCATAGGGTCTCCTGTGGGCGCCCCCGGGCGCCGGCCGGCCCGGAATCTCTGCTGGACGCCTTGTCATCCTAACCCATGCCGGGTAGTCTGGGCGAACTCGTGTCCCGATCAGAAGCCACAATGATCAAGGAGCTCCGATGATCGCAGCGGTTCGCAGGCTGCACTACGGCTGGATCGTGCTGGGCGCCGTCGGGCTCGTCATGCTCGGCGGCTCGGGCCTGCGCGCCATCTTTGGCGTGTTCATCAAGCCCTTGGAGGCCGAGTTCGGCTGGGACCGCGCCTCGCTGTCGGGCGCCGCGGCGCTCTCGCTGCTGCTGCTGGGCGCCGTCGGGCCCCTCGTGGGCTGGCTGGCCGACCGCTGGGGCCCGCGTCGCGTGATCATGCTGGCGTGCGGCGTCCTGGGCCTGGGCTCCCTCCTCTCGAGCCGCATCCACCACCTCTGGGAGATCTACCTCACCGCGGGCGTGCTCATGGCGGTGGGCGCCGGCGGCCTGGGCCTGGCCACCGGCGCGACCGTCGCCGCGCGCTGGTTCGAGTCGCGCCGCGGGCTGGTGATGGGCGTCCTGGGCGGCGCCATGTCGGCGGGCCAGCTCGTGGTGATCCCGCTCGCCGTCTGGCTCACGCTCCACTACGGCTGGCGGCAGTCCTTCCTCGGGCTGGGGATCCTGCTCCTCGTCACGACGCTGCCACTGGCCTTC
>JBGPZD010000058.1:0-13642 GCA_041493605.1 Methylomirabilia bacterium
AGCAGGTCGGGCTTCACCATGCGGCCGAAGAGGAAGACCTCGAGGTTGGCCGCCACCATGAGCCCGGCCAGCAGGCCGAGCCGCGGCGAGCCCAGCGCCATTCCGAGCCGCGCCGTGAGCATCGCCACCGCGACCGAAGCCAGGGCCGACCAGATGCGTGCCGCCCACTCCGTCGGGCCCAGCAGGGCGAACGAGGCAGCCATGAGCCAGTGGAGCAGTGGCGGCTTGTCGAAGTACGGCACGCCATCGAGGTGCGGCGTGATCCAGTCGCCGTCGCGGAGCATCTCCCAGGCGATCTCGGCGTGGATGCCCTCGGGAGGGTCGAGGAAGGGAGCGTTGCCGAGGAAAATGAGAAAGAGCGCCGCCGCGACCAGCCCGACGCCCAGCAGCACTTTCGCGGTCATCGGAGAGGCGTCCGGGCGGCGCTCGTTCAGGCCCGCCCGTGCCCGCGGCGCGTCACCGCGTTCACCGCTCGACCCGGACCACCGCCGCTTTCGGCAGCCGGTCGAGGAGGTCGGCGACGGCCTCGTCCAGGTAACCGCGGTCCTTGGACTCGAGGGTTACCTTGACCTTGTACTCCGGGTTCGAGAACTCGGGGTAGGACCCGAGCAGGAGCTGCGGGTGGCCGCGCAGCAGCTCGTTGAGATGATCCGCCAAGGTGCCCTCGCCGAGCGTGACGAAGACGCTGCAGAGGAAGTACGGCGCCTCGCGAAACCGCTCCTTGAGCGCCTCGAACTTCTGGCGGAAGATCTCCGGCACGCCCGGCAGGATATAGATGTTGCGCACCACCACGGCCGGGAAGACCAGCTCCCCGTCGGCCATGAGCTCGGCGCCGTCGGGCACCTCGGCCATCTTGAGCCGCGCGTCGTTGAGCCGGCCCTTGTAGAAGCCCTCCAGCACCTTGACCAGCCGCGGCTCCCGCACCACGGGCACGCCGATCGCGCGGGCCACGCCCTCGATGGTGACGTCGTCGTGGGTCGGCCCCACCCCGCCCGAGGTGAAGACCACGTCGTAGTCAGTGTGGAACTGGCCGACTTCTTCCGCGATCAGGTCCACCTCGTCGGGGATCACGGAGATCTTGCGCACCTCCACGCCGAGCGCCCGCAGCTCGCGGCAGAGGTAGGAGGCGTTGGCGTCCACCACTTTGCCGGAGAGAATCTCGTTGCCGATGAGGATGATGCCCGCCGTCTTCGCCATAGGCGCCCCACATCCTAGCACGGAGTTCCGCGGCCGCAGTAGGAGGTGCTAGAATGAGGCGGTTTCATCAGGGACACCGCCCAAGGAGACCGACATGACCGCGGACGCGACACCGATCAAGCTCGGCGGCTGGGCCCTCGTGCTGGGCGCTTCGTCCGGATTCGGCGCCGCCACCAGCCTCGCCCTGGCCCGGGCGGGCCTGCACGTCTTCGGCGTGCATCTCGACCGCAAGGCCACCCAGCCCAACGCGGAGCGCGTCGTGGGGGAGATCAAGGCCCTCGGGCGCGAGGCGCACTTCTTCAACGTCAACGCCGCCGACGAGGAGAAGCGCGCCGAGGTCGCGGGCGAGATGGAGCGCGTCCTCCGGGAGCGCAACGAGACGGGCCAGGTCCGCGTCATGCTCCACTCCCTGGCCTTCGGCACGCTCAAGCTCTTCGTCGCCGATCCGATCAAGGACGCGGTGACCAAGGCCCAGATGGACATGACGCTCGACGTGATGGCCCACAGCCTCATCTACTGGGCGCAGGAGCTGGTGGGGCGCGGGCTCATGGGGCGCGGCGGCCGCATCTACGCCATGACCTCCGCGGGCGGGGCCCGCGTGCTGCCCTTCTACGGCCCCGTCTCGGCCGCCAAGGCGGCGCTCGAATCCAATATCCGCCAGCTGGCCGCCGAGCTCGCGCCGCGCGGCATCACGGCCAACTCCATCCGCGCCGGCGTGACGGCGACACCCGCCGCCCAGAAGATCCCCAACTACGAGGAGTTCTCCCAGCAGGCGGCGCGGCGCAATCCGCACCGGCGCCTGACCACCACCGAGGACGTCGCGAAGGCCATCGTGGTGCTCGCCCACCCCGACACCCACTGGATCACCGGCAACGTGATCGGCGTGGACGGCGGCGAAGAGATCGTCGGCTGAGCGCGGCCGGCCGGGACCTCGTCGTCATCGGCGGCGGCAACGCGGCGCTCTGCGCGGCGCTGGCCGCGCGCGAGGGCGGCCTGTCGGTCCTCGTGCTCGAGAAGGCGCCCGAGGCCGAGCGCGGCGGGAACTCCTTCTTCACGGCCGGCGGCTTCCGCTTCGCCCACCAGGGGCTCGAGGACCTGCGCCGCGACGTCATCCCCGATCTCTCGGAGAGCGAGGCTGCGTCGGTCATCGTGGATCCCTATCCCGAGGACCAGTTCTACGACGACCTGATGCGCTTGACCGAAAACCGCTCCGACCCCGATCTCGCCCATCACCTCGTGACGCGCTCTCGGCCCACCATCATCTGGATGCGCCGCCACGGCCTCCGCTGGATTCTCATGTTCGGCCGCCAGTCCTACAAGGTCGACGACCGCCACCACTTCTGGGGCGGCCTGGCGGTGGAAGCCGTGGGCGGCGGGCCGGGACTCATCGAGGTGCTCTACGAGCGCGCCCTCACGGCCGGCGTCGAGGTGCGCTACGGCCTAGCCGCCCGGCAACTCCTGCTCGACGCCAAGGGCGCCATCCGCGGCGTGGTCACGCGCGGGCCCGGGGGCTTCGGCGAGATCCCCTGCCGCGCCGCCGTCATCGCCTCGGGCGGTTTCGAGGCCAATCCCGAGTGGCGCACGCGCTACCTCGGCCCCAACTGGGATCTGGCAAGGGTGCGCGGCACCCGGCACAATGTCGGCGACGGCATCCGCATGGCGCTCGAAATCGGCGCCCAGCCCTACGGCCACTGGTCGTCCTGCCACGCCGTGGCCTGGGATCTGAACGCGCCGCCCTTCGGCGATCGCAAGGTCGGCGACATGTTCCAGAAGCACTCCTACCCGCTGGGCCTCATCGTCAACCTCCTCGGCGAGCGCTTCGTCGACGAGGGCGCGGACCTCCGCAACTACACCTACGCGAAATACGGCCGTGAGATCCTCAAGCAGCCCCAGCAGGCCGCCTTCCAGATCTTCGACGCGAAAACGGTGCCCCTGCTTCGCGAGGAGTACCGGATCCGCGAGATCACCAAGGCCGAGGCGCCGACCGTTGAGGAGCTGGCCAAGAAGCTCGAGATCGACGTCGAGGGTCTGGTTCGCACCGTGAAGGAGTTCAACGCGGCCGTCCAGGACGGGCCCTTCAATCCCGCGGTGCTCGACGGCAAGGGCACGCGCGGCCTCACCCCGCCCAAGTCCAACTGGGCCCAGCGCCTGGACGCGCCGCCCTACGTGGGCTTCGGCGTCACCTGCGGCATCACCTTCACCTTCGGCGGGCTCCGTGTCAATACGCGCGCTCAAGCGCTCGACACCGAGGACCGGCCCATCCCGGGACTCTACGCGGCGGGCGAGCTGGTCGGCGGGCTCTTCTACCACAACTACCCCGGCGGCGCGGGCCTCATGTCGGGCGCCGTCTTCGGCAAGACCGCGGGCGACTCGGCCGCCGCCGATCTCCGCTGACCCGTTCCCGGCTGTCAGCGCTCTCCTCGCGGCCCGGTGCTCAGGTGAGCCCGCCCCCGTCGAGGATGAGCGCCTGTCCCGTAACGTAGTTCGAGGCGTCGGAGGCCAGGAAGCGCACGGCTTCGGCGACGTCCTCGACCCGACCCAGCCGCGCGATGGGAAAGTGCCGGGTATCGTAGCGAAAACCCCGCGTCATCCTCGTCTCCACGCCGGCCGGCGCCACGGCATTGACGTAGATCCCGTCGGCCCCCAGGTCCTTGGCGAGCCACTTGGTCAGCGCGATCACGCCTCCCTTGGCCGCCGCGTAGGCCGGGCCCGTCCGGCCCGAGGCGCGCCTCGCGCCCGCCCGCCGGCGAGAGGGCACGCCGCCGATGAGGCCGGACAGCGAGGCGACGTTGACGATCTTGCCGCCGCCCTGGCGCCGCATCACGGGGACGGCGGCCTGGCAGCAGAGGAAGGCGCCCTTGAGCGCCACGTCCACGACGCGGTCCCAGGTCACCTCGCGCGTGGCCTCGAGCGAGTCGCGATGCGCGATCCCGGCATTGTTGACCAGGATGTCGAGCCTGCCGAGCCGCTTCGCGGTCGCGGCGATCATCCGGCGCACCTGAGCGGCGCGGCTGACGTCGGCCTTGAGGGTGATGGCGCGGCGGCCGAGGGCGCGCACCGCCGCCGCCGTCTCGTCGGCGGAGAGGATATCGGCGCAGGCCAGGTCGGCGCCGTCGCGCGCCAGGGCCAGGGCGACCGCGCGGCCGATGCCTTGGGCGGCGCCCGTCACCAGCGCCACGCGGCCCGCCAGGTCGCCGGGCCCGCTCGCCCGGAAGCGCGCGGTCATGTCGGTGGGAGCCCGCTCCTCACAGGCTAGCGGACGGTGTCGTGCTTGAAGTCGCGCAGGACGTTGACGAAGATGTCGACGATCTTGGGATCCCAGAAGCCCGAGTCGGTCTCCCGCAGCAGCACCGTGAGCGCCTCGTCGTGCGGCAGCGCCGGCTTGTAGGGGCGCGCGGTGTGGAGCGCGTCGTAGACGTCCACCACCGAGATGATCCGCGCGCCCAACGGGATCGCCTCACCCTTCAGGCCGTCGGGGTAGCCCGAGCCGTCCCACCGCTCGTGGTGGTGGCGCATGATCGGCCGCACCAGCTCCAGGCTGCGCAGTCCCTGGACCAGGTCGGAGCCCGCGCCCGGATGGGCCTGGATGCGCTCGCGCTCCAGGGCGTCGAGCGGCCCCGGCTTGAGCAGGATGCCGTCGGGCACCGCGATCTTTCCCAGGTCGTGGAGGTAGCCGCCCAGTCGCAGCGAGCGCAGGGTGGGCGCGTCGACGCCGAGGGCCTCTCCGATGGCGACGGCATAGCGCGAAAGACGATCGCAGTGGCCGCCCGTATAGGTATCGCGGGCCTCGATGGTCAGGGCCAGGGTGGTGATCACGGACTCCGCCCGCTCCAGCTGGTCCAGGAGGACCTTGACGCGAAGGAGCGCGGCCACCCGCGTGCGCAACTCGACGAACTGGACCGGCTTCGGAAAGAAATCGTCGGCCCCCGCCGCCAGCCCCGCCACCCGTGATTCCAGATCCGCCACCGCCGTGAGGATCACGACCGGCGTGAACTCGTAGCGCGGGTCGCTCTTGATGCGGGCGCACAGCTCGATCCCGCTCATCGCTCCCATGTGCACGTCGGTGAGGATGAGGTCGGGCGCCACGACGTTGAGCACCTCGAGGGCCTTCTCGGCCGATGCCACCGGGACGACGCGGTAGCCGAGCTCGCCCAAGAGCTCCGTGAAGACCTCACGGACGTCATTGTCGTCCTCGACCAACAGGATGGTGGCGCTCTCCAAAGTCAGGCCCATGACACTAGATTCTACCGCGCCCGAGCCGCCCGCTCCAACCACGCCAGGATCTCCCGGAAGGGCGCCTCCCACCCCTCCTCCAGCATGAGCATGTGCGCGTGCCCGGCGGCTTCCTGGTATTCGGCCCCGTACCGCCGGGCGATGCGGCGCTGGACGTCGACCGGCGTGATCCGGTCCTCGCTCGCCCCCACCACCAACGCCGGGCAGCGGATCGCGGCGGGGTCCACGGCCGGCGGGAAAAAGGCCAGCTCGCGGCCGGCACGGCCGGACTCGGGAATGAACTGCGGGAAGGCCCAGGCCTGGCGCTCGGGCGAGAGCCGGTTGAGCAAGAGCGCGTTGGCGTCGGCGGCCGTCAGACCGAATCGGCGGCTGCCGAGCATGGCCGGCATGTAGCGCGCCATGCGCGCCAGCACCGGCCACCTCAGGACGACAATGCCGCGCGGCGCGGCGCTCGTGAGGAACACGGCCGCCCGCAGGCCGCCCTGCTCCGCCGCCTTCTGGGCGATGAGCCCGCCCATCGAGTGGCCGATCACCACGGCCTCGCCCAGCCGCCGCAGGCAGTCCCTCACGTCCTCGACGTAGTCGAGAACGGAGACACGGCCGAGATCGGCCACGGGCCGGCTGCCGCCGTGGCCGCGAAGGTTGAGCGCCCAGGCGTCCCATCCGTCCTGGGCGGCGGCGTAGAGGTAGTTGCGCAGGTACCAGCTCCCGCCCCACATGCCGTGGACCAGGAGCAGCGGGACGGGCTTGGCGGGGCCGGAGGGGGCGGCGTGCTCGAGCAGGAGCTCCCCAATCTTCTCCATGGGAGGGCTAGGACGCGGCGTTGAGCCGCACCGTCTCGAGCACCAACTGCGCCGTCACGACCACGTCCTTGACGTTGACCCACTCGTTGACGGTGTGGATCTCGCGCATGCCGCAGGCGAGGTTGGCGACCTCGAGCCCGCGCGAGGTGAAGACGTTGGCGTCGGAGCCGCCGCCCGTCGCGCGGGTCTTGCACGAGCGCCCCATGGCCTTGGCGGCGCTGGACACCAGGTGCACGATGGCGGCGCGGTCGGAAATCTTGAGCGGCTCGTACAGGCGCTCCACCTGGGCCTCGAAGCGGGCCCGGTGGGTGCGGCGCCCGACGCGGACCGTGTGGCGCGCGACGGTCTTCTCGAAGCGGCTCTGCATGTGGCGGGTCTGGGCCTCGAGCTTGGCCGGGTCGTGGCTGCGGGTCTCGCCCCGGATCACCACGCGCTGGGGCACGATGTTGGTGGAGAGCCCGCCGTGGATCACGCCCAGGTTGGCCGTGGTGTCCTTGTCGATGCGGCCGAGCTTCATCCCCGCGATGGCCTCGCTGGCGATGCGGATCGCGGAGAGCCCCTGCTCGGGGCAGATGCCCGCATGCGCCGCCAGCCCCTCCACCGTGAACGTCAGCCGGTTGGCGGCCGGCGCGCGCGTGATCAGCTCGCAGACCCCGTCCACGTCCAGGACCAGGCCGTGATTGGCCCGCAGCCGGGTCGTGTCGAAGTGCCTGGCGCCCAGCAGCCCGTTCTCCTCGCAGATCGTCAGCACCACCTCGATGTCGCCGTGGGGAATGTTCCGCTCCCGCAGCACCCGGATGGCCTCAAAGATGGCCACGATCCCGGCTTTGTCGTCGCCGCCCAGCACGCTGGTGCGGTCGGTGCGGATGATGTCCCCCTCGACGACGGGCCGGATCTTTTCGGCGGGTCCCACGGTGTCCATGTGGGCCGAGAGCAGGATCGGCGCGACGTTGGCCTTGTTGCCGCGAAAGCGCGCCAGGAGGTTGCCGGTCTCGCCGCCCACGCGCTCGCCGGCGTCGTCCGCTTCCACGGTGGCGCCCATGCCGCGCAGGATGCCCTCCAGCCGCCGGGCGATGGCGCCCTCGCGCTTGGACAGGCTCGCGACGGAGACCAGCTCCAGGAACTCCTCCTTCAACCGCTTCGCGTCGATAATCATCGGCTCCGCGGGCATCATCGCTCCAGCATCAGCCGGCTGGTGTCAGGCGGCGGGGGGCCAGGTGCTGGGCGAACCAGCCGCGGCTCTGCTCCACCGCCTCCAGCCGGTGCACCGGGTCCGTGAGCCGGTGGTCGGCGCCGCGGAGCATGTGGAGCGCCCTGGGCTCGCCGCCGCGCTCGTAGAGGAAGCGGCCGTCGGCCGGCGGGACGAGGTCGTCGTGGTCGCCCTGGATCACGAGGACGTGGCTGACGCCAGCGGGCGCTTCGGCCCGCGCGCGCCGCTTGATCTCGGCGACGAGAGCCGGGCCGGGACCGTAGGGATCGGCGGGATCGCTCTTCGCCAAACCCGTGAGCGAGGCGGGAGCATTCCACGTGACCACCGGCAGCGCGGGCCGATGAGCCGCCGCCACCCAGAGCGCCACGAAGCCGCCCAAGCTCGATCCGAGCAGCCCGAAGCGGCCGTCGAGCTCCGGCTGCTTGGCCAAAACGTCCAGCACGGCCTCGAGGTCGGCGATCCGGCTGGCGACGGTCGCGTCGCGGGAGAGCCCGCCCGATTCCCCGCTGCCGCGAAAATCGAAGCGCGCGAGCGCGAGGCCGGCCTCGGGGAAGACCCGGGCGAGCAGGAGATACTTGTCGCTGTCCTTCGAGGCGCCCATGCCGTGGCAGGCGATGACGCACGGGCTCGGCGTCTGGTCCGGCAGATGGAGCACGCCGACGACCTCGCTCGATCCGACCGTCACGCTGAAGCGCTTGGCCGTCACGCCCAGACCAGGTCGAAGAGCTGGCAGGTGTTGACCGTGAGCCGGTACATGGTCTCCTCGATGGGCAGGCGCTTGATCTTGGCCACCTCCTCGGCCACGCGCGCGACGAGCCAGGGCCCTGAGGGCATGCCCAGGAACTCGCCCTTGTAGGGCCAGGGGCCGTCGCTCTCCACCAGCAGCGACTCGAGCGGCACCGACTCGACCAGCTCGCGGTCGCGCTCGCGGTACACCACTTCGGGAGTGACCGAGACGAAGTAGCCCGCCTCGACGATGGCGCGGGTCACTTCGGCCGGCGCCTTGTGCCAGTGGAAGACCGCGCGCTCCACCCGCCGGGTCTTCAGCGCTTCCAGCGCGCCGACCGCGGCGCCGTGCGGCGCGTGCACGATCACCGGCAGATCGAACCGGCTGGCCAGCCTGAGCAGCCGGTGGAAGCGCTCGAGCCCGCGGGTCATGCGCTCCGCCGCGTCCGGGGCGCCGTCGAGGCTGTACCACGGCAGTCCCACCTCGCCCAGAGCCACGATGCGGGAGTGATTGCGCACCACCTGCTCCTCCACCAGGACCAGGTCCTCGTGGGCGAGCCGGCCCCATTCGGGGTGGAAGCCCAGGGCCGCCCAAACGGCCTTACCGTTGCCCGCCACGGCTTCGAGCGTGCGGGCATTGGTCACGGGGTCACAGCCCACACCCACCACGCCCCAGACGTCGTGCTCGATCGCGCGCGTGATCGCCCCGCGCACGTCGGCGAAGGCGGGGTCGTGCAGATGACAGTGGCTGTCGACGATCAAGTTTTCTCCTAGGCTCCCGCCACCGTCATGCGCCCGATGAGCAGGGTCGGCGCGGCCGTGCGGTCCCGAAATACCAGGTCGTTGCCGACGCCTTCCACCGCGCGGAACATCTCGAGCAGGTTGCCCGCCACCGTGATCTCCTCCACGGGGTAGGCCAGCTCGCCGTTGTCGATCCAGTGGCCGACCGCGCCGCGCGAGTAATCGCCCGTCACGCCGTTGACCCCGAAGCCGATCAGCTCCGTGACATAGAGCCCCTGCTTGACGCTCCGGATCAGCTCGGCGGGGCTCGCGTCACCCGCGGCGAGATAGAGGTTGGTCGTGGACACGGAGACACCGCTCCCGTCGCGGGCCGCGTGATGGGTCGAGGACAGCCCGAGCTTCCTGCCGCTGTAGGTGTCGAGCAGGTAGGACTGAAGCGTGCCCTTGTCCACCAGGACGGTCTTCCGCACCGGCAGCCCCTCGCCGTCGAAGGGCCGCGAGCCCAGGCCTCCGGTGATGGTCCCGTCGTCCACGATGGTGAGCGACGGCGCGGCGATCGGCTCGCCCAGCTTGTCCAGCAGGAAGGACGCCCGCCGGTAGAGCGCGGGCCCGGCGGCGGCTCCCGCGATATGGCGGACCAGACTGGCCGCGGTCTCCGGGTCGAAGATGACCGGCACCTCGGCGGTCTTCACCCGGCGCGCGCCGAGCCGGCGGAGCGTGCGCCGCGCGGCTACCCGCCCGATCTCTTCGGGGGCCTCGAGCCGGGCCCGCTTGCGGGCCGCGTGGTACCACGAATCGCGCTGCATCTCGCCGTCCTGGGACGCGACCGGCGAGGCCGAGAGGCTGAACGAGGAGGTCTGGTACTCGCCCCTGAAGCCGTGGCTCGTGGCATAGGCATAGTGCACGCGCGCGTCGGCGAAATCTCCACCCTCGGAATTGGTGATGCGCGGATCGGACTCGAGCGCGGCGGCCTCGCACCGGCGGGCGAGATCGATCTTCTCCTCGGGCGAGAGGTCGTGACCCGTCGGGTCGTCGAGATCGAGCCACGGCGTCTCCCGGGCCAGCTCGGAGGCCTCGGGCAGCCCCGACAGCTCGTCGGGGCTCGTGATCCGCGCCAGCGACACGGCCTCCTCCACCAGCCGCGAGACCGAGTCGCGGGAGAGGTCCGAGGTCGAGGCCGCGGCCACCGACTTGCCGACGAAGACGCGCAAGGCCAGGTGCTGCTCCCGCGCGTGCTGGACGGTGTCCACCTGCCCCAACCTCACCTGGGCCGAAAAGGCCTGGTCCTCGACCATGAAGGCATCGGCGTCGGTGGCGCCGCGCCGCGCGGCCTGGGCGAGCATGTCGGCGAGCAGGTCGAGCATCGACGTCACACCTGGGTGCCGCCGACGGTGATGCCGTCGATGCGGACCGTCGGAAGCCCCACGCCCACGGGCACCGACTGGCCGTCCTTGCCGCAGGTGCCCACGCCCTCGTCGAGCTTGAGGTCGCGGCCCACTCGGCTCACGCGCGTGAGCGCTTCGGGACCGTTGCCGATGAGGGTCGCGCCCTTGACCGGCGCCGTCACCTTGCCGTCTTCGATGAGATAGGCCTCGCTGGCGGAGAACACGAACTTGCCGTTGGTGATGTCCACCTGCCCGCCGCCAAAGTTGACCGCGTAGAGCCCCTTCGGCACCGAGCGGATGATGTCGGCGGGATCGTCCTGCCCCGCCAGCATGAAGGTATTGGTCATCCGCGGCATGGGCGGGTGCGCGTACGATTCGCGCCGGCCGTTGCCCGTGGGCTCCATCCCCATGAGCCGCGCGTTGAGGCGGTCCTGCATGTAGCCCTTGAGGATGCCGTTCTCGATGAGCACGTTGCGGCGGGTGGGGATGCCCTCGTCGTCCACGTTGAGGGAGCCGCGGCGGTTCTTGATGGTGCCGTCGTCGACGACGGTGACGAGCTCCGAGGCCACCCGCTGGCCCAGCCGGCCCGAGAAGGCCGAGGTCTTCTTGCGGTTGAAGTCGCCTTCGAGGCCGTGGCCCACGGCTTCGTGGAGCAGGATGCCGGGCCAGCCGGGGCCCAGCACCACGGTCATCTCGCCCGCCGGCGCCGCGACCGCGCCGAGTTTCACCACGGCCTGGCGCACGGCTTCGGAGGCGAAGCGCTTCCAGCGATCCTCTTCCAGGAAGAAGTCGAAGGCCACGCGCCCGCCGCCGCCCCAGGAGCCGATCTCCCGCTTGCCGTTTTCTTCCACGATCACGGTGACGTTCAGCCGGGTGAGCGGCCTCACGTCGCCCACGGTCCAGCCCGAGGGCGTGGCGATCAGCACCACGACGTCTTCGCTGCCGAGCGTGGCGATGACCTGGCGAACCCGCGCGTCGAGACTGCGCGCCGCGGCGTCCACGCTGGTGAGGAGCTTGAGCTTTCGCTGGAGGTCGGCGGCGATGGGCGGTTCGGCGAGGCTGTAGAGATCGTGGGGTGTGCCGTGTCCCGCCACCGCCGCGACGGCCGGCCCCGACGCCTGGGCCGAGATCGCGCGGGCTTGGCGGGCGGCCTCCTCGAGGTTGGGCAGCGAGAGGTCGTCGGTGTGGGCGTAGCCCGTGCGTTCGCCTGACTGGGCGCGCACCCCGGCGCCCTGGCTCACGTGCCGGGAGGCCTTCTTGACGGCCCCCTCCTCCAGCGCGAGGTCTTCGGTGATCCGGTACTCGAGGTAGAGGTCGGCGTGGTCCACCCGGCCCACCAAGGCCGAGCCGAGCAGCCGCTCCATCGTGGACGAGGTCAAGCCGAACCGGTCTTCGAAAAAGCGCTCGGGGCGCGCCAGCATTCAGTCTCCTTGGAGTTCGCGAAGGGTTTTCATCCTAGCATCGGGCCTTTTGGGGCCCCCCAGTTTTAATGATGGAGCGAATGGGGAGGCGGATTCAGGAGCGAAGCAGAGCTTTGACTAGGACTTTCAGGCCCTTGAGAGGCCTTGGCGAAGACCTGGCTTGAGGCCTTGGGCTAAGCCTTCATATAAGTCTGGACGATCTCGTGAATCTGCCTCAGACCCACCATCACGGAGGGCCCTGGAGACAGGATATCAGCCCCGTCAAGCTCATGGATATGGCCCTCTTTGACCGCGCTGATCCCGTCCCAGCCGGGCCGGCCGCGGATGGCCGCCGCGTCCACCGGCTTGCCGCACCAGGACGCCAGGATGATCTGAGGGTCGCGCCGGACCACCTCACGGGGGTCCACGACTCGCTCCTGCGCGGAGCGCTTCTCCCGGAGCTCAGGGAAGATGTCGCGCCCGCCCGCCAGCTCGATGACCTCCGAGACCCAGCGGATGCCGACGATCAAGGGCTCCGGCCACTCCTCGAAGTACACGCGCGGCCGGTCGGGCCATACGCTGGAGAACTCGCGCACCTGCCGGATCTCGTCGCGCATGTCCAGGACGAGGTCGCGCGCGGGGCCTTCGAGCCCCAGCAGTCCTCCCACCATGTGGATGGCCTGAAAGATCTCGTCCACTGAGCGCTGGTTGGTGCAGAAGACGGGCAGCCCGGCCCGCACCAGCTCGGCGGTGATGTCGGCCTGGAGATCGGAGAAGGCCAGGACCAGATCGGGCTCGAGCGCGCGGATCTTGTCGGCACGGAAGGATGTGAAGCCGCCGACCTTGGGCTTGTCGCGCGCTTCGGGCGGCCGGTGGGCCGTGCCCGGCACGCCGACCACGCGCTCCCCCGCCCCGAGCGCGTAGCAGATCTCCACGTGCTCGGCCGTCAGGCAGACGATGCGCCGCGGCGAGTCAATCGAGTCCTTGCCATACACGACAACTTACGATATCAAAGAAGGCCTATGAACAAGCGCGCGCGTTCTCAGCCCCGCATCCTATTGATGATCGGCACCCGCAAGGGGGCCTTCTTTTTCCACGGCGACGCCGCCCGCCGGCAGTGGCGGCTCGAGGGCCCCCACTTGCTCGGCTGCATCGTCCACCACCTGGTCCTCGATCCGCGCGATGGCCGCACCATGCTCATGGCCACGCGGACGGGTCATCTCGGGCCGATCATCATGCGCTCGACCGACCGCGGCCGCACATGGGCGGAGGCCAAGCAGCCGCCGGCCTTCGCCAAGGTGCCCGAGGGGCAAACCGGGCTCGCCGTGGATCACACCTTTTGGCTCTCGCCGGGGCTCCCGTCCCAGCCCGGAGTGTGGTGGGCCGGCACCTCCCCGCCCGGGCTCTTCCGTTCAGAGGACGGCGGCGTCACGTGGAGGGGTATCGAGGGCTTCAACCGCGACCTCGTGAATCGCCTGGCCGGCATCGGACAGGGCACGCCGGACGGCCAGGTGACCCACTCGATTCTCGTGGACCCGCGCGATCCGGGCCATCTCTATGTCGGCCTCTCGGGCGGCGGCTCCTTCGAGACCAAGGACGGCGGCGCGTCCTGGCGCGCGCTCAACCGAGGGGTCGCCGCCGACTTCCTGCCCGAGAAGGACCCGGAGTTTGGTCACGACCCGCACATCATGGCGCTTCACCCGCTCATGCCCGACCGGCTCTACCAGCAGAACCACTGCGGCATCTACCGCCTCGACCGGCCCGGCGAGGTCTGGGCGCGCATCGGCATGAACATGCCGAAGACGGTGGGCGACATCGGCTTTCCGCTGGTGCTCCACCCCCGCGATCCCGACACGCTCTGGGTCATCCCGATGGACGGGACAACCGTGTGGCCCCGGACGAGCCCCGGCGGCAAGCCAGCCGTCTACCGCTCGCGGAACGGCGGCA
>JBGPZD010000180.1:0-2317 GCA_041493605.1 Methylomirabilia bacterium
GCCGCGCTCGGCTCGATCCCGAAGGCGGCATAGAAGCCGGCGACGTCGGCCAGGAGCGCCGACTTGCCCGCCATCTGGGGCGCGTCGCCCCAGGCGCCCTCGTAGGGCGGGCAGCGCGCCTCGCGATCGAAGAGGAAGACGTACTCCTGCGCCACGGCCTGCGCATCGGCTTGATGCACCGCCGCGGCGAAGGCGGCGAAGGCCGAGGCGAGGTCCGGGTCCGGCGCGGCGGACTCGGCGAGGCTCGCCAGCTCTTCGAGATGCGCGGGCGCCGGGTACGCCCAGGCGCCGCCCAGCAGCCGGTAGGCGGCGGCGCGCGCGAGCGCAACCGCGACCGGCGCCTCCTCGGGAAGGACGGCGGCGCCACCCGGCGCGCTCATCGGCCGATCACCAGCGGCACCCAGGGGGCCCAGGCCTTGCGTGAGCCGACCTCGCGGCTGCCGCCTTCCCACACCGCGAAGCCGACCACGGTCTGGTCCCCGGGCTGTAGCTTCGGCGCGTTCACGTCGTCCGAGACCATCGGCCGCGTGATCACCACGCGCCACACGCCGTCCTTCCATACGCCTTTGCCCAGCGCGTGCTGATCGGGCTTCACGGTCATGGAGCCCCAGCCCTCTGCCATCTGGTCGAGCACGGGCGTGGCGCCGCCGCGCGAGATCGGGTTCTCGAGCCCGAGCGCCCCCGTGTATGGCCGCGCGTCGCTGGCCCGCATGAGCTCGTCGGGGTAGATGTCCGTCCAGGCATTGGGATACAGGCTGTGCACCGTCGGCGGCCCCTGGTCGATGTCGTGCTGGAAGGCAGCCCGCCACTGCATGATGTTCACCCGCCCGCCCGTGTGGCCCATCATGGGCGAGGGTACTCCCGTTTTGGGATCGATGGGTAGCTGCACGGCGACCTGGTCGCCGAAGTTGTCGAGCACGATACGGTCCGAGAGCGTCGGGTCCCTCCACTCGATGAGGAAGGCGATCCAGCCAAGGTTATGCACGGCCCGGACGCTGAGCGCCTTGATGGCCGGATCGGGCTTGTGGGGCAGCGCGACCATCTGCGGCTGCATCTCGACCTTGACCGGCCTTGCCCGCTTCCAGGCGGCGGCCGCGGGCTCGGTGATGGGGCCGATGCCGGGGACGCGCACGACGGTGATCTGGGCCTCCGCCCATCCGCTCAGGATGACGAGCGACAGAGCGAGCGACAGCGAGAGGGCGGATGCGCGCATGGCGTGGGCCTCCTACATTTAGGTGATGTTGGTCCGGAAGGCCTTGTGCGCGGTGTCGTAGACCTCGCGGATCACCACCGGCTCCTTGATGGGGACGCGGGCGATCTCGGCCTGCTTGGCGTCGTAGCCCATGACCCAGTCGCCGTCCACCCGGAAGTAGTGCGAGATGTCGGGCGTCGCGCCGAACAGGGTGAGCGCGCCGAGGAGCTTTCTGTCCTCGGCCGCGGTCTTGTAAGTCGCGATGGCCCGCTCGGCGCCAAAGCCGAACATCTGCCGCAGGTAGGCGGGCGGGACGTGCACGGGCGGGATGTAATAGGTGTTGGGCTCGAGCCCGAATTGCGGGTAGAGCGGCAGCGCGAGCTTCCTGACGTGGACGAGGTAATCGAGCGGGTTGTCCTCGTTGATCGTGTCGGGGGCATTCAAGAAGCCCTGGATGCGGATCTTGCCGATGCAGGTGATGGTGCACTGGGTCTGGCGCCCATCCTCGACCGCCGGGTAGCACCCGATGCACTTCTCGCTCACGCGCGTCTGGGCGTTGAAGTACACCTTCTTGTAGGGGCAGCCCTTGACGCATTCCCGGTAGCCGCGGCAGCGGGTCTGGTCGAGGAGCACGATGCCGTCCTCGGCCCGCTTGTAGATGGACTGCCGCGGGCAGGCGGAGAGACAGGCCGGATACGTGCAGTGATTGCAGATGCGCGGCAGGTAGAACATCCACTGCATGTGCGGCATGGTCAGGTGCGCGCCCTGGGGCATGAGGCCCGTACAGTCGTCCTCGCCGATATTCGGGTGGGCGTAGTCGATGTCCTCGGGGAGATAGCCCAGGATGACCTCGCCGGTGGGCGCGGCGTCGAAGAGCGTCTTGCCCGTGTAGACGGGCCCGTCCATCTCCTGGACGCCGAGGCGCTCCAGGATGTTCACGTCCCAGCCGAGCGGGTAGTAGCCGTAGGGCTTGGTCTCGACATTGTTCCAGAACATGTACTCCTGCCCGCGCCCCGTGGTCCACGTGGTCTTGCAGGCCACCGTGCACGTCTGGCAGGCGATGCACTTGTTGGTGTCGAAGATCATGGCGAACTGCTTCTCCGGGCGCTTCCCCTCGTACGGGTA
>JBGPZD010000151.1:0-3716 GCA_041493605.1 Methylomirabilia bacterium
CCCGACCACTTCTACACGGGCTTCTTCGAGGCGCTGCTCGCGGGCGGGGCCGGCCAGGGCGAAGGGCAGGTGCGCGAGGCGCTGGAGGCGACGCGCCGCTCGGCCTTCGAGATCTTCCGGAAGGACGTGCCGCTGACGTAGGGTCGGCGGCTAGGCCGCCGAGTAGCCTCGGTACTCCATCTGGGCGGCGATGCGTTCCCGCGCCGCCTCCCCCCAGAACTTTTCCACGAGGTAGAGCCCGAGGTCGAGCGACGAGGCCACGCCCCCGGCTGTCACCACCCGCCCCTCGTCCACGATGCGCCGGTCGGTGACAACCGCGCCGCAGAGCGGCCGGAGCAGATCGAAGGCGCTGTGGTGGGTCGTCGCGCGGAGGCCCGTCAGGTGCCCCGCTTTTCCAAGCAGCAGGGCGCCGGTGCAGACGCTGGCCACCGGCCGCTCCGTCCCCCAGCTCTTCAGGTAGTCGACGCAGCGCCGGTCGTCCATCAGGGTGCGCGTGCCAAAGCCGCCGGGGACGTAGAGCAGGTCGAAACCGGAGAGGTCCTCGTACACGCCGTCGGCCCGGACGACCAGGCCGCTGTCGTCCTCGACCTGGGCCTCGGTGCCGATCACCCGGTGTGTGACCTCGGGATCGATGCTCATGCCGGCCACTCGGCGGAGGGCGTCGTAGCCGCCGATCAGATCCAGGAAGGTCATGCGCGGGAACGCGAAGAAGGCGATGCGCTTGACCGGTTTGCGAGGGGCCGGAGCGCTCATGGTGGAGCGGCCGAGCCGCGCGGCCCTAGCGGCCGCCCGCCAGCGGCGGGAACACCGAGAGGATATCGCCGGCGGCGAGCGGCTGCTCGGGGGACGCGTCGCGGCCGTTGACGACGGTGAGCCGTTCGAGCTTGGGCGGGATGTTGAGCAAGCGGATTGCCTGGCCTACCGTGGCGCCGTCGGGCACCTCGATCGTCACGCTGTCGCCCCGGGTGCCGGGCGGCAGGTAGGCCGCCAGGGTCGCCGTGAGGCGCACCTCCACCTTCAACGGAAGCCGCCCTGCTCCGGCTCCTCCGCGCGGGCCTCGAGCACCGCCACCCGAAGCCGGTCGCCGGGAAAGATGCGCGCCGTCTCGGTGAGATCGTTCCAGTGCAGCAATTCCGTCACCGAGACGCCGTACTGCTTCGCGATGCCGCTGATGGTCTCGCGCGGCTGGACGACGTGCATCTCCGGCGCCCGCGGCTGGGTGGCCGCGGCCGCGCTCTTGGCGCGATCCACGGCGCGCGTCGAGGCCACGGGGCGCGGCGCGGCCTCGCGCTCGAGCGCGGCCTGCATCCGGTCGGCATCGCCCGCCGGCACCCTGAGGGCGTAGGCTCCCGGCGGCGTCTGCTTGAGGCGAAGCTCGGAGTTCAACCGCTCCAGGTCCTCAAGGTTGGCGCCGGTCAGGGTCGCGATGCGCTTGAGCGGGGTCGCCCGCGACACGGTGACCAGCTCGTACCGGAGCGGATCCTCGGGCGCGATCACGAAGCCGTAGCGCTCGGGCTCCCGCCCGATGAGGGTCGCGGCGTGGATGGCGGGGACGAAGTCCTTGGTCTCCTGCCGCAGGCCGCGCCCGCGAGCCAGTACCCAGAAATCGGTCGAGCCCATGCCCCGGATGGCCCGGCTCACCTTCATCTCGCCCGCGTTGTACGCCGCCTGCGCGAGTTCCCACGAGCCGAAGGCGGCGTAGAGATCGCGCAGGTAGTTGGCCGCCGCCACCGTGGATTTCTCCGGATCGAGGCGCTCGTCCACAAAGCGGTCCACGCGCAGGCCGTAGCGGCGCGCCGTCGGCGCCATGAACTGCCAGAGCCCCTTGGCGCCCGCCCGTGAGACGGCCACCGGGTTGAAGCCGCTCTCGATCATGGCGGTGAAGACGAGCTCCTCCGGCAGGCCCTTGTCCCGGAACACGCCGAAGATCATCGGCAGGTACCGGCCCGCGCGCGCCAGCCACCGCTCCACCACCGCGCGGCGGTCGCCGGTCTGGAACCGGTCGAGGAACTGCCGCACCCGGGCATTGTCCTCGACCCGATACGACAGCGGCGCGGCGGCCAGGGTTTCGTCCGGGGCGCTTGACAGGTGGCCGGCCCCGGCCTCCCGGCCCGCCTCGTGGGCGGTCAGCGCCTCGGAACTATGACCGAGGCCGGGCTGTTTCACAGACGAGGACAGGGGGTCCGGATCGTGAGGCAGACCCCCGGAGGCCTCCTCGACCGACCGCGGGTGAGGGGCCGAGAGAGACACCGACAGCGGCTCCGAGCCGGCCATGCCTGGGTTCCCCAGGAGGCCGGCCATCAGGAGCAGGGCGCCGATCAGTAAAGGCCGAGACAGGAGCGACATGAATGCGCGAATGCGCAAGGCCTTTCTACCATAGTGCAGATGGCCCGGTCAAACTAGGGGCCGCCTGGTGGGAGATTCCCCTTGACACGTAGAGAGCGCGCCCATATGCTAGGCAGTCGGCACAAAAGACCTTTAGTGGTACGTAGTTATCTAAGGATCGAGGGGAGGTGAAAACTCAATGAAGAAGCTCATCGCGTTAGTTGTCAGCATCATGTTCTCGTTCGCCGTTGCCGGCGTCGCGGTAGCCCAGACCCCGGCTCCCAAGCCTGAAGAGAAGAAGATGGAGAAGAAGGAGACCAAGGCCGACTGCCTCAAGATGGCCAAGGACGACGCGGCCAAGAAGGCGGAGTGCGAGAAGAAGTTCCCGAAGAAGGAGGGTGCCGCTGCGACGACGCCAACGAAGTAACGCTTCACCCGACACTCGGTCGGTTTCAGCAAGCGATTAGGGCGCCACCTGTATGCGAAGGTGGCGCCCTAACGGCGCTGGGGGGCGCTGGGCGCCGCCCGGTCGGGAAACCCCAGCCGCTCCTTGATCGCCGTCATCCAAACGCTGCGTTCGGTGAGCGTGGCCTCGATAATCTGTCCCGGCCTCACCGTCAGCCGCATCCGCCAGTAGCTCACCACCGAGTACTCCACGCTCGAGGGCACGTTCGGGTATCGGCGCGCCTCGGGCGCGGGCACCCGGAATTTCTTGGTCGAATGCCCGTGCTCCTTCCAGGCCAGGAGCAGCCAGTCGCCTTCGGGAATCCCGTCGATCCGAACCCGACCCTGCTCGTCGCTGACCTCGCCGCGGATGAGCTCCCCGCCGCCGGCAAAGTTCACCGCGCTCTCGTAGGCCGCCCGCGCCGCCTCGACCCGGGCCACGGCCTCGCTCACACCCTTCACCGACTCGCGCAGGCCGGCCCTGGCCGCGTCGAGCTGCGCCTCGAACTCGGCGGAGTACGGCACGAGCAGGACGGACACGGTCGAGTCCGGCACCGGCGGGCCACTCGGCCGTGCGGGCTCGCTCCAAGCCTGCGCCCGCACCTCGCCCACGGCGCCGGCTTCGCGGGCCCGGAGATAGGGCGCCAGCCGCTCGGCCATGTCGTCGGCCCCCACCGCCACGGCGAGCCCCAGCACCAGCCCGAGCGCCGGCAGCCATGTCCTCATGACGGCACCGACCGGGCGTCGGGGCGTGGCTGGGTTTTCCAGCGGGCGTGCAGCCAGAACCACTGCTCGGGCGCCCGCCGAATGGCGGCCTCGATGGCGCGATTGAAGGCCCGGGTGTAGGCGGCAATGTCACCGTCGGGCGGCGCCGGCAATGCGCGCTCGGAGCAAACCGTGTGGCGGCCGCGCGCGTCGCGGCGGATGAAGACCGGCACGACGGGGGC
>JBGPZD010000155.1:0-3378 GCA_041493605.1 Methylomirabilia bacterium
AGGGCGGGGCCAAGACCCGCCAGCGCAGGAAGAAGGTCCTCAAGAAGGCGAAGGGCTATTTCGGCGGGCGGCGCAAGCTCTACCGCACGGCGGCGGAGACGGTGCTGCGGGCCGGCGTGTTCGCCTACAAGGGGCGCAAGCTGAAGAAGCGGCGGGCCCGCGCCCTCTGGATCATCCGGGTCAACGCGGCCTGCCGCCAGCTCGGGATGTCCTACTCGACGTTCATGGCGGGGCTCAAGAAGGCCGGCATCGCGCTGGACCGGAAGATCCTCGCCGAGCTGGCGGTCTCGGACCCCACCGCCTTCGCCAAGCTGGCGGAGACGGCGCGAGCCCAGCGCGCCTGAGCGTGGCGGGGGACCCCCGGGTCCAGGCCATTCTTGACCGGGCCCTGGCGGACATCGCCGGGGCCCGCTCCACGTCCGACCTTGAGCAGGTCCGCGTCCGCGTGCTGGGGCGCTCGGGCGAGCTGACGGCCCTCTTGCGGTCGCTCGGCGCCATCGCCGCGGCCGACCGGCCCAGGGTCGGCCAGGAGGCCAACGCGGCCAAGGTTCGGCTCGAGGCCGAGATCGCGGCGCGCCTCGCGGCGCTCAAGGCCCAGGAGCACGCCCAGGCGCTGGCCGCCGAGCGGCTCGACCTGACCCTGCCGGGGCGCCGCGTCCCCGCGGGCGCCGTCCACCCCATCACGCGGGTCCAGGACGAGATCATCGAGATCTTCGAGGGGCTCGGCTTCTCGGTGGCCGAGGGGCCCGAGGTCGAATCGGACTACTACAACTTCGGCGCGCTGAACTTTCCCGACGACCACCCGGCGCGCGACATGCAGGACACCTTCCACCTGTCGCCGGACACGCTGCTGCGGACCCACACCTCGCCCGTGCAGATCCGCACCATGAAGGACCAGCGGCCTCCGGTGCGCATCATCTGCCCCGGCAAGGTGTACCGGCGCGACGCCGACATCACGCATTCGCCCATGTTCCACCAGGTGGAGGGCCTCGCGGTCGACCGGCACATCACGATGGCCGATCTCAAGGCCACGCTCGAACTGTTCGCCCGGGAGATGTTCGGCCCGCGCTCGACCCTCCGCTTCCGCCCGTCGTTCTTCCCGTTCACCGAGCCCTCGGCTGAGGCCGACGTGCTCTGCTTCCTCTGCGGCGGCTCGGGTTGCCGCGTCTGCACGCAGTCGGGATGGCTTGAGATCCTGGGCTCGGGGATGGTGCACCCCAACGTGCTGCGCAACGTGGGCTACGACCCCGAGGAGGTGACGGGCTGGGCCTTCGGCATGGGCGTGGAGCGCGTCGCCATGCTCAAGTACGGCATCGACGACATCCGGCTCTTCTTCGATAACGACCTGCGCTTCCTCGCTCAGTTCGGGCCATCTCCCTCTCCCCTCGGGGGAGAGGGCCGGGGTGAGGGGCGGTGAAGATCTCCTACCGCTGGCTCAAGGAGTACGTCGAGACGGATCTTCCGTCCCGCGAGATCGCCGACCGGCTGACCAATGCCGGCATCGCCGTGGAGGCTGTGGCCCCCGTGGTCGAAGGGCTGTCGGGCGTCGTCGTGGGGATGATCGAGGGGATCGAGAGAGACCTGGGCCCGACGCCCGCCGGCCATCAGAACCGCCTCTGCCGGGTCGCGCTGCCCGACAAGAAACTCTCCGTCATCTGCGGCGCGCCCAATGCCGTGCCGGGCCTTCGCACCGCGGTGGCGCCCCCCGGCGCCACCTTGCCCGGCGGCCGCGCGGTCAGGGCGACCAAGATCCGGGGCGTGACGTCCGAGGGCATGCTCTGCTCGGAGAAGGAGCTGGGCATCGGCGAGGACCACGCCGGCATCCTCGAGCTGCCCGCCGACGCCCCGTTGGGGGCCGACGTCAGCACCTATCTCGGCCTCGATGACGTCGTCTTCGAAATTGAGATCACCCCGAACCGGCCCGACGCGCTCTCGGTGGTGGGCGTGGCGCGGGAGATCGCGGCGATCACGGGCGCCCCGTTCCGCTTCCCCCAGGTGGCCGTGAAGGAAGGCGAGCTCGAGGCGGCGGCGCTGGCCGCGGTCGAGATCGAGGCGCCCGACCTCTGCCCGCGCTTCAGCGCCCGTGTGATCACGGGGCTCACGGTGCGCCCGTCGCCGCCGTGGCTCGCCCAGCGCCTCCGCGCGGTGGGGCTGCGCCCGATCAACAACCTCGTGGACGCGACCAACTACGTCATGTGGGAGCTGGGCCAGCCGCTCCACGCCTTCGACGGCGACACCGTGGCCCGGCGGAAGATCGTGGTCCGCCGCGCGCGGCCCGGCGAGCGGCTGATGACCCTGGACGGCCAGGACCGCGCCCTCGGCCCCGACATGGCCATGGTCTGCGATGCGGAGCGCGCCCTCGCGGTGGGCGGGATCATGGGCGGCGCGGATGCGGAAGTGACCGAGCGGACGACGACGGTCCTGCTCGAGGCCGCCTACTGGGACCCGGGCTCCATCCGGCGGACTTCGAGAACGCTCGGGCTCGCCACGGACGCGGCATACCGGTTCGAGCGCGGCGGGGACATCGAGGCGCCGCGCGAGGCCCTCGGCCGCGCGGCCCAGCTCATGGCCGACCTGGGAGGCGGCGCGGTCGCGCGCGGGGTGATCGACGTCTACCCGGCGCCCCGGCCCCGCCCGCGCGTGACGCTCCGGCTCGGGCGCGTCGAGCGGCTCATCGGCGTCTGCCCGCCGCGCGAGGAGGCGGTGCGGATTCTCCAGGCGCTGGGGTTCGCCGTTGACGAGTCGGGCGCCGACCTCCAGGTCGTTGTGCCGAGCTTCAGGCGCGACATTGCCCAGGAGGACGACCTGGTCGAGGAGATCATCCGCATCTGGGGCTTCGACAAGATCCCGCTGGTTCTTGCCGGGGGCGGCCAGATCATGCCGGTGAGGCGGCCGGCCACCTTACGCGTGAACCGCGCCGTCAGCCAGGCGTTGAATGCCGCCGGGTGCTTCGAGTGCATCACCTACGCGTTCGTGGATCCTGACCGGCTCCGGCTCATGGGCTGGGAGGATCCGGCACGCCTGATCGAGCTCCAGAACCCGCTCTCGCGCGAGCGCTCGGTGCTGCGCCCGTCGCTCGTGCCCGGGCTGCTCGAGGTGCTCGCGACCAATGTCCACCGCGCGGGCCCGGATGCCGCGGTCTTCGAAGCCGGCCATGTCTTCGGCCCGCACCGCGACGCGGACGGCGACCGGCCGGCCCACGAAGAGCTCTGGGTGGCCATCGCGCTGACGGGGCTTCGCGAGCCGCGCGCCTGGCATGCGGGGCGCGAGCGGGCCGACGTCTACGACGCCAAGGGCATGGCCGAGCTGGCGCTCGCCGCGGCCGGCGCGGGGGGCTGGGAGACAGCGCCCTTGACCGGCGCCACGGCGCCGCGCTAT
>JBGPZD010000091.1:0-8603 GCA_041493605.1 Methylomirabilia bacterium
GATGGACGCCCAACCCCAGCGGGGGCAGTCCGAGCGCGTCGCGCGGGCCCTGCACCTGGGCTCGCGCGCGGCCCTCGCGATCGGCATCGCGATCCCGGCGCTCATCGTGCTCCTCTCCACCTTCAAGGTCATCCCCGCCGGGCACGTGGGCGTGGCGACGCTCTTCGGCCAGGTGCAGCCCAAGCCGCTCCAGGAAGGGCTCAACTTCATCAACCCGCTGCTCGACGTCACCCAGATGTCCACCCAGGTCCAGCGCCGCACGGGGCGCTACGACGCCGCGTCCAAGGACCTGCAGGCCGTCCACGTCGAGATGGTGCTCAACTACCGCCTCATCCCCGACCGCGCTTCCGAGGTCTACCAGAAGATCGGGGTCAATTACGAATCGGTCATCATCGACCCTGCCGCTCAGGAGGTGCTCAAGGCCAACACGGCGCTGCACAATGCCGCCGAGATCCTCCAGAAGCGGCAGGTCATCAAAGCCGACGTTCAAAAGGAAGTCACCGCGTGGCTGGTCAAGTACGGGGTCGAGATGAAGGAGGCGGCGCTGGCCAATATCCGCTTCGACCCGGCCTACGAGAAGGCCATCGAGGCCAAGCAGATCGAGGAGCAGAAGGCCGAGCAGAAGCGCTACGAGCTGATCCAGGCGCAGCGCCAGGCGGAGATCGTGGCGGCCACGGCCAAGGGCGTGGCCGACGCGCTCAGGATCAAGGGCGAGGCTGAGGCGACCTACAACGCGCGGGTCTCCTCCTCGCTGACCCCGGTGCTGATCCAGCAGCAGTACCTGGCGCGCTGGGACGGCCGGCTGCCCCAGTACACCCTGGGCGGCAACGTGGTGCCGTTCATCCAGATCCCGGGAGCGGCCGCGGGCGAGGGCTCGCGGCGCTAGCGCGAGATGGTCAGCCCCTCGTGCCCGTAGCTGTCCGGGTCCACCCAGGGCTGGCCTTCGGCGAAGCGGGTGGAGCGGAACGGCGTGAGGTCCACGGTGCGGGGCTTGCCGTGGACGATCCACTCGGCCAGGCAGCGGCCGATGGCCGGCGAGGTCTTGAACGAGGTGCCCGAGTCGCCCAGCATCGCGTAGAGCCCGGGCACCGACGGGATCTGGTCGATGACGGGGCGCCCGTCGGGGCTCATCATGATCATGCCCGCCCAGCCTCCGCGCATGCCGGCATCGCCGAAGGCCGGGAGGCGGGCCGAGAGCTTCTCGTGGCAGAGCGCCACGTAGTCCGGGTCCACGCCCTCGTCGAACTTCTCCGGATCGGTGTGCCCCACCCCCAGCTCGACCCCGATCAGGGTCGACTGCGTCCCCTCGGGGCGGAACCACGACTGGTGGACGGCGTCGATGACCACCGGGTGGCGCCGGCTCACGCCCGGCGGCCAGCGGAAGATGGAGATCTGGACGCGGTGGGGCACCAGCCCGTAGTCGAGCCCGAGCGGGTCGAGCAGCCGCTGCCCCAAGGCCCCGGGCGCCAGCACCACGGCCGGCGCGTCGATGCGGCCCTTGTCGGTTTCGACAGCGGCGATGCGCCCCCGCTCGGTGACGATGCGCGTGGCCTCGCGCCCCGTCTCGATGGTCACGCCGAGCCGCCGGGCCGCCTCCGCGAACGCATAGGCCGTGGCGTTGGGATCGGCGTAGCCCGAGCCGGGCTCCCAGGCCGCGCCCCCGATGTCGTCCGCGCGGCACCCGGGCAGCAGGGACCGGATCTCATCGCGCGTCACCGCGCGGGTGTCGATCCCGATCCGGCGCTGGCGCTCGATATTGCGCTGGAGCGCCGCTTCGAAGCCCGCGGGCACGAGCTGGAGAAAGCCGATCGGCTCGAATCCGCAGTCGCCGCCGACCACGTTCTTGAAGTTCCGGAAGATCTTCAGGCTCTCCCAGGCCAGGCGGGACTCGGGCTCGTTGGTGTAGTGCATCCGAACGAGGGAGCCTGACTTGCCGGTGGCGCCCGCGGCCAGGTGACGGCGCTCGATCAGGTGCGCGCGCCTGACGCCGAGTGAGGCCAGGTGGAAGGCCGTGCTGGTGCCGTTGGCGCCCCCGCCGATGATCACGACATCCGCCGTCTGGGCCATGCCGGGATTGTGGCACGGCCCGCCCCGGCCGACCAGCCCCGGCGCCGCTTGACAGGGTGGAGAGAAACCCCTATAAAGGACGCCACCCCACGCCGGTCCTCGGCTCGGGCTGATACCCCCCACATGACGCGCAGGCGACCTCGAACAGGGAGGGACCAACCATGGAGTTGACTCGACGCGAGCTGCTCAAGGGCGCCGCCGCCGTGGGCGCCGCCGCCGCGCTGCCGGCGGCCGTCCCGGGCCCGGCCCGGGCCCAGACGACACAGAAGAAGGAGCTGGTCGTCGCCCAGGGCGGCGACATCTCCAAGTTCGACCCGCACTTCAGCACCTCGTCCAACGACATCCGCGTCTCGTTCAACATCTTCGACAACCTGACGAGCCGGCATCCGGACGGCAAGCTCTACCCGGGGCTGGCCACCGAGTGGAAGCTCCAAGGGCCGACGACCTGGGCCTTCAAGCTGCGCCAGGGCGCCAAGTGGCACAACGGCGATCCCTTCACCTCCGCCGACGCCAAGTTCAGCGTCGAGCGCACCTACGATCCCAACGCCAAAACCATGGTGGCGACGGCGCTCACGACCATCGACCGCATCGAGGCGCCGGATCCGTACACGCTCATCGTCCACACCAAGAAGCCCGACCCGCTCCTGCCGGCGCGGCTGGCCTTCTACGGCGGCCAGATCGTCCCGAAGAAGTACCTCGAGGCCGTTGGCCCCGACGCCTTCAACGCCAAGCCGGTGGGCACGGGCCCGGTGCGCTTTTCCTCGTGGGTCAAGGACGACAAGCTGGTGCTGGAGGCCAATCCCGATTACTGGGGCGGCCGGCCCGATCTCGACCGCATGATCGTCCGCTCCATCCCCGAGACGGCGCCGCGCATCGCCGCGCTGCTCAAGGGCGAGGTGGATATCATCACCCAGATCCCGCCCGACCAGGAGGAGCGGGTGATCGGCAACGCCTCCACGCGGGTCGTGGGCGCCCTCTACGCGGGCCTCTACGTGCTGGCGGTGAACAGCAAGCGTCCGCCGCTCGACAACCCGCTGGTCAAGCAGGCGCTCTCACTGGCGATCGACCGCCCGGCCATCGTGAAGGAGCTGTGGCGCGGCCGCGGCATCGTCCCCAGCGGCCCCATCGCCAAGGGCGACAACCACTTCGACGCCTCGCTGCCGCCGCTGGCCTACAACCCGAGCCAGGCCCGCGAACTTCTAAAAAAGGCCGGCTACAAGAACGAGGAGATCTTCATCGAGACCACGGTGGCCTACGTGTCCAACGACAAGCAGATGGCCGAGGCCATCCAGGGCATGTGGAAGGACGTGGGCGTCAACGTGAAGGTCGAGGTGATCGAGTATTCCGTGCGCGCGCAGAAGAACCGGGAGAAGAGCTTCAAGGGCGTCTTCTGGTCTGATCCGACCTCGACGCTCGGCGACCCCGACGGCATGATGTGGCGCCTGCTGGGCCCCGGCGGGCCGCAGGACTACTGGCGCGACGCGCGCTGGGACGAGCTCGGCAACGCCGCGCGCTTCTCGGTGGACGAGAAGTTCCGGGCCGGGGCCTACAAGGAGATGACGCGGATCTTCCTCGAGAACCTGCCGTGGCTGCCGGTGATCCAGCCGTACGAGGACTACGGGCTCCAGAAGTTCGTGGACTGGACGCCGAACCCGAACCAGCAGTTCGAGATCCGCCGCTTCAACTTCAAGTTCCGCCGGGCTTAGGCGCGCCCCGATCCCTCCCTCTCCCCCTGTGGGGGAGAGGGCAGGGGTGAGGGGGTGTCCCCCATGCGCGGGCTCCTTCCCTTCCTCGCCCACCGGCTCTTCCGCGCGCTGATCGCGCTGTGGCTGGTATCCACCGTGGTCTTCGTGGTCATGCGCCTGTCGGGCGACCCGGTGCCGCTCCTGCTGCCGCCGGATGCCCCGACCAGCGAGATCATGCGCGTGCGCCGCGACCTGGGCCTCGACCAGCCGCTGCCCGTCCAGTACGGCGTCTTCCTCGGCAACCTGGCGCGTGGCGACTTCGGCCGCTCCATCCACTTCCGCGAGCCCGCCTTCAGCGTGGTGCGCGGCTACCTGCTGGCGACCCTCGAGCTAGGCCTCACGGCCTTCGTCTTCGCCGCCCTGGTCGCCGTGCCCATCGGGCTCCTGTCGGCGATGAAGCGCAACACGGTGATCGACCACGTCGCCATGGGCGTGGCCCTGGTGGGCCAGGCGGCGCCGACCTTCTTCCTGGGGATCCTCTTCATCCTGCTGCTGGCGCTCAAGGCCGACCTCTTTCCCACCTCGGGCCGCGGTGATTGGCGCCACCTGGTGCTGCCCGCCCTCACGCTCGGCGCCTTCACCATGGCCTCCATCGCCCGGCTCACCCGCTCGGCCGTGCTCGAGGTGCTGCGCGCCGATTACATCCGCACGGCGCGCGCCAAGGGCGTGGGCGAGGCGCTGGTGGTCGCCAAGCACACGCTCAAGAACGCCGCGATCCCCATCGTGACGATCACGGGCCTGCAATTCGGGACCCTGCTGGGCGGGGCCGTGGTCACCGAGACGGTGTTCGCGTGGCCCGGCATCGGCCGGCTCGCCGTGGAGTCCATCCGCAACCGCGACTACCCCGTGGTGCAGTGCACGGTCTTCCTCGCGGCGGTGCTGTTCATCGTCATCAACTTCGCCATCGACCTCGTCTATGGCTTCCTCGATCCCCGCGTCCGTGCCGGCTGAGGCGGCCGCGATCCCGGCCCTGGCCGCGCTTGTCCACGCCCACCGGCGTCGGGCGCCGTGGCTGGCCTGGGCGGCTATCGCCTTCGTGGCGCTGCTGGCCCTCGTGGCCGCCGCAGCGCCGTTGATCGCGCCGCAGGACCCGCTGCGGCAGTCGCTCCGCGGCCGGCTGGGCGCGCCGACCCTCGAGGGCTCCGACGGCCGGGCGCACCTGCTGGGCACGGACCCGCTGGGCCGGGACGTGCTCTCGCGCGTGATCTACGGCGCCCGCGTCTCCCTGGTGGTGGGCTTCGCCGCGGTCCTGATCGGCGGCGTGCTGGGATCGGGGCTGGGGCTGCTCGCCGGCTACAGCGGCGGACGGGTGGACGCCGCGATCATGACGGTGGCCGACGCCCAGCTCGCCTTCCCGTTCATCCTGCTGGCCATCGGCATCATCGGAGTGCTGGGGCCGAGCTTCCCGACTCTGGTGGTGGTCATCGGCCTGTCGGGCTGGGTCTCCTACGCCCGCATCATCCGCTCCCAGGTGCTGGTGCTGCGCTCGCGCGAGTTCATCGAGGCGATCCGCGCGCTCGGCGGCTCGGTCGGGCGCATCGTGCTCCGCCACGTGCTGCCCAACGTGCTGTCCTCCATCGTGGTGGTGGCGACCCTCGAGCTGGCCCGCAGCATCGTGCTCGAGGCGACGCTGTCCTTCCTCGGCCTGGGCATCCAGCCGCCCACGCCCTCCTGGGGCGGGATGATCGACGAGGGGCGCGAGTATCTCGACTCGGCCTGGTGGATCTCGATCTGCCCCGGCCTCGTCCTGATGGCCACCGCCATCGTGGTCAGTCGCACCGGCGACTGGCTGCGCGACATCCTTGACCCGACCCTGCGAGGGGAGGGCTGAGTGAGGTTCGAGCTGAGACGGGGCCGACGAGCCGCAGGCGAGGAGCCCGGCGAGGGGAGGGCTGAGTAGATCTCGCAGGTGTTAGCGCGCGAGCGCCACGCAGGCCACGCCCGCCAGCACGACGGCCGAGCCCAGCAGCCGCCGACCCAGCGAGCCTTCCCCGAGCCAGACGCTGCCGATGATGGCCGAGAGCACGATGGACATCTCGCGCGCCGCGACCACGTAGGCGGTCTTGGAGAGCTGGAAGGCGAAGAGCACGAGCAGGTAGCCGGTCGGGCTCATCACGGCCGCGAGGGCGATGGTCCGCCAGTTGTCCCGCCACTCGCGTTCGATCGCGCCGCGCTTGGCCAGCGCCACGGGCGTCAATAGGATTACGGCGCCCACCTCCATCAGCCAGATGTAGGGGATCGGGTGCAGCCGCGCGACGCCGGCCTTGTCGACGAGGGAGTAGCCCGCAATGAGGACGCCCGTGGCGATGGCCCAGCCCGTGCCCGAGGCCAGCAGGGCCGCCCGCGTCCACGCCCCCGGCCGCCAGTGCAGCGAGAAAATGCCGGCAGCCACGAGGCCGACGCCGGTGGCGCCGAGCGGCGACAGACGCTCGTCGAAGAGCGCGAGGGCCAGCATCGGCACCAGGGCCACGCCCAACCCGCGCGCCACCGGGTAGACCAGGGAGAAGTCGCCGGCGCGGTAGGCGCGTCCCAGAGTGAAGAAGTAGAGCGCGTGCAGGACCACGGTGGCGATGACGAAGGGGACGGCCGCCGGGGAGAATCCGCGCTGGGCCAGCACCCAGAGGCCGACCGGACAATAGATCGCCGTCGCCAGCCCGCCCACGCACCAGAGGAACACCACGGGGTCGCCGCCGCGCTTGGCGAGCGCGTTCCAGCCCGCGTGGAGCAGGGCCGCGCCCAGAACAAGGAGGAGAGCCGCCGAAGTCACCGGTAGAGCCTACGGGCTTCGCGATTGGGCGACAAGCGATTAGTATGGGCGCCATGGACGAATTCGCCTCGAACCTCGAGCGCGGCGATCGCTCCCTGCGTGAGGGCCGCTACGCGGAGGCCGAGGGCGCGCTGGCCGCCGCCATCGCGCTCCAGCCCCACAGCGTCAAGGCCCTGTTCAAGCTGGGTATCGCGCTCGAACGGCAGCGGAAGTGGGCGGCCGCCGAGGCGGCCTTCCGCGGGGCCGTGCGCGGGAAGCGGGATCACGCGCTGGCGTGGATCAGGCTGGCCGCGGCGTGCCGCCGCCAGGCCAAGGACGTCGAGGAGGAAGCCGCCATCCGCGAGGCCGTGAGGCTCGCGCCAGGCAATGCGGAAGCGCGGCACAATCTCGCGGTCACGCTGGCGCGCCGGGGGAAGCTCGAAGAGGCGGTGGCCGCCTACCGCGAGGCGGTCGAGCTGGCGCCCCGCAACGCCATCGTCCAGCACGGGCTCGGGCTCGCGCTGGCCGGCCAGGGACGCTACGAGGAAGCGGCGGCGGTGTTCCTCGAAGCGATTCGCCTCGATCCGGAGCTGGCGCGCGCGCGCGCGCACCTGGGCGACGCGCTCAAGCGGCAACGCAAGTGGGCCGAGGCCGCGTCCGCCTACCGTCACGCGCTCGAGCTGAGGCCCGAAGCGCCCGAACTTCACGGCCGGCTGGGCCTGATGTTCGAGCGGCTGAGGCGGCTGGGCGAATCTGTGGCCGCCTACGCGCGGGCCATCAGCCTCGAACCCGGCAACGCTTTCTGGCTCTGCCATCTGGGCATGGTCCTCGAGCGGCAGGGGCGGTATCCCGAGGCCGAGGCCGCGTTCCGCCGGGCCGTCCACCACCGGCCCGACTATCTGGACGGCTGGCTCGGGTTGGCCGTGGCCTGCCGGCGCCAGGAGAAGTGGGCCGACGAGGCCGAGGCCTACGCCCGCGCGATCGTCCTGCGGCCCGACGACGCGCACCTGTGCGCCGATCTCGGGCTCGCGCTGGAAGCGCAGGGGCTGCTGGCCGAGGCGGAGGCGGCCTTCCGCGAGGCCGTGGCGCTGGCGCCGGACAGCGCCGACCTCCGCGTGGAGCTGGGCATCGCGCTGGGGCGGCAGGGACGTCATGCCGAGGCCGAGGCCGCGCTGCGCGAAGCGGTGAGGCTCAATCCGGCCGACCTGGTGGCGCGCGCGAACCTCGCGCTCGGTCTGGGCCGCCAAGGCCGCCACGCCGAGTCCGAAGCCGCCTATCGCGAGGCTCTCGCGGCCAAGCCCGAGGCGGCCCCGCTCCACCGCGGTCTCGGCATGGCGCTCTACTTCCAGGGTAAACACACCGAGGCGGAAGCGGCGTTCAATCAGGCGATCAGCCTCAAGCCGACCTATGCGCGCGCGCGCGGCGATCTGGGCGAGCTCTACATGGAGCAGGGGCGATACGCCGAGGCGGCCGCCGCCTTCCGCGACGCCGTCCGCGTCAAGCCGCGCCGCGCCGCCTCCCATCGCGGGCTGGGTGGGGCCCTGCTGGCCGAGGGCCGCTTCGCCGAGGCGGAGGTCGCGTACCGTGAGGCGCTCCGGCTCAGGCCCGATGACTCGCAGAGCCATTTCAACCTCTGGACGACGCTCGAAAAGCAGGGCAAGGTCGTCGAGGCCGCGGCCGCCTACCGCGAGGCCATCAGGGTCAAGCCCGACCTGGCCGAGGCTCACGCCCGGCTCGGCGCCGCGCTCGCCCGTCAGGGCCGCCGGCGGGAAGCGGCGGCGGCCTACCGCAAGGCCATTCGCTTGGATCCCGCCGAGGCCACGTTCCGCAATGCGCTGGCCGCCCTGCAGCGAAGGACCCCCTAGTGCTCGAAGCGCTTGATCACCTGGTCGTCGCCGTGAAGGATCTGACCGCCGCGGTCCGCAGCTACACCGAGCTCGGATTCACCGTCGTCACCGGCGGCCGCCATCCCGAGGGCAGCCACAACGCGCTCGTCACCTTCGCCGACGGCGCCTACCTCGAGCTGCTCGCCTTCTACGAGCCGA
>JBGPZD010000037.1:0-22138 GCA_041493605.1 Methylomirabilia bacterium
CTCATCGTGAACCAGCCCGTGGACCCGGCGCTTCTCGAGGAGCTGAGGGCCTCGGAGCTGGGCGTGGGGCTCCACCTGAACCTCACTCTGGGCGCTCCCGTCGCGAGCCCCAGGCGCGTGCCGTCGCTCGTGGATTCCGAAGGCCGGTTCATCCGCGACGCGCGCGAGGCGGCCAAGCGGGCGAACCGGGATGAGGCGCGGATCGAGCTGGGGACGCAGATCGATGCGTTCAGAAAAATCATGGGCAGGTTCCCGACGCATTTGGACAGCCATCATCATATCGGCCGCCACGAGCCAATTCTGGAATTGGTGCTCGAGTTCGCGCGGGCCATCAAGGTGCCGCTGCGAAGCCAGGACGCCCAGGTGCGCGACGCGGCGCGGGGGCTCAAGCTCCGCACTCCGGACCACTTCATGGGCGAGTCGGGCCCCGAGCCCTACTGGTCCGCCGAGCGCGTGTTGGAGCAGCTCTCGGCCCTGCCCGGCGGCGTCAGCGAGTTCATGACCCATCCCGGCTACTTCGACGAGGAGCTGGCCTACAGCCGCTACGGCAAGCAGCGCGAGACCGAGCTCGGGGGGCTCACCGACCCGCGGGCGCGGGAGCAGATCGCCCGCGAGGGCATCCGCCTGGCCCACTTCGGGAACTGCTGGGGGGTGTCCTGATGCCCGGGCTGGCCATCGGTGTGGATCTGGGCGGGACCACGGTGGCCGCCGGGCTGGTCACCGCCGAGGGCGAGGTGCTCGGCCACTTCAGCGAGCCGACCCACAAACTGGGCCCGGGCACGGCAATGATCACCCTTCTCGACCTGCTGCGGCGGCTTCAGGAGATGGCGCGCAAGCACGAGATCGGCCTGGCCGGAATCGGCATCGGCGTGCCGGGCACCGTGGACGCCGAACGGGGCATCATCGGCCCCGACATCCACTACGTGCCCGAGCTGGCCTCCATGGCGCTCGGCGACACCATCCACAAGCGCACCGGCGTGCCGGTGTTCGTCGACAACGACGTCAACGTGCTGGCGCTGGGCGAGTGGATGTTCGGCGCCGGCAAGGGCGCGCGCTCCCTCGTCGTCCTCGCGCTCGGCACCGGCGTGGGCGGAGGCATCATTCTGGATGGCCGGCTGCACCGGGGGCACGGCGGCTTCGGCGGCGAGCTGGGCCACGTGCCCGTCAACTTCGACGGCCGGCCGTGCATCTGCGGCGGGCGGGGGTGTCTCAAGACGTACGTGTCGGGCACCGATATCGGGCTCATCGCCACCGAGCGGCTCGGCCGCCCGGTCGCCTCGGAAGAGGTCTTCCGGCTTGCCGCCGGTGGGGACGCCGCGGCGAAGGAGCTCGTCGCCGAGGTGATCGAGGCGCTGGGTGCCGGGCTGGCTGTCATCGTCAACGGGCTCAACCCCGAGCGGCTGCTGCTGGCGGGCAGCGTCGCCAAGTCTCTCAAGCCGCTCGAGAAGGAGATCCGCTCGAGCGTCGAGCGGTACGCGTTCGCCCAGGCGTTGGCCGGGACGCGGATCGAGATCCTCGCCATGGAGAAGAACTCCACGGTGCGGGGCGGCGCCGCGCTCATTCGCTACGAAACGTTGCGGAAAAGCGGAGGACTGCCATGAAGGCCATCACGCTCCACGGCACCGGCGACGTGCGGGTCGAGTCGGTCCCGGACCCGAAGGTCGCGGCGCCGACCGACGCCGTTGTGCGCATCACCACCAGCGCCATCTGCGGCTCGGACCTCCACCAGTACCACGGCCGCGTTCCCGGCATCGAGCCGGGCGTGGTGATGGGCCACGAGTTCATGGGCATCGTCGAGGAGGTGGGCTCCGCGGTGACACGGGTGAAGAAGGGCGACCGCGTGCTGGCGCCGTTCTCCATCTCCTGCGGCCAGTGCGAGTGGTGCCGGATGCGGCTGCCCACCCAGTGCTCGACCACGGGGCGCGCCGTCTTCGGCGGCCGCTTCGGCAAGCAGTACCCGGGCGGCCAGGCCGAGGCCATCCGCGTGCCGTTCGCCGATTACATGTGCGAGAAGGTGCCCGTCGGGATGACCGACGAGCAGGTCTTCTTCCTCGGCGACATCCTGTCGACGGGCTATGTCTGCGCCGAGAACGCGGGCATCCGGCCGGGCGACACGGTGGCGATCTTCGGCGCCGGGCCGGTGGGGCTGCTGGCGCTGCAGTCCGCCAATCTCTTCGGCCCGAGCCGCGTCTTCGCGGTGGACCGCGTGGGGTACCGGCTCAAGCTGGCCGAGGAGCTGGGCGCCGTTCCGGTCAACCTGGACACGGGAGACCCCGCGGAGCAGCTGCGCGGGCTCACCGGCGGGCGCGGGCCCGACGCCGTGCTCGAGTGCGTGGGCCACGAGACGCCCTTCGCCCAGGCCATCCAGTCCGTGCGCGCGGGCGGCACCGTGTCCTCGGTGGGCGTGTACGTGGAGGCGTCCATCGGCTTTCCGGCGCGCGAGGCCTTCTTCAAGGACCTGACGCTCAAGATGGGTATCTGCAATGCGCGGAACTATATCGTGCCGCTGATGCCCCTCATCCAGGCCGGCAAGCTCCAGCCCACGCGGATCATTACGCACACCATCCCGCTCGGCGACGCGCCCAAGGGGTACGCTATCTTCGACAAGAAGGAAGACCGCGCGATCAAGGTGATGCTCAAGCCCTGACGGGGGCTACCGCGGCGCGGTGAGGAGGGCGGCGACCCCGAAACCCAGGATGATGAAGCCGCCGAACCGGTTGGCCCAGCGGAGCGCCCTCACGTCGAGCCGAGACCGCAGCGCGCCCACGCCGAGGCTGAGCGTCAGCCACCAGAGCGCCGAGCCCGCGAAGACGCCCGCGACGAGGCTGGCCGCCGCGAAGAGCCCCCGGCCGGGATCCACGGCCCCCAGCCCGGCGAACACGGCCGCGAACGAGAGGATGGTCATGGGGTTGGTCAGGGTGAGGAGAAAGGTCGAGCCGAACCCGCGGGCCAGGCCGGCCCCCGAGAGCGCCGCGCCACCCGAGGCCGGCAGTGAGACGAAGGTCCGCGCCCCCAGGTAGCAGAGAAAGGCCCCGCCGATCAGCCGCAGCGCGCCCTGGCGGCTCAGCAGCAGGGAGGAAAGCGCGGTGAGGCCGAAGCCCGCGACGGCGCCGTAAACTGCGTCCGCCGCCGCGGCGCCCAGGCCGGAGGCGAAGCCGGCCGCGCGGCCCTCGGCCAACGTGCGGCGGATGCAGAGCACGCCGATGGGGCCAACGGGCGCCGCGATGGAGAAGCCGATGATCAGGCCGCGAAGAAGGAGCGCGAAGTCCAACGGCTACTGGAGCCGCTGAGGCGGCGTGCGCCTGGGGGCGGGCTTCACGAGCGGGTCCAGCACGCGGGCCAGCGCCTTCTCGTCGGCCCGTCCACGGATGCGCTTGACGATCTCGCCGCGCTTGTTGATCACCACCGTGTAGGGCGTGCCCTTGAAGCCGAAGCGGTTGGCGATCTTGAGCTGGGGGTCGAGGCCGGCCGGGTACGTCGCGCCGTGGTTCTTGAGGAAGCGCCGGGCGTCGGCGACCGTGTCCTGGACCTGGACGCCCACGACTTCCACGTCGCTCGGCGCGTACTTGACCCAGGTGCGCTGAATGCCGGGCGCCTCCTCCACGCAAGCCTTGCACCAGGAGGCCTGGAAGCGGACGACCAGCACCTTCTTGCCGATGAGGGCGCGGGAATCGAAGTGGCCCGGGCCGTCCAGCAGCTTGAGCGTGAAGGCCGGCGCCGAGGGCGCCGCCGCGGCGGGGGCGGTCAGCAGCAACACGGTGAGGGCGGTCAGGAGGCGCAGCACGGGCATAGTATAATCCCCACCATGAACGATCTCGAACACGAATTGCGCCGCGACGTCGAAGGCGACGTCCGCTTCGACACCTACTCGCGGCTGCTCTACTCGACCGACGCCTCCATGTACCAGGTGGAGCCCATCGGCGTGGTCATCCCGCGCCACGCCGGCGACGTGCAGGCCGTGATCGAGATCGCCAACCGGCAGAACGTCCCGCTGCTGCCGCGCGGCGGCGGCACCTCGCTCACCGGCCAGACGGTGAACCGCGCCGTGGTGCTCGACTTCTCGCGATACATGGCCAGAGTGCTCGAGGTCAACGAGGCCGAGCTCTGGGCGCGCGTCCAGCCCGGGGTGGTCCAGGACGAGCTGAACCACCACGTGCGCCCCATGGGGCTCCTCTTCGGGCCCGACACCTCGACGTCCAATCGCGCCACCCTCGGCGGCATGATCGGCAACAACTCGGGCGGCGCCCATTCCATCGCCTACGGTCTCACGATCGAGCACGTGCTCGAGATCAGCGCGATCCTGGCCGACGGCACGCGCGCGACCTTCGGCGAGGTCACTCCGGAGCAGTTCAAGGCCAAGGCGCAGGCTCCTGGGCTCGAAGGTCAGATCTACCGGGCAGTCGCGCTCATCCGGGATCAGTACCGGGACGAGATCGGGGCGCGCTACCCGAAGCACTGGCGGCGGGTCTGCGGCTACAACCTGGACGAGTTGATCAAGGACCGGCCGCTCAACATGGCCCGGCTCATCGTGGGATCGGAGGGTACCTTCCTCACCGTCGTCGAAGCCACGGTGCGGCTGGTCCGGCGCCCGAAGGCCACGGCGGTGGACGTCATCCACTACCGCGACATCCAGGAAGCGCTCGAATCCTCCCAGATCATCCTCGAGACCGGCCCCTACGCCGTCGAGCTCACCGACAAGATGATCCTCGACCTGGCGCGGGGCAATCTCGAGCAGTCCGCGCGCATGGGATTCGTCCAGGACGACCCCGCGGCGATCCTGATCGTCGAGTACGCGGGCGAGAGCGACGCGGAAGTGAAGGGCAAGGTCGAGGCCCTCGAGGCGCGGCGGAGCCAGGGACGGTTCGGGTACGCCTCCCACATCGCGTACGACGCCGGGGAGCAGCAGTCGATCTGGAAGCTGCGAAAGGCCGGACTCGGCCTGCTCCTCGGGACGAAGGGCGAGTCCAAGCCCATCGCGTTCATCGAGGACACGGCCGTGGATCCGAAGCACCTCCCGGAGTTCATTCCGCGCTTCAGGGAGATCATGGCCAAGCACGGCGCCCAGGGCGCCTACTACGGCCACTGCTCGGTCGGATGTATCCACATCCGGCCGTTGGTGAATCTGAAAACCGAGCGCGGGCTCGAGCAGGTGCGCGGCATGGCCGAGGAGATCTTCGATCTGGTCCTCTCCTTCGGCGGGGCCATCTCGAGCGAGCACGGCGATGGGCGGGCGCGGAGCCCCTTCCTCGAGCGCGTCTACGGGGCCGAGATCTTCCGGGCCTTCAGGGAGCTCAAGGCTGCCTTCGACCCGCGGAACTTGATGAACCCCGGCAATATCGTGGACAGCCCGGGCATCACCCAGCATCTCCGCTACGGGCCGACGTACAAGACCTGGGAGCCCAAGACCCTGCTCGATTTCTCCGCCCAGGGCGGCTTCGCGGCGGCGGTCGAGATGTGCAATGGCGTCGGCGTGTGCCGGAAGAAGCTCGAGGGCACCATGTGCCCGTCCTACATGGCCACGCGCGACGAGGAGCACTCGACGCGGGGCCGCGCCAATGCCCTGCGCGCCGTCCTGTCGGGCCAGGTGCCGGCCGCCGACTTCGCCGGCCGGCGGCTCTACGAGGTGATGGACCTCTGCCTCGAGTGCAAGGGGTGCAAGGCCGAGTGCCCGTCCAACGTGGACATGGCCAAGATGAAGTACGAGTTCCTGCACCATTACTATTCGGTGAACGGCCTTCCTCTGCGAAATCGGCTCTTCGGCAGGATCGCCCGGCTGTCATGGCTCGGCTCGCGGCTGGCGCCCCTGTCCAACTGGATCCTCCAATCCCTGCCCAACCGCCTGCTGATGGAGCGGCTCTTCGGTATTGACAGCCGCCGGCCGCTGCCCGCCTTCGCGCGCGAGACCTTCACCGACTGGTTCGACCGGCGGCGCCCGAGGGCGGAAGCGCCCCGCGGCTCCGTGGTCCTCTTCAACGACACCTTCGTCACCTACAACGCGCCGGAGATCGGGCGGGCGGCGGTGGAGCTGCTGGAGGCGGCAGGCTATCGCATCGAGCTCGTCGGCAAGAAGTGCTGCGGGCGGCCGCTGATCTCCAAGGGTATGCTGACCGAGGCCAGGGCCCATGCCGAGTGGAACGTCGAGCGCCTCTATCCCTGGGCGGCCCGCGGCGTGCCGATCGTCGGGCTCGAGCCCTCGTGCCTGCTGACGCTGCGCGACGAATCGGTCGAGCTGGTACGGACGGACGAAGCGCGCGCCGTCGCCAAGTCCAGCTACCTGCTCGAGGAATTTCTCCTGCGCGAGCGCGCGAGGGGGCTCACGCTGCCCTTCAGGAACGGCCATCGCCGTGCGCTGCTCCACGGCCACTGCCACCAGAAGGCGATGGTGGGGACGGCGCCCACCGTGGCCGTGCTCCAGTGGGCAGGCTTCGACGTCACCGAGGTGGACTCGGGCTGCTGCGGGATGGCCGGCTCCTTCGGCTTCGAGAAGGAGCACTACGACGTGTCGGTGACCCTCGGCAACCGGCGGCTGGCGCCGGCCGTCAAGGCCGCCGCCCTGGACACCGAGATCGTCGCCCCCGGCATCTCCTGCCGCCAGCAGATCGCGCACCTGGCCGAGCGCCGGGCCAAGCACCCGGCCGAGGTGCTGCGCGAAGCTCTCGCGATCTGAGAACCGCTCGGGCCGCCTCGGGGCGGCCCGGCCACGGAGGACCCATGACCCCCGACATCCGAACTCTCGAACGCCTGTACCAGGTCATGGTCCGCATCCGCCGATTCGACGAGAAGACGGCCGAGCTCTTCAACGCCGGGCTGGTCAAGGGGACGGCCCACAGCTACGTCGGGCAGGAGGCGGTGGCGGCCGGCGCTTGTCTGCACCTCACGCCCGAGGACTCGGTCATCAGCAACCACCGGGGCCACGGTCACTGCATCGCCAAGGGCGCGCGCCTCGACCTCATGATGGCCGAGCTCATGGGACGCGAGTCGGGCTACTGCCGCGGCCTTGGGGGCTCCATGCACATCGCCGCGCTCGACCTGAACATCCTGGGCGCCAACGGCATCGTGGCCGCCGGCGTGCCCATCGGCGCGGGCGCGGCCCTGGCCGCCAAGCTGCGCGGCACCGACCGCGTCGTGCTGACCTTCTTCGGAGACGGCGGCGCCAACCAGGGCGTCGTGCACGAAACCATGAACCTGGCGGCGGTGTGGACGCTCCCCTTCATCTTCGTCTGCGAGAACAACAAGTACGCGCTCTCCACCGACCAGTCCCGCACCACCGCGGGCGAGGGGGTCGCCGCCCGCGCGCGCGCGTATGGGATCCCAGCCGCCACCGTGGACGGCAACGACGTGCTGGCCGTGTCCGATGCGGTAGCGGACGCCGTGGCGCGCGCACGTCGTGGAGAGGGGCCGAGCTGCGTCGAGGCCGTCACCTATCGCTGGGGCGGTCACAGCATGCGCGCCAATCTGCCCGAGTACCGCACCAAAGAGGAAGAACTCGAGTGGATGGCTCGCGATCCCATCGCGCGCGTCGAGCGGCGCCTCATCGAGGGAGGATTGAGCGACCTCGAACTCAAGGAGCTTCGGCTAAAGGTCGAGGGCGAGCTGGAGGCCGCCGTGGCCTACGCGGTCGAGAGCCCCGAGCCGACGGTGGAGATGATGGAGGCCGCCGTCTATGCCCCGCACATCCGCGCGACGGAGCCGGCGAGCCGGGCCGGTCGGGAGATGACCTACGTCGAAGCGCTCAACGCCGCCCTCCATGCGGAGATGGCGAGGGACGAGCGCGTGTTTCTCATGGGGGAGGACGTGGGTCTGATCGGTGGCATTTTCGGCGTGAGCCGGGGACTCCGGGAGCGGTTCGGCGAGGGGCGGGTGCGTGACACGCCCATCTCGGAGCCTTCCTTCGTGGGCATGGGCGTGGGAGCGGCCGTCGCCGGGATGCGGCCGATCGTGGAGATCCAGATCTGGGACTTCGTCGCCATGACCATGGACCAGATCGTCAACCAGGCGGCGAAGATCCGCTACATGCTGGGCGGCCGTGCGACCGTCCCGCTGGTGATCCGCGGGCCCCAGGGCGGGGGCATCCGCCTCGCCGCCCAGCACTCCCAGAGCCTCGAGGCGTGGTTCGTCCACGTCCCGGGGCTGGTCGTGGTGGCGCCGTCAACGCCCTACGACGCCAAGGGACTCCTCGCGACGGCCATCCGGGATGACAACCCCGTCATCTTCCTCGAGCACAAGATGCTCTATCCTACGAAGGGCCCCGTGCCGGACGGCGAGTACCTGATCCCCTTCGGAAAGGCCGACGTCAAGCGGCCCGGCACCGATGTCACGGTGGTGGCCACCCAGATGATGGTCCAGCGCGCGCTGGGGGCGGCTCAGGACCTCGAGAGCGACGGCGTCAGCGTCGAGGTCATTGATCCGCGGACTTTGGTCCCGCTCGACGAGGAAGCCATTCTCGAGTCCGTGAGGAAGACTCACCGCCTCGTCATCATCCACGAGGCGGTCAAGCGCGGGGGCTGGGGTGCCGAAGTGGCGGCCTTGGTTAGCGAGCGCGCCCTGGACGAGCTGGACGCGCCCATCGTGAGGCTCGGGGCGCGCAACGTGCCGATGCCCTACAACGACCGGCTGGAGCAGGCGACCATTCCCTCGCGCGAGGACATCGCCGCCGCCGTCCGGAGCCTCCTCTAGCGGGTCCAGCGTCGGACCGAGAATTCCGAACGGCGGGTCAGACGCCGCTCGTGGGATCGATCAGCATCTTGACCTCGGAGACCCGGTTGACCGGGAATCCTCCCCGACGAGCGTGCTCGCGCACCAGCTCCTCGTTGGGGGCGATGTACACGCAATAGACCTTGTCTTCGCTCACGTAGCTGTGCACCCACTGGATCTGGGGGCCGAGGTCCCTGAGGACGCCGTTGGACTTCTGCGCAACCGCCTTTCCTTCCTTGGCGAAGAGCGCCGCCGCTCCCGGAATCTCACGCTCGATGATGTACTTGGGCATCCGTTCCTCCTTCTTCGGCCGGGATGCGTCAGGCGAGGAACGCGCCTGGCATTACCAGCCTGCTCGGGGGGCCGCCGGGGAGAGTGTTCGCGTGATGATGCGCCGGTGCCTCGGCCGCGTCAAGGGGAAGATGTACCCGGCGCGGGTCTACTTGTCCTTGATGGCCGCCTTGACCTTGGCGGCCACTTCCGGCGAGATGCTCGCCATCCCGTGGGCCTGCTTGGCGTGCTGCGCGCCCTTCGCTATGACCTCGGCCTCGTCCTTGCCTTCCGCCACGAAGTTGCAGCCGGGCATCAGGTCTCCGCACTTGAGGATCTTCGCCATGTGAGCCTCCTTGGACTGAATGATGCGGACGCTTACGCCTTCTTCCGCCGCGCCGCCAGGCGGGCGCGCGTGAGGTAGGCGCGCCACGGCCGCCAGTAGTACTTTGGCCAGCCGCGCCGGACGCCGGCTTGGTCGTGCGCCGGAACATTGACGTGAGCAAGCTCCACCCGGCCGCCGCGCCGGGCCGTGCTGAAGATGAGGATCAGAATCGAGTCGAGATCGCTCTTCTTCCAGCCGGCGCTGCGCCAGGTCTGGACGATCATCCGCCCCGGCACCACGGCGAGCATCCGGCCGCGCAGCATGCCGCCAAAAGCCGTGAAGCGCGCGCCGGGCCGCCGGCCCACGCTGGCCCGGCCGCCCGTGGCCGCCGCGTGCCGCCTGGAGTCCGCGTAGAGCCGGAAGAGCTCCTCGGGGCGGGCCTGGAAGGTGACCGACTGCCGGATGACTCTGGTCATAGTCGTGGCCCTCCTCTCTCGGTCCCGCCGCGTCAGCGGACGGGCGCAACAACCAGATTGCCGGGCTTGCCTGTGAGGAAGCCTTCGACGTTGTCCACGGCGGCCAGCAGGCCGTCGCGGATGACCTCGGGCGTCTGCCCGGCGTTGTGGGGCGAGCAGACCACGTTGGGCAGGGCGAGGATGGGGTCGTCGGCGGCCAGCGGCTCCTGGTGGAAGACGTCGAGGCCCGCGCCGAGGAGGCGTCGCTCCCCGAGGGCCGAGAGGAGCGCCTCGCGGTCCACCAGGGCGCCGCGGCCGGTGTTGACGAGAATGGCCGTGGGCTTCATGAGGGCCAGCTCCTTGCGCCCCAGGAAGCCTCGGGTCTCCGTCGTGAGCCGCACGTGGAGGCTGACGACGTCGGCCGCGCGGAGGATCTCCTCCTTGGCGGCGGGACGGGCCCCGGCCTTCCGGATCCGGGCCTCGTCTCCGGTGGCGCTCCAGCCGAGCACGGTCATGCCGATGCCGCGCCCCAACGCCGCCACGCGGCTCCCGATGGCGCCCATCCCGAAGACGCCCAGGGTCTTGCCCACGAGCTGGGTGAGCATCTCGCGCGGCCACTTGCCTTTGCGCATCTCGGAGTCGAGGACGGTGATCCTGCGGGCCACGGTCAGCATCAGGGTGAGCGCGTGCTCGGCGACCGCGAAGGCGTTGATGCCCGGCGTATTGCAGACGGTGACGCCCCGCATGCCGGCGGCGTTGAGGTCGATGTTGTCGGTGCCCGTGCCCCACACCGAGACCAGCTTGAGGTCGGGGCAGGCCCCGAAGACGGCGCCGCTGAAGCGGGCGTGGGCGCGGATATTGATGGCGACGCGCGCCTTGCCGATGCGGCGGATCAGCTCGGCCTCCGCGTCGGCGCCGCGCTCGCTGAAGACGCGGACTTCGCCGAGCTGCTTGGCCCGCGCATGGGCCTCGCTGTCGGCGAAGACCGAGGGAAAGTCGTCCGGAACGACGATCACGCGGGCGGGTTCGCGAACACGGCCTGGGCGGCGGCCACGCCCGCGCCCGCCTCGGCCTTCCAGCCGAGCTCGGCGAGCGTCATCTCGATCGCCGAGAGCGTGGGCAGCAGGTAGAGCGGGCTGGCCGTGATCCCCATGTGGCCCACGCGCAGCGTGCTGGTGCGGATCTCGCCGAGCCCGGTCCCGATCAGGATCCCGTGCCGCTCGCGCATGTGCTTGACCACGGCCGCGGGCTCGATGCCGTTGGGCGTCCGGACGCAGGACACCGTGTCCGAGTAGAGCGACGGGTCCGGGAACATCTCGAGCCGCATGGCGTCCAGCCCGGCGCGGAATGCCCGCCCCGCCACGGCGTGACGGCGAAAGCGGTGGGGCAGGCCTTCTTCGAGGACCAGCTTGACCGCAGCGCCGAGCGCTTGGGTGAGGTGGCTGGGCATGGAGATGGGTTGGCGTCGCGGGCTGCCGTCGGGGACCCGCCCGCCGCGGGAGACCGGCACCCACTCCTCCCGCCAGCGCATGAGGTCGTAGACCCACGAGGAGGCCTTCCGCTTCCGCCGCTCCATTGCCTCCCAGGCCGCGGGGTTCACCGCGACGATCGCCATCCCGAGTGGCGCCGCCAGGCATTTCTGGGAGCTCGTCATGTTGATGTCGACGCCCCAGTCGTCCGTGCGCACGTCGAGCCCGGCCAGCGACGAGACCGTGTCGAGCACGAAGAGGCAGCCGTGTTGCTTGGCCAGCCGGCCCACTTCGGCCGCCGGGTAGGTGGTGCCCGTCGACGTCTCGTTGTGGACGAGGGTGACCACCTTCGGCCGAACCCGCTCGATCTCCTTCTCCAGCTTGGTCAGGTCGATGGGCTGGCCCAACGGAACCGCGAACTCGGTGACTTCGGCGCCCACCCGCTTCATGATCTCGCGCATGAGGAGGCCGAACTGCCCGGCGACGACGGCGAGCACGCGCTCGCCGGGCTCCATGAGGGAGACCGCCGCCGTCTCGAGCGCCGTCTTGCCCGAGCCCGTCATGGTGATGACCTCGCCGCGCGACGTCTGGAAGATCTGGCGCAGGCCCAGGTTCACGGGCTCCAGGACCTTGACGTCGAAGTTCAGGTCGTACTGGATCACCGGCGGCTGATTCATCGCCTGGATCACAGGGAACGGCAGCTCGGTCGGGCCGGGGATCATGAGGATCTCCCGGGTCTGCGGCACTCCCCAGCGAATGGCGTCCGCCATCGGCACGCTCCGTTCCCGCTCTAGGCTCCGGCTTCGGCCAGGTGCCGCGCCTTGCGCCGGATCAGGTAGAGGTTGCGGAGATAGACGAAGAGACCCGCCCCCTGGCCGAGGATGAAGACGGGGTCCACCCGGTAGATCGCGTAGATCAGCAGGGTCAACCCGCCGCCGATGGAGAAGAACCAGAAGGAGATGGGGATGACGCTCTCCTTCTTGCGCTCGGAGGCGATCCATTGCACCAGGAACCGCATGGAGAAGAACGCCTGTCCGAGGAAGCCGACAGCCAGCCAAATGCTTTCCTTGCTCATCACGCCTGACCTTGTGGGAGGTGAGTCACCCGCGCGGGCCCGGCCGGCCGCCCGCGTCGTGCTAGAATCCCACCGGTCACCTTACCGGAGAGTCCCGAGGGCCGCAAGGAGTTTCGTCCGAGAATGCGAGGCATCGACCAGGCGCTGGTCGACGAGGTCTGGCGAGAGACCGCGGCGTTCCCGCCCGGTCGCGTCGAGGTCGAGGCCCGGGAGTTTCTGGCCCGGCAGCCGCACGTCGCCGCCTTCTGCCAGACCGAGACCCGGGAGCAGGACGCGGTTGTCCAAAAGGCGGCCATGGGGCTTTGCTTCCTCCTCTTCAGAATCCTCGAGCGCAGCCTGGGCCAGCCCTTTCCGCTGCTCGAAGCCGGGCGCATCGCGGCCGCCCACGAGGCCACGACCGAGTGGCTCGGGCGCATCGGGAGCGCCGATCCGGAGGCCGTGCTCAAGGCCGCGGACGATCCGGCTCATCCGACGCTGATCGGCTACATCCTGTCGGTCTTCTACGGCGACAGGGCGGGGGAGTGCGACGAGCGCGTGCGGGCGAGCCTCTTTCTGATGCTCCGCACGCTCAGCGACGCGCTCGACCTGGGCGAGGTCGAGGCCTGATGCCCGCCATCACCGTCAACGGCGTGCGGCTCTACTACGACGAGGCGGGCGCCGGTCCGCCGCTGCTGTTGATCCACGCCTTCCCCGTCGGGCGCCGCATGTGGGAGCCCCAGATGGCGGCGCTGGCCGCCCGGCACCGGGTCATCGCCTACGACGTGCGTGGTTTCGGCCTTTCGGATGCGCCGAAGGACCCGGCCAAATATTCGCAGGCGATTTCGGTCGAGGACGCGCGCGCCCTGCTGGGGGCCCTCGGCGCCGCGCCGGCGGGCGTGTGCGGGCTCAGCATGGGCGGCAACATCGCGTTGAACCTGGCGTTGAGCCATCCGGAGGCTGTCTCGAAGCTCATCGCGTGCGATACGGGGGCGGGCTCCGAGGACCCCGCCGGCTTCCGCGCCCGGTGCGAGGAATACGTCGCGGCCGCCGAGCAAGGCGTCGAGCGCTTCTTCGACGCCGTGATGGAATGGCCCGTGTTCGCGGACTACGGCAGGCGCGGCGAGCAAGAGCGCGCGCTGCTGCACGACCTGGTCCTGGCCCAGACCGCCCACGGCATCGCGCTCACCGCGCGCCACAGCCTCGCCACGCGGCCGCCGGTCTATGCCCTGGAGGCCGGCCTCCGGAGCCTGCGGGTTCCGACCCTGGTGGTCTACGGCGAGCGGGACGAGGCGTGCGTGCAGACCTCGGAGTTCATGGGCCGGGTGATTCCGGGCGCCCGGGTGTGGAAGGTGCCCGGGGCGACGCATTTCGTGAATCTCGACGAGCCCGACCTGTTCAACCGCGCCGTGCTCGAATTTCTGAAGGTCTAGACGGGCTCGGTCGGCCCCGAGGTCACCGCGAGCACGAGCGCCCCCGACGCGCTCTTCACGGTGTGGACGCAGCCGGGCGGGCGCCGCGCGTAATTGCCCGCGGTGCAGACGCCCGTGTCGTCTATCACGCTGCCTTCGAGCACGAAGATCTGCTCGTCGCCCAGGTGGCGGTGGCGGGGGATGGTGGCGCCCGGCTCGTAGCGCATCAGGATGGCCTTGTGCTTGCCATCCGGATCCTCCCACAGGACCTTCCAGAAGACTCCCGGGCGTCGCTCGACCCACGGCACGCGGTCCACGTTGACGAACAGGCTCACGGGCGGAGTAGTCACGGGACGGGTCTCCTTGTCGGGCCTCTCAACCGATGGCCTCCTTGGCCGCGCGCTCGAGGGCGGTCACGCGCTCGTCGTGACCGGGGCCGCCGGCCGCCGTCACCAGCTCCATCAGCAGGCGGTAGTGCTCGGCCCCTTCGGCGATCATCCCGGCCACCACGCGGCCCTGCGCCGGAGGCGGCAGGTGGCGGCTCAGCTCCACGATGCGCGGCAGCTCCAGCTCCTCCCACTCGATGCTGAGCCCGACGGCCGCCTCGGCCGTCAGCCCGTCCGCTTCGGCGGCCCGTTCGAGGGCCGCGTGTCGCGCGTCGAGCGACGCCAGCGCGTCGGGCGTGACGGGCGGCATCCCGCCCGCGCCCTTGGCCATGGCGATCCAGTCCTGGGCGAGCTCGAGCAGGGCGAAGTGGCTCGCCTCGGTATTGGACAGCTCGCGCCAGAACCGCGCCGCCGCCGGGTTCGCGGTGAAGCGGTCGGCGAGGCCGCGGTAGAAGCCGACGGCGCGCTTCTCGAGCTGGGCGTAGCGCTCGACCAGCTCGACGAGGGTCACGGCCGTTTGCCGCCGGCCTGCCGCAGGGCGTCCTCGATCACCGAGCGGAAGTCCTCGAGCGTCAGGAGGCCGCCGATCTTGAGATCGTCGACGAAGAAGGTCGGCGTCCCGGTGACGCCGGCGGCCGCGCCCTCGCGGAAATCGGCCTCAACCTGCTCGCGGAACTGGGCGCGGTCGAGGCAGCTCGTGAAGCGCGGCCCATCGAGCTTGAGTCGGGCGGCGTAGCCGAGCAGGTCCTCGCGGGCGAAGTCCGGCTGGGAGAGAAAGAGCAGGTCGTGGTAGGCCCAGTACTGCCCCTGGTCACCGGCGCATCGCGCGGCCATGGCCGCGGGCCGGGCGCCTGGGTGGCTCGGCAGCGGGAAGTCCTTGTACACGAGCCGGAGCTTCCCGTGATACTCCGCCATCAGCTGGCCCAGCACCTGCTGGGCTCGCTTGCAGACGGGTCACTGGTAGTCGGCGAACTCGACGATGGTCACCGGGGCCGTGGCCGGCCCCTTGATCATAACCGGGTTGAGCGTGATCGGCGGGACCTCCTGCGCGAGCGCGGCCGGCGCGAGGGCGACGAGCAGCAGGACAAGGACGAGCACCGCGTTTCTCACGGAGTGACCGGCGACGGCTCCCATGTAGTAGACTCGGGCCAGCATACGCCCCGGCGCGGGGCCGCGGCAAGCCGCGCGGCCATTGGCCCGGGGGTGGGGAGGGACCTCGGTGAGGACGGGTGTGACGACGTTCCTGCTGCGCGTGGTGCTCAACACGGTGGCCATTGCCATCGCCCCGTCCTTCATCTCGGGCGTCCAGGTCGACGGGATCCAGCCGGCTCTGGCGGGCGGAGCCCTCCTGGCCGTCGTGAATGCCATCATCCGTCCCGTGCTCGTCATCCTCACGCTGCCCATCACGATCTTCACCCTGGGTCTGTTCATCCTGGTGGTGAATGGCGGGTGTTTCTGGTTCGTCGCCTGGCTGATCGACGGCTTTCGCGTTTCGGGTATCTGGCCCGCCGTGTTCGGCGCGCTGCTGGTGAGCGTGGTGAACTGGGTGGCGGGCGCGCTCGCGGGCGAGACCAAGGTCGTCGTCACCCGGCACGAGGGGTAGCCCCTCACCCCGGCCCTCTCCCCAGAGGGGAGAGGGAGTTTCCAGCCCCTGCCCCCGGAGGGAGTGCTTAGGCGGCGCGTCCTTCCTCGATCGACGTGATGATGTAGGTGCCGCTCTTCGCGTCCTTCTCCAGCGTCAGGATTTTCTGCTTGGCCGCCTCCTCCAGCAGCTTGGAGAAGGTCGAGTAGCCGTAGTAGGACTCGTTGAAGGCGGGGTTCTTGCGGATCATGGTCTGCTTGACCATGGAGCCCCACAGCGTGTCCTTGTTTTCGCGCTGCAGCGCCAGCACCGCCTCGATGAGCTGGGCGAAGGCCTCGGCCTTCTTCTCCGGCAATCCCCGCAGCGCCGTTGTCTTCTTGGACTCACGGATCAGGTCCTCGTAGAAGATGAACTCGTCGCAGTTGCCCACCAGCAGCTCGGAGGATGACGACTTCACCCCGAGCCCGATCACGTAGCGGTCGTTCTCGCGGAGCTTGGACACGAGCGGCGAGAAGTCCGAATCGCCCGACACCAGGGCGAAGGTATCCACGTGCTGCTTGGCGTACGCCAGGTCCATGGCGTCCACCACCATGCGGATGTCCGCTGAGTTCTTGCCGCTGTAGCGGCTCTGGGGCACGTCGATCAGCTCGATGGCGTGCTCGTGGAAGGGGCGCTTGTACTCGGCGTAGCGGTTCCAGTCCGCGTAGGCCCGCTTCACCATGATCTTGCCCTTCTCCACCAGCCGCTCCAGCACCAGCTTGATCTCGAACTGCTTGTACTGCGCTTCCTTGACTCCGCGGACGATGTTCTCGAAGTCGATGAACATCGCCAGCTTCCGATCGTCACTTGCCATTCGTTCAATCCTTCCTCTTCTGGGTTGCTGCCATGGCGCCAGTGCTCCAGGGCGGGCCCATGCCCACCCCCACGCCGGTATCCATTATAGGGGGTCGGGGAAGGGCTTCCAACCTTCTCGATGAGGGCCGGGTTCCGCCCGGGCAGGCACTTGCGGGCGCCTGGGGGACGCTTGGTACACTGGCCGCGAGGGGGACGGACATGCGGCGCTGGCGCGGTGTGGCGATGGCGTTGGTGGTGGCGGGTCTGCTGGGGGGCGCCGTCGGTCCCGCGCGGGCCGTCGATCTGCGTCCGGGGGAGCGCGCGCCCGAGATCACGGGCGGGCCCTGGATCAACAGCGAGCCGCTCAGCATGGAGAAGCTGCGCGGCCGGGTGGTCTTCGTCGAGTTCTGGACCTACGGCTGATACAACTGCAAAAACGTGATCCCGCAGTTGCGGGACTGGCACGCGAAGTACGAGAAGGCCGGGCTGACCATCGTCGGCGTCCACTCGCCTGAGTTCTTCTGGGAGAAGTCCCACGAGCGGGTGGTCAAGGCCACGCGGGAGCTGGGGGTCAGGTACCCCGTCGTCCAGGACAACGACCACGCCATCTGGGGCCGCTTCCGCAACCGCTACTGGCCGGCGGCGGCCCTGGTGGACCGCAAGGGCGTCATCCGCTACACCCATGTCGGGGAGGGCGACTACGAGCAGACGGAGCGGATGATCCGAAAGCTTCTCGCGGAGCAGTAACCCGAGGGCCTCCCGGTTCGTAGGGTAGAATGATCCTCCGAGAGGAGCCAGCATGAAGCCGACCCCCGACGAGCTGGCCAAGCGCGTCCCGCCCGGCCAGAGCCTCACCGCCAAGTGGCCGGTGCTCACCTACGGCCTCACGCCCCGCTTCGACCCCAAGACCTGGGCCTTCCGCTGCTTCGGGCTGGTCGAGGAGGAGGTCAGCTGGACCTGGGAGGAGTTCCTCACCCTCCCGCAGACCGGCGTGCAGTGCGACATCCACTGCGTGACCCGCTGGTCGCGGCTCGACAACCGCTTCGAGGGCGTGCACGTCCGCGAGATCATGAAGCGCGTGCGCCTCAAGCCCGAGGCCAAGTTCGTGCTGCTCCACGCCGACCCCGACTACACGACCAACCTGGCGCTCGAGGAGCTGGTGGACGACGACGTTGTCCTGGCGCTCAGGCACGACGGCGCCCCGCTGACGCCTGAGCACGGCGGCCCGCTGCGCCTGGTCGTCCCCAAGCTCTATTTCTGGAAGAGCGCCAAGTGGCTGCGCGGCTTCGAGTTCCTGGACGTCAACCCGCCCGGCTTCTGGGAGGTCAACGGCTACCACATGCACGCCGACCCCTGGAAGGAGGAGCGCTACTCCGACCAGGAGACGAACGCCATGCAGAAGATGCGCGCGGAGGCCGCGCGCAAGCTCCGCGGGCGCTAGCCGGCTCCCGCTCCCCTACGCGGAGAGGGCCGGGCGGGGGGATTGCCTGAGCCGGGTGAGCGCCAGCGCGCCGCCCAGCAGGGCGAGCGCGGCGGCGGCGGCGAACATGGTCGGGAAGCTCGAGCGCGCCAGCACCATGCCGAAGCCGATGGCGCCCGACGCGATGCCGAGTTCGAGCGCCGTGTAATAGGTGCCCATGGCCTTGCCGCGCTCGGCCGGCGTGACCAGGTCCACGGTCCACGCCATCAGGGCCGGCTGGGCGGCGCCGAAGCCCAACCCGTAGAGCACGCCGGCCGTGACCAGCGCGCCGATCCCGCCGCCGGCCGCGAGCGCGGCCAAGGAGGCGGCGACCAGCGCCAAGCCGGTGGCTGCCACCGGCACCCGCCCGAGGCGGTCCGAGAGCTGCCCCGCGTAGCCCCGGGCCACGGCCACCACCAGCGCGAGCACAAGGAAGAAGACTCCCGGATTCGCGCCGCGCGACTGGGCATAGATCGGAAGGAACGCCGCCTGGACTCCGTAGCTCGTCATGAGGCAGAACACGATGGCGCACGGGAACGCGACGGCCGGGCTCAGGAGCGACGGGAGGCCGAAGGGCACGCGCACGGGTGTGCCGAGCGATTCGCGCTGGACCCCGGCCAGGAGAAGCGCCGCCAACGCCACGGCCGTGGAGCAGGCGAAGAGCCAGCCGAATCCCCAGCGGTCCGAGATCCACACGGCGCCGAGCGGCCCCAGCGCCAGGGCGACATTGCTGGCGGCGCCCCAGAGCCCCATCGCCTCCCCGCGCCGCTCCAGCGGCGCCAGGTCGGCGACCATGGAGGCGCAGGCCGTGGGGAAGAGGCCCATGCCCGCCCCGTGGACGATCCGGACCGCGAGGAGCGCGCCGACCGTGACGCTCCACCCGTAGAGGGCGGACGAGCAGACGAACAGCGCCGCGCCCGCCACCATCAGGGGCTTTCGCCCCCAGCGGTCCGCCGCCCAACCCGCCACGGGCTTCACCACCATGGACGAGACGGCGAAGAGGCCGATGATGAAGCCGATCTGGGACTCGGGGATGCCGAGGGTGCGCGCGTAGAGCGGCAGCGCGGGAAGCAGGAGGTAGAACGAGAGGAAGAAGACGAACGTCCCGCCCCAGAGCAGGGCGAAGCGCGGCGAGACGAGGCGCTCGCGTGGTCCGGTCAGCCGAAGGCCCTCAAGCTTCGAGGAAGCTGCGCACGACCTGGGCGAATTCCTCGGGCCGGTCGCCGGGCACCGTGTGGGCCGCGTCCGGCACTTCGACGAGGCGGCCCGCGGGCAGGGCCTTGATCATCTTCTTGGCGACTTCGGGGGAGAGGATGTCGCTCTCGGCGCCGCGCACGAGCAGGGTGGGGCGGGGGATGCGGCCGAGCGCCGGCCAGAGGTCGATCGGATCCCGCCGGCCCTCACGCATCATGTCGCGCAGGCCCTTGGAGTACTTCCACGCGAAGCTGCCGTCCGGCAGCGGCTTGAGGCCGTGGTGGATGCGGTGGCGCAGCTCGGCCGGGTCGTAGAGCGGGTGGACGCGGCGAACGTAGTCGTAGGCCCATTCCTCGCTCTCGATGCGCTCGGGCGCATTGGCCATCATCTCGCGCACGCGCTTGAGCCCGGCCGGGTTGATGTCCGGACCGATATCCACGATGACCAGCCGTCGGAGCCGCGCCAGATGTTCGGCCGCGTACGCGATCGCGACGCGCCCGCCCATGGAGTGGCCGAGCAGATCGAAGCGGCTGAGTCCCAGGGTTTTGGCGAAGCCCTCCAGGTCCTCAGCCATGGTGGAAATCCGGTAGTCCGCGTCCTCGGGGACATCGCTGTCACCGTGGCCGCGCTGGTCCAGCGCCAGCACGCGGTAGCGGTCCTCGAGCCGGGCGGCGAGCGTGTCCCAGACCCGCGCGTGGCCCGTGATCCCGTGGAGGAGGACGACGGCCGGGCCGTCCGGGCGGCCCCACTCGACGTAGTGGAGGCCGAGGCCGTTGATTCGGGCGGTGCGATCGATGGGTGGCATGGACCCACGAAGTCTACGTGCGCGGGGTGCTCGGGTCAACCTGCCGGGGGGAGTCGGAGAGGCCTATTAAGATGATGCGCCCCAGCCGGCTGGTGGCGCCAGCGCCTACTTGCAAAGGTCGCGTCAGGACTGTAGATTTGCTCGGTACCACCCCGGCAGGCCCACCCCGGTTCAGGAGGCCCGATGCCCAAGACGGCCCGCAGCGAGCGGCTGATCGCCAAGATGAGGAAGGCCCGGGGTTATGTCTATCCCGAGTGGGAGCTGGTGGCCCGCCGGGACCCGGCGTTCTTCGAGGCGTACGACGGTCTCTACAACGCTGCGCTCAACTCGGGCCGCGGGCTCAGCATCAAGCACCGTGAGCTGGTGGCGCTCGGCATCCTCGCCTTCCGCGGCGCCGGGCGCGACGCCATCGCCAACCACATCCGCCGCGCCTACCGCCTGGGCGCGAGCCGGGCCGAGGTGCTGGGGGCGCTGGAGGCGACCGTCATCCCCGGCGGGGCGGTGACCTTTCTCAACGGCATCCGCGCCATGGCCGACGTCGAGTCGGCCCGGCCGCGGCGGGCTTAGCTCGAGCCCGCCCGGGAGAACGCCATGACAGCGCGCGCGATCACCGACGTGGCCATCATCCTCAAGCCCGAGGACGATGTGGCCATCGCCAAGAAGGAGATCCCGGCCGGGACGGTGCTCGAGGACGCCGGCGGCCGCATCGAGGTGAGGCAGGACATCAAGCCGGGCCACAAGGTGGCGCGGCACGCCCGGCGCACCGGCGAGGTGGTGCGGCGCTACGGGCAGCCCATCGGCTTCGCCACGGCCGACATCGCGGTCGGCGACCACGTGCACACCCAGAACCTGGCCGTCGGCGATCTCCACCAGGAGTACGAGTTCTGCACCGACGTGCGTCCCGTGGACTACTACCCGCAGGCGCAGATGAGACATTTTGACGGCTACCGTCGAGAGGACGGCCGCGTCGGCACCCGAAACTACGTCGCGATCATTTCGGGCGTCAACTGTTCGGCGAGCGTGAGCCAGTTCGTGAAAGAGAAGTTCCGCGACGTCCAGCGGGATTACCCGAACATCGACGGGGTGCTCGCCATCACCCACAAGTCGGGCTGCGGCACCAAACTTTTCGGCGACGACCACCTGGCGCTTCAGCGCGTCCTCGCCGGGTACGCCAAGCACCCGAACGTGGCGGCCTACATCCTCATCGGCCTGGGCTGCGAGGTGAACCAGGCCGCCGTCATGGTGGACAAGCAGCGCATGGCGGCGCCGGGCCACCCCGAGCGCAAGCCCACGATCGTCAATATCCAGGAGGCGGGCGGGATCCGGAAGACCGTGGAAAAGGCCGCGGCCGAAGTCGCCAAGCTCCTGCCCTTCGCCAACGAGGCCAAGCGGACGAAGCAGCCCGTCTCCGAGCTGGTGCTGGCCACCAACTGCGGCGGCTCGGACGGCAACTCCGGCATCACGGCCAACCCGGCCCTGGGATGGGCCGTGGACGAGCTGGTCCGCTACGGCGGCACCGGGGTGCTGGCCGAGACGCCCGAGATCTACGGCGCCGAGCACCTGCTCATCCGGCGCGCCATCAACGAGGGCGTGGCGAAGAAGCTCATCGACCGCTACAAGTGGTGGGAGTGGTACTGCCGCGGCCTCGAGGCCATGGACAACAACCCCGCCCCCGGCAACAAAGCGGGCGGCCTGACCACGGTCTTCGAGAAGTCCCTGGGCGGCGTCTCCAAGGGCGGGACGACACCCATGATGGACGTCTTCCAGTACGGCGAGCCCATCAGCACCAAGGGCTTCGTCTTCATGGACACACCGGGGCACGATCCCGTCTCGATCACGGGGCTCGTGGCCGGCGGCTGCAACATCATCTGCTTCACCACCGGCCGCGGATCGGTGTTCGGCTGCAAGCCCGTGCCCTCGATCAAGCTGGCGACCAACAGCCTCATGTACCGGCACATGGAAGAGGACATGGACATCAACTGCGGCGTGATCCTCGAAGGCACCCCGCTGCCCGAGGTGGGCCGTCGGATCTTCGAGGAGATGATCGCCGTCGCCTCCGGCAAGCGCAGTAAGAGCGAGCTCAGCGGTGTCGGCGAAGAAGAGTTCGCCCCCTGGATTATTGGACCGGTAATGTAGGGCGAGGCGCAGCCGCAGGCGAGCCGAGCGGATAAACAAATTCGGCGAGCGTAAGCGAGCCAGGGC
>JBGPZD010000169.1:0-2826 GCA_041493605.1 Methylomirabilia bacterium
CACGCGGTCGAAGCTGGCCTTGACGTCCCGCGCGGTGAACGGGGTGCCGTCGTGGAACTTGACGCCCTTGCGGAGCTTGACCTCCCAGGTCGTGTCGTTCAGCGCCTTCCAGGACACGGCCAGGCTCGGACCCACCTTGCCAGTTTTGACGTCGCGCGCGGCCAGGTGGTCGAAGACGTTGTAGCCGAGGATGATGGCCTCGCGAAGCACCGAGTTGGGCGGATCCCAGGTGTTGATGTCCGACTGCAGGGCGTAGACGACGGTGTCGTCCTTGGTCTGGGCCTGGAGCCCGGCTGGCGCGGTCAGGCCAAGGGCGAGCAGGACGGCGATTGCCAGTGCGGCGGCACGACCCATAGCGACCTCCTTCTGCGTGTCGAGTGAGCAGGGGGGAGCGGAAGAGCCCCAATCCTAGCCGCGCGCCGGGGCGGTGTCAAACCACCGCGACCCTCCCCGAGGGACTACTGGTCGCGGCTGATGACGCCGTACATCGACGGGCGGCGCTGCAGCATCAGGGGGTAGCGGTACTTGACCTCGTCGATCTGGGCCAGGTCGATGGTCGTCACCGTCACGCACTCGCGGTCGGGAGCCGTGGCGACGATGACGCCCCAGGGGTCGACCACGCAGCTGCGCCCGACGAAGCCGACCCCCGAGGCCGGCTCGTGTCCCACCTGGCCCGAGGCCACGACGAAGACCTGGTTCTCGCACGCCCGGGCCCGGAGGAAGAACTCCCAGTGGTCGAACCGCGGCGACAGAAAGGCCGAGCAGCAGACCAGGATCTGGGCGCCCTTGAGCGCCTCCACCCGGGCGATCTCCGGGAAGCGCAGGTCGGAGCAGACGAACACGCCGATCTTGCCCGCGTCGGTGTCGTAGACCGGCAGCTCGTCGCCCGCGGCCACCTTCTTGGACTCCATCATGCCGGGCGGGATGTCGGTGCGGTTCTGGGCGTCGAAGAGGTGGGTCTTGCGGTAGCAGCCCAGAATCGAGCCGTCGCGGTTGATGAAGGGCGCCGTGTTGAAGTGGCGGCCGTCGGCGGCCCGCTCGTACATGGAGCCCACGATCATGGCGCCGTGCCGCCGGGCGCGCGCGGTGAGCTTGTCCGTGGTCGGCCCCGGGATGGGCTCGGCCATGGCCTCGAAGGGGTAGGCGTCCGCGTAGCCCAGACCCGTCCACACCTCGGGGAGGACGATCAGGTCCGCACCCTGGGCGCCCGCCTCGTCGATCATCCGCAGCACCTTGTCCACGACGCGGGCCTTGTCCCGGTCGTCGGTGGTCATCTGGACGGTCGCGACCTTGAGTTTCATCGGCGGTCTCCCCTGTTGGCGGTTGGTGGCGCCACGATAATCTCGCCCGGCGGACGAGTCAAGCCTAACCGCCGGGGCCGAGCCGCCAGAGCGCCTTCACGAGCAGGAAGGAACGGGCCAGCACCCGTGCCTTCGCCGTGATGGCGAAGCGCCCCCCCTTCCGGACCACGTAGCCGGAGGCGGCCAGGGTGACGAGGCGCCCGGCCAGCAGCTCCTCCATCGGAAAATCCTGTCGCAGGCCCTCGACGCTCAAGCCGTCCGGGGCCGCCCGCATCTTGATGAGCATCTGGACCGACAGGGAATTCGAGACCGTGTAGTAGAAGGGCATGTAGAGGATGAAGGCGCAGAAGAGCACGACTCCGCCGTACGCGATCCGCCAGCGGTCCACCTCGAGCGCCAGGCCGGTCCAGAGGTAGCCGACCAGGGCCAGGCCCCACAGGCACACCAGAGTCCGCGCCCGGCGCTCCACCCGGAACAGATAGAACACGGCGAAGTGGGCGGCCACCGCGGCCGCCACCCAGCCGGCGCTCGCCCAGAGCGCGGTGACGAGATGGTCGGGATTCACTCGGTGCCGTCGAGCCGCAGGACGGTGCGGAGGAGGCCGAAGAGCCGCCCAACCCGCGCGCCCTTTGGCGTCGCGTGAAGCCGCCCGCCGCGCAGGGTCGCCAGGCCGTGGCCGAGGATATCCTCGATCCGCTTGTCGGGCATCCAGTGGAGCCCCCGGCCCGCGCCGTAGCGAGCCTCGATCTCGGAAGCCAACAGGGTGCGCTCCGGCGATTCGCAGATCGCCAGGACGATGTGCAGGGCGCAGCCACGGTCGGCCAGGTTGTAGACCTGCCACCAGCCGCCGAAGAAGAGCGCGGCGTGGACGAAGAGCCCGAAGGCGCCGGCCGGCACGTACCGCGGCTCCACGAGCCACGGGGCGAGGACACCCAGGTCGGCCGGCGTGGCGGCGTAGGCCGCCAGGTACACGGGCACGGTGGCCAGGAAGAGCCGGAGCATGGCCGCCGCGCGCTCGCGCATCTGGCGCCGGCGGAACAGCACGGTCACCGCCGCCGCGTAGAGCAGCGAGCAGCCGAGGGCGAGGAGGAGGGCTTTCACCGACGCGGGGGGCGGAGCGCGCGGACTAGGTCGGCTCGCTCCAGCGGCGGAAGTCGGAGAGGAATTGCTCCACCGCCTCCGTGGTCTTCGGATGCTGGGTGAGCTGGGGGAAGAACTTGGGCGGCACCGTGACGATGTCGGCGCCCGCCGCCAGGGCCTCGTTGACGTCGTAGATGTGCCGGATGCTGCCCACGATGATCTCGGACTTGATGCCGCCGGCCCGGAACGCCCGCGCCGTCTGCTCCACGACCGATTTCGCGTCGTAGCCGGTGTCCCGGATGCGGCCGTAGAAGAGGCTCACGTAATTGGCGCCGGCCAGGGCGGCCATGTAGGCCTGGTTGAACGACATGCAGCAGGTGCAGTTGACCGCGATGTCCCGCTTGCGCAGCTCGGCGATGACCTTGAGCTCGCCCCAGCCGATGGG
>JBGPZD010000121.1:0-5623 GCA_041493605.1 Methylomirabilia bacterium
GGTCCGTCGTGCCCCGCCCGACGCTCGCGCCGTGGCTCGTGGGATTCAGCGCCGCCTACTTCGCCGTGATGGCGATCCGGTACGTGTTCACGATGGCCCTGCACCCGGAGCGACGCTGGCTCGGCACGGGGACCATTCCCATCGTCTTTCACTGGGTGCTGGCGGGCTATCTCTTCACGCTCGGCCGCTTCTACGCCACGGCCCGTGTCCCGCGATGACCGAAGCCGACGTCGCGCTGACGGACTACGGGCTGGCCGCCGAAGGCGCGGTCCTGGCCTGGCTGGTGGCGCGCCGGCCCGCGCGCGCCGGCCGGTCCTGGTTCGTCCTCTTCTTCGCCGCGATCGCGGTGGGCGCGCTGGCGGGCGGGACGGTGCACGGGTTCTTCCTCGAGCCGGCGAGCCTCGGTCAGCGCCTGCTCTGGCCCATCGCCCTGTTGGCCGTCGGCGTCACAGCGTGGGCCGCCTGGAGCGCGGGCGCCGCCGTCGCCTTCTCGCCGCCGCTCGCCCGCGGGATCGCCGTCGCCGCCGCCCTGCAGTTCCTCTTCTATGCCGCCATGGTCCTGTTCGTGAGCCAGGACTTCTCAGTGGCCATCGCCGGGTACGTGCCGGCTGCGCTCTTCCTGCTGGCCGTCTTCGCCCGGGCTGGGACTCGGCCGGGGGGGCGGCGGGCGCTGGCCGGTGTCGCGGGGTTCGGGCTGACCCTGCTGGCGTCGGGGGTGCAGCACTTCCGGGTCGCACCCCATCCGGTCTACATGAACCACAACGTGCTCTACCACGCGCTCCAGGGCCTGGCGCTCGCGCTGATCTACCTGGGAGCGCGTCCCTTCATCACGAGGGAGGACTGAGATGGCGAGACTGACACGCCGGCAGTTCCTCAAGGCCGGCGCCGGGGCGGGCGCGGCCGCGCTGCTCCCGGCGGGGTGTGCCTGGCAGGCGACGGCGCCCGACGGCATCGTCGTCAACGACATCCACTCCCAGCTCAACGCCACCCGCGTGGCCACCGTGGCCCAGACCCGCTCGGTCGACGGCGTCCAGGGGGCGATCCGGCGCGCCCGGGCCGAAGGGCGCGCCGTGAGCATCGCCGGCGGCCGGCACGCCATGGGCGGCCAGCAGTTCGGCCGCGACACTCTGATGCTCGACATGACGGCGATGAACCGCGTCCTCGCCTTCGACGTCGAGCGCGGGCTCATCGAGGTCGAGGCGGGCATCGAGTGGCCCGAGCTGGTCACCTACCTCGTGGAGTCCCAGAAGGGGCGCGAGCGGCAGTGGGGCATCGTCCAGAAGCAGACCGGCGCCGACCGGCTGACCCTCGGCGGCGCGCTGGCGGCCAATGTCCACGGCCGCGGGCTGCGCTACAAGCCCATGATCCAGGACGTCGAGGCCTTCACCCTCGTGGACGGCCAGGGCGCGGTGCGGCGCTGCAGCCGCGCGGAGAACACCGAGCTCTTCCGCGCCGCCATCGGCGGCTACGGTCTCTTCGGCGTGGTGACCTCGGTGACCCTGCGGCTCGCGCCGCGGCGGAAGATCGAGCGCGTCGTCCAGGTCATCAACGCCGACCAGCTCGGGCCCGCCTTCGAGCGGCGCATCGCCGAGGGCTATCTCTTCGGCGACTTCCAGTACGCCACCGACGCCGCCTCGGGCGAGCTGCTACGCAAGGGCGTGTTTTCCTGTTATCGCCCCGTGGATCCCGCCCGCCCGATGCCCGCGCAGCAGCGCGAGCTGGACACCGAGGGCTGGCGGCGGCTCCTCTACCTCTCTCACGTCAACAAGCGCCGCGCCTTCGAGGTGTACGCCGACTACTACCTCTCGACGTCGGGCCAGCTCTACTGGTCGGACACGCATCAGATGTCGGTCTACCTCGACAACTACCACGAGGCGCTGGACCGCCAGCTCGGCGCCACCGAGCGCGCGACGGAGATGATCAGCGAGATTTACGTCCCGCGAGACGCGCTCGCGCGCTTCATTGATGACGTGCGGGAGGACTTCATCCGCAACCGGGTGGACATCATCTACGGCACCATCCGGCTCATCGAGCGCGACGACGAGAGTGTGCTGGCCTGGGCGCGGCAGCCCTGGGCCTGCGTCATCTTCAACCTCCACACGGTCCACACCCCCGAGGGGCTCGAGCGCTCGGCCGGGGATTTCCGCCGGCTGATCGACCACGGGCTGCGCTATGGCGGCAGCTACTACCTGACCTACCACCGCTGGGCGACGCGGCGGCAGGTCGAGGCCGCCTATCCCCAGTTTGCGGACTTTCTCCGCCTCAAGCGGCGCGTCGACGCCGACGAGCGCTTTCAGAGCGACTGGTACCGCCACTACCGGGCGATGTTCGTGTAGGCCGCCGCTCCCCAACCGAGGGGAGCGGGCCGGGGCGGGGGAGGCTAGGAGAGCCGCGGCAGCACGTGGCGCGCGAAGGTCTCGAGCGCGTCCACGTCGGTCTGATCGAGCATCTGCAGCAGCACGCGCTGGCAGCCGGCCTTCTCCCAGCCCAGGAGGGCAGTGCCGATGTCGTCCGGGGAGCCGGCGAGGAAGCTCGCCTGCCGCCAGGCGTCTTCGTCCGCGGGCATCTGGGGGAAAGTGGCGCGCGCCGCCTCGATGCGCCGGGCGACGTCGGCCTTGGTGTGGCCGATGACCATGGGCACCATGAGCGAGCGCGTGATCGTCTCGGAATCGCGGCCGAGGGCGGCCGAGTGCCCGGCCAGCACCTCGCGTTTGTGCACGAAGCCCGGGATGTCCACGCGCGTGACGTTCCACTCGTCGGCGAACTCGGCGGCGATGCGGAGCGTTCGCTTCTCCCCGCGCCCGCCGATCACGATCCGCAATCGCCCGTGGGTCGGCAGCGGGACATTCTCCGCCTTCTTCAGCGGGTAGTAGGGCTGATCGAGCGTGACGGGCCGGCCGGCGCCGAGGGCGCGGATGTGCCGCGCGGCGCACTCGAGCCGGTCCATGCGCTCCTTCATGGGCGGCATCGGCACGCCGAACATGGTGTGCTCGTGCTCGTTCCAGCCGGCGCCCAACCCCAGATCAACGCGCCCGCCCGACAGCGTGTCGAGCGCCGTGGCCATCTTGGCCAGCAGCGCCGGGTGGTAGAAGGTGAGCGGCGAGACCATGGGGCCGAAGCGGATGCGCCAGGTGCGCACGGCCAGCACGGTGAGCGAGGTCCAGGTCTCGAGCGACGGCCGTGTGGACTCGCCCCAGAGGCCCGTCAGGTGATCCGACCGGCACAGCGACTCGAAGCCCAGGTCCTCGGCCGCCTGGCCGAGCCGCAGCCAGCGCTCCCACGTGAGCCCTTCCTGGCCTTCGATCATGATCCCGACACGCATCCGACGCTCCTCCTTGGGGCGGCCCGCCGCGCCCCCGCCCGGACCGGGCCTTCAGGTATACCGCATCGGGCCCAATTCGGGGGCGTGATAAACTTCGTTCCGCGATGGCTCCATCGAAGCGCCTGCTGCTGCTGATCCCCGCCACGAGCTACCGCACCGCGGACTTCGTCGAGGCGGCGCTCTCGCTCGACGTGGACTTGGTCATCGCCTCGGAGCGGCCGGACTCGATGGCGGTGGAGTTTCCCGACCACCTCCTGGGCCTGCCCTTCGCCGATCCGGCCGAGGCCGCGCGCCAGATGCGCGAGTACGCCGCGCGGCGGCCCATCGACGCCGTCGTGCCGGTGGACGATCTGACCACGGTGGTGGGCGCCGTCATCGCCGAGGCGCTGGGCGTGCGCTCCAACCCCGTCGCCGCGGTGAGCGCCACGCGCAACAAGCTTCGCATGCGCGAGCGGCTGGCCCAGGCCGGCGTGCGCTGCCCCTCGTTCACATCCTTTTCGGCGGACGAGGACCCGCAGGCCGCGGCCCGACGGGTGCCCTACCCCTGCGTCCTCAAGACGCTGACGCTCTCGGCCAGCCGCGGCGTCATCCGCGCCGATGACGCGGCCGGCTTCGTCACGGCCTTCACGCGAATCGCCGCCATCCTGGCGGCGCCGGACGTCAAGGATCTGGCCCCTGGGACCGACCGGATCCTGGTCGAGGGGTTCATCCCGGGCAGGGAAGTCGCGCTCGAAGGGCTGCTCGACGGCGGCGCCCTCAAGACCCTGGCACTCTTCGACAAGCCGGATCCGCTGGACGGGCCCTTCTTCGAGGAGACGATCTACGTGACGCCCTCGCGGCTGCCGGAGGGCGTCCAGTTGGAGTTGCGCGAGTCGGCGGCGCAGGCGGCGAAGGCCCTCGGGCTCTTCGACGGGCCGGTGCACGCCGAGATCCGCGTCGATCCGGACGGCACCCAGCCCCACCCGGTGATCGTGGAGATCGCCGCCCGCTCCATCGGCGGCCTCTGCTCCCGCACGCTCAGCTTCGGCACCGGCATGTCGCTGGAGGAGATCATCCTCCGCCACGCGTTGGGGCTGCCGATCGCCTCGCTGGAGCGCGAGCGGCGCGCGGCCGGGGTCATGATGATCCCGATCCCCGGGCGCGGCATCCTCGAGGCGGTGGAGGGTGTCGAAGCGGCACGGCAGGTGCCGGGCATCGAGGATGTGACCATCTCGCTCCTCAAGGGGCAGGAGGTGGTACCGCTGCCCGAGGGTTCGCGCTATCTCGGCTTCATCTTTTCTCGCGCCGACACGCCGGCCGGGGCCGAGGCCGTCCTGCGCCACGCCCACCGCCATCTGCGCTTCACCATCCGCTGAGCGACGCCGGAGGAGGCTTTCCCGTGAGCATCGTCAGAGAGTTCGAGACCGCCTTCAACCGACAGGACGTGGCCGGGCTGGTGGCCTGTTTCACTCCGGCCGGCGCCTATCGCGACACCTTCTACGGCGAGCACGTGGGGCCCGCGGGGCTCGGCGCCATGTTCGAGCGGATGTTCCGCGAAGGGCGGGAGTATGTGTGGAGGATGGACGCGGTGGTCGAGTCGCCGGCCCTGGCGGCGGCTGAGTGGACCTTCGGCTACACCGTGACCGAGGCGGTGCCGCGCAGCGCCGGGCGCACGGTCCGCTTCCGCGGCATGAGCCTGTTCGAGCTGGAGGGCGGCCGGATCGCGCGCTACCGCGAGTACTTCGACACGGGCGCGGCCCTGCTCCAGCTCGGCTTCAAGCCCGAGTCGGTGGCGAAAGTCCTCGCCCGCATTCTCTGACCGCTAGCCTTTCGTGATCGACGTCGCGCGGAGCGTCTTGCCCTGCTCCGTGAAGACCACGGTCACCCGGTCCCTGGGCGCGATGCCCTTGAGCATCTCGGGCGTGTCGGCCACGAAGGTCAGGTCCTCGCCGGTCTCGGCGTCCTTCACCGTCAGCGTACTCTGCGCGATGTCCACCGCCTTGACGGTGCCGATATGGGTATTGGGCCCCGCCACCGAGCAGCCCCAGGCCGCGGGCGCCGCGGCGAGCGTCACGAGAGCGATCGCGAGCGCGAATATCCTGGACCGCATCATGTCGGCCTCCTCACTTGTTGGGCTGGGGCGTGAGGCGCAGATACGGCTTGAGCGCCTTCCACCCCGCGCGGCGCGTAGCCGACATAAAGCCCGTTATCAGCCCCAAGCCAGGGACGTTTGGACGCCGGGCGGCGGGGCAACCCGGGCTGAACAGCCCTGACGGGCCAGGCCATGGTTGCGATCCTGCGCCGGGGAGCCCGGCGCCGTCA
>JBGPZD010000017.1:0-31502 GCA_041493605.1 Methylomirabilia bacterium
ATGCAGGAAACCGGTCAGGACTGGGACCAGCACGAGACCTCCGCCGATTCCCAGAAAGCCCGAGGAGAATCCCGCGGCGACCCCGAGAGCCGCGATCAGGACCTGCCCCTCCTGCCCTTCGGTTCGACCCGCCAGTGCGTTCGACATGCCCCTACTCATCGCAAGCGAGGTGCCACGGCGTGTTGCCTGCTAAATCAGTGGCTTACGGACACCTGACCAGGTGGTCAGTGGTCAGGGTGGTAAATAGCTGAGCAGTTGCTTGACCAGCCGAGTAATCTAGTCCGCGCCATGGAAGGGTTGGCCGAGCTCCTCGGCGAGAGTGCGGCGATCGAGGCGGTGCGGGAGAGTCTGCGCCGGCTGCTGGCCCGCCCGCAGAGCGGGCGGCGGCTGCCCGCGATCTTGATCCGGGGCGAGACGGGCACAGGCAAGGGGCTGGTGGCGCGGCTGATCCACCGCCACGGCCCGCGGGCGGGCGGCCCCTTCGTGGACGTCAACTGCGCGGCGATTCCCGAGACCCTGCTGGAGGCCGAGCTCTTCGGCTTCGAGCGGGGGGCCTTCACCGATGCGCGGCGGGCCAAGCCCGGGCTCTTCCAGACCGCCCACCGCGGCACCATCTTCCTCGACGAAATCGGGCTCCTGCCCGAGCCCTTGCAGGCCAAGCTGCTCAAGGTGCTGGAGGAGCAGGCGGTGCGCCGGCTCGGGGGAACGGCGAGCGAGCCGGTGGACGTCTGGATCGTCAGCGCCACCAATGCGGACTTGTCGGCGGCAATCGCGGCGCGGCACTTCCGGGAGGACCTCTACCACCGGCTAGCGGTGCTCACGGTGGAGCTGCCGCCGCTGCGGGAGCGCGGGCGGGACGTGCTGCTGCTGGCCGAGCGCTTTCTCGAGCAGGCGTGCGCCGACTACGGGCTGCCCCAAAAGACGCTCGCGCCCGAGGCCCAGGCGCGGCTGCTCGCCTACCCCTGGCCGGGCAATATCCGTGAACTGGGCAACGTGATCGAGCGCGTGGCGCTACTGGCCGAGGGCACGGTGGTGGGGGCCGACAACCTGGAGCTGCCCACAGGAGGGCCGGTGCCGCACGCCCCTGTGGTGGCCCCGGCCCCAGCGGCGCTGCCGGCTTCGCTGGACGAGGCGATGCGCGAGCACCTGTTGGCCGCGCTGACCCAGACCGGCTGGAACATCTCCCGGACCGCCGCGCTACTCGGGATCTCCCGCAACACCCTGCGCGCCCGCATCGAGAAATTCGGGCTGCGCGGAAGTGTCCCGGGAACGCCGCCCGCCCGCCCCGCCCGCGCGCCTGCCCCGCTCCGGGCCGAGCCTGAGCCGGCGGCCAAGCCGTCGGCGCCTTCAGCGCCAGCGCCCTCGGCCATCCGCTGGGAGAGCCGCCGGATCACCCTGCTGCGCGCCAGCCTCATCACCACCGAGGACGACGAGGGGCCCCTGCCGGACACGAGCCGCGCCCTCGACGTCCTGCTCGACAAGGCGAAGAGCTTCGGCGGCCGCATCGACGAGCTGGGCCGCCGGGGCGTCGGCGTCGTATTCGGTCTCGAGCCGGTGGAAGACGCGCCCCGGCGCGCCGCCCATGCCGCCATGGCCATCCAGAAGGCGGCCGAGCGCGGCCGCCGCGGCGACGGCGAGCCGTTCGCCGTCAAGGTCGGCATACACGTGGGCCAGGTGCTCGTGGGCCAGTCCAGCCTGGGCGCGGAGATGGACGCGGACGCCAAGCGCGCCCAGTGGACGACCCTAGACGCCCTGCTCGCCTCCGCCGAGGCCGACTGCATTGTCGTCAGCGGCGCCGCGGCGCCCTTCCTCGAGCGGCGCTTCGATCTCGCGCCGGAGGTCAGGGAGGAGGGCGCGGCCTACCGGCTCGAGGGCCGCGAGCGCAAGGGCCTGGCGCTCGAAGGCGAGATGGCCTGGTTCGTCGGCCGCCGCCAGGAGCTGGACCTGCTCAAGAGCCGGCTCGCCTCGGCGCGGGCGGGGCGCGGCCAGATCGTCGGCGTCGTGGGTGAAGCCGGCATCGGCAAATCGCGGCTGCTCCACGAATTCCGCCAGGCCCTGCGGGGCGAGGCCATCGGCTATGTCGAAGGCCACTGCCTCTCCTACGGCAGCACCATCCCCTACCTGCCGGCGGTGGAGATCCTGCGCCACGCCTGCCGCATCACCGACGCCGACAGCCCCGAGCACGTCACCGACAAGCTGCGCGTCACGCTGAGGCACCTCGCAATGGACGCGGAGGAGAGCCTGCCATACCTGCTCCAGTTCCTGGGCTTCAAAGACGGCACCGAGGCGCCTGCGGCGCCGACACCCGAAGCCGTCCGGGCCCGGACCTTCCAGATCCTGCGCCAGATGTACATGAGCGCGAGCCGCCAGCGCCCCCTCGTCGTCGCCGTGGAAGACGCCCACTGGATCGACGCGGCGTCGGAAGCGCTGGGCGCCATGGTGGAGAGCCTGGAGGGCGTGCCCTTACTGCTTATCCTGACCTACCGCCCAGGCTACCGGCCCCCGTGGCTCGGCAAGTCGCACATGACCCAGATCGCGCTCCAGCCACTCTCGGCCGAAGACAGCCTGAGCGTGCTGGGAGGCCTCCTGCCGCCCGCCCGCCTGTCCGATCCCGTGGCCCAGCTCATCCTGAGCCGGGCCGAGGGCAACCCGTTCTTCCTCGAGGAGCTGGCGCGGACCGTGCGCGAGCAGGGCGAGCTCAGCACCTCGATCGCCGTTCCGGACACCGTCGAAGAGGTGCTGCGGGCCCGCATGGACCGGCTGCCCGAGCGCGAGCGGCGCCTGCTGCAGTCGGCCGCCGTGATCGGCAAGAACGTGCCCGTGGACGTGCTGCGGGCCATCGCCGGGCTGCCCGATGAGGCGCTCAGCGAGGCGCTCGGCCAGCTCCGCGCCAGCGACTTCCTCTACGAGGCGAGCCTGGGCCCCGAGGTCGAGTACAGCTTCCGCCACGCCCTAACTCACGAGGTCGCCTACGGAAGCCTCCGCCCCGAGCAGCGGCGTGATCTCCACGCGCGCATCGTCGACGCCATCGAGCGGCTGTATCCCGACCGCCTCACGGAGTACGCCGAGCGCCTCGCCCATCACGCGCTCCGCAGCGAGGTCTGGCCCAAGGCCGTCGCCCACCTCCGCCAGGCCGGCGTCAAGGCTCTGGCGCGCTCGGCGAATCGCGAGGCGGCGGCGTGCTTCGAGCAGGCGCTGGCGGCCCTCGGCCGTCTCCCGGAGGGCCTGGCGACACGAGAGCGCGCCATCGATCTCCGCTTCGACCTCCGGAACGCGCTGACCCCCCTCGGGGAGGCCGCACGCACACTCGAGCACCTGCGCGAAGCCCAAGCGCTGGCCGAGCAGCTCGGCGACCAGCGCCGGCTCGGTCGCGCGCTCTCGTTCGCGACCAACTGTCTGTACCTGCTCGGCGAGCAGACGAGCGCGATCGAGTCGGGGAACCGGGCGCGGGCCATCGCCGAGGCGATCGGCGATTTCCCGCTGAGGACCGCGACGGACATGTACCTGGGCCGGGCGTATCAGGCGCTCGGGGACTACCGGCGCGCGATCGAAGGCTTCGGACGCATCGTCGCGTCGCTCACGGGCGACCTGATGCGCGAGCATCTGGGGTTGCCCGTGCTCCCGGCGGTGTTCTCCCGCAGCCATCTGGCCGCCTGCCAGGCCGAAGTCGGGAGGTTCGTCGAGGGCGCCGGCCATGCGGAGGACGCCGTCCGCCTGGCGGAAGCGACCACGCACCCCGACACCCTGCTGTGGGCGTACTGGGGCGTCGGGCTCGTCTATCTGGGCCAGGGCGTTGCGGCCCCCGCGGCTGACGTCCTCGAGCGGGCGCTGGCCCTCTGCCGCACCCACGACCTGCCGGTCTATGTCCCGCGGGTCACCTCGGCGCTCTGCCTGGCGCTCGCGCTGGGCGGGCGCGCCGCCGAGGCCATTCCGCTCCTGGAGCGCGCCGTGGCCGACGCCGCGGCCAGGAAGCAAGCCGCCTCCTATCCCCAGATCCTCTTCCGTCTGGGCGAAGTGAACCTGCTGGCTGACCGGATCGGCGATGCGGAGCGAGCGGCGCGCCAGGCTCTCGACCTGTTCCAGCAGCAGGGGGACCGCGGTCACGAAGGGCACGCGCTGCGACTGCTCGCCGACATCGCGTGCCGGCGGAGCCCAGCCGATCGAGAGACGGCCGACGCCCTCTATCGGCAGTCCCTGGCGCTAGCGGAGCAGCTCGGCATGCGGCCCCTCGCCGCCCGTTGCCATCTGGGCTTGGGCAGCCTGAACCGGCAGCGAGGGGAATCCGGGGAGGCCCGCGACCACCTCACGGCCGCCACGCGCGAGTTCAAGGACATGGGGATGGCACTCTGGCTCGCGAGGGCTCAGACCGAGCAGGCGGCGCTCGCCTGACGGCCCGATCCTACCGGCGCCGGCGGGAGCGCTTCCGCCTGGCGGCGCGCTTCGGCTTCCTGGCCGCCTTCCCCCGGGGATCGCCTTTCTTCTTGCTGGCCCGCACGGAGAACTTGACGCGGCTCCCGAACCTCTTGCGCAGCTGTCTCAGCATCCTGTCGAACTGATCGCCGACGCCCTTCTTGCTCGGACCGTACACTTCGAGGATGACCACGTATTTCTGGTTCGGCTGAAGCTCGCCCATGCCCATGCCCATGAAGGATCTCCTTTTGCGGCGTCAGTTGGGGTTCAATCCAAGCACCATGCCGGCGTTGGTCCTGATCGTTTGCGTCTCGCACGCGCTGAATTTCGTGCCGTTGGCTGCCGGATGCATGACGTCCTTGGGCGCCGCATCGGGGCATGTGGGGAGCGCGTGACCTGCCAGCCCGCACTGGCACCGCGAATTGGTCCTCTCGTGGCTGTCCTCCGGCGCGCAGAGGTGGCAGAGCCCGAGGAAATGGCCCGCCTCATGGGCGAACACGCGGTCGCAGGTGCTCGGGTGCTTGAGGCATTCCCGATCCATCCAGGCCGCTCCCGGGCCGCCGTGGCCGTGCCCCTGGCGCGTCGAGAACCCCGCCCCGGTGCCGTCCTGGATCTCCCACCAGAGGTAGAGGTCGAGACCCACGAAGGGTGTCTTGGTCCCGCCCACCAGATACGTCTTGGCGTTGTGCCTGGCGACGATCCGCTTGAACAAATCGAGGCCATTGATCGATTCGGGCGACGGGACATCGGTGTCCGGGGTGTCCGAGAAGCCTCCGGGGAAGTCCGCGAGCTTGTACCGGCACGATTCGATTCGGACCACGGTGAAGCGGATGCCCGTCCGTTCATCCTTCCAGATCCGGTTGAACAGGCCGTCGGGGTCGAAGCCCTTCCGGATCTTCTCCGCCGGGAACCCCGTGTTCGGATTCAAGACATTGCGCCCCGTGAGCGCGGTGTTCTGCATGACGTGGACGACCACCGGGAAATTGCCCCGGCCGGGCGACCCGGGAGCGGGCTCCTCGAAGAGCGTCTGGCACAGGGGGACGGGCGTCTGGGCCTGGAGATCGCCGAATTGGAGAGCCGCGGTCAGGGCCACCGCCGCAAGGGCCGCGCCCAGGAAAACCCCGGCGCGCCCGCTCGAGCCAGCGCTCATCGTTCCTCCTCACTCGATGCCCCACCTTCCCCAAGGGCGAGGACGAATTCTGGACGCCTCGACCGCGCGATCACCGGTTAGCGGGGGCCGCCGATCTTGCGAAAACGCACCGCCTCGAGCGTGAGCCCGCGGCGGCTCGCCAGCCGGCGCAGCTCCAAGTGGAGCGCCTCGACGCCCCGCCGGTCGAGCCGGACGGTGAACACGATCCGCCCGGCTCGACCGGCGCTGTCCTTCGGCGCCTTCACCCCGCCTACTTTCTCCTGGACCTCTTCTTGGACCTCTTCTTCTTCTGCGCCTTGTGCAGCGGGGGGTACCGGATGAGAGACGGACGGCTCCGACTGACGCGCAGCCTCCGCTTCTTGCCCTTGTCTCTCAGCGCCCCGAGCTCTCTGAGGCATTCCCTGAGCTTCCGTTTGTATTCGTTGAACGCCGCCTGGCTCACCGGGCCCTTCAGGATCACGCAAATTTGGTGTGTCTCTTTATCCTTCGGCGGAACCATTCCCATGCGTGTTCTCCTTTCGCGTCGCTGATCCGATGACTACCGTCGCGCGGCCTGGACCCGCGCCTCCTCGATTCCATCGAACAGGTCGTCGGCGTGGAAGATCCCTGGGAGCGTGTCGAGGTCGCGCACCAGGTAGTAGTCTTCCACGGCATCGTACTCGTCCCGCAGGTCCACCCGCTCGCCGAGCGCGAGCCGCACATAGGCCAGCGGCATGTTGTGCTTCAGGACGTGGTCGAAGGCCGTCATCCCGATGAAGAAGCGCCCGGCATTGATCTCCGTGATACAGGGCGTGCCGCTGCCATTTTCCTTGAGGTCGATGCTGAAGGCGCCCGAGGCGGACGGGGAAACGGCACGGACCGCCTGGCGGCAGACGTCGGCGACCCGCGTGTCCACCACGGTCTTCGCCAGCGAGGACAGCGAGGACACGCCGCTCGGATTGCTCTCCCCACCAAAGTAGGCGAGCCGCTCGAACGTGCTCATCAGGACGAGGGCCCCGTCCTTCCAGAGGCTCTGACAGAGGAAATCGCGGCCGGGCAAATACTCGGAGAGCGTGAAGGCGCGGGCTGGGATGCCGCGCATCGTCTCCCAGAACCGGATCCAGCCGCGGGCCTGGTCCGGGTTCACCACGGGGGCGGCCGCCAGCGACCGGCTGCCTGTTCGAGCCCGGCACCAGAGCGGTTTGCGGCGGCCCAGCCGCTTGAAGATCGCGTCGATTCCGCGGAGGCTGGTGACGGCGCAGGTTTCCGGCGCCGGCAGCCCGCGCGATCGCAGGAACACCGTGAGGTCAAACTTGTCCTGGCACAAGTCGATGACCGCGCGACTCGGGAGGAACACCGGGCAGCGCCCCCGGCCCCGCGCGGCCGACAGGGCGCGCACATCCGGGTCTCCCGTCGGGATGACGAGATCGATGCGCTCGGTCTCGACCACGCGGCCCAGCGATCGCGTGAAATCCCGGGACGCCGGAGGCGGCACGAGGTACTTCCGGTCCGCCAGGGACTTTTTCAGGACGAAGCGGTCGTCGTTGCACCCGACGACGAAGAACGAGGGGTCCCCGGCCCGAAGACTGCGGATGAGATTGTTGCTCGCCCCGGTTCCCGCGCCGGCGACGAGTAGCCGCTTCCCCAAGTCACCCTCCCGACTGCGGATCAAGGCCGGTGCAGTTCACGTCGAGCGCGCCGTGGCGTTCGCGAGGGGATAGTAGGCGGACGGCTCCGCGTTGTCAAGGAAGCCAGACGGGTTCGGCTCGATCGGCGTGCGGCTCCTGCGCACCCGCAACGGAGTGAAGCAAGACGTCACAGCGTGTCGAAGGCCGCCTTGGCCTGGATGATGCCGGCGCCGGAGTCCCGGTCGAACCCGACGCGGCGGATGTCCTTCGCCGTGTCCATGAGCGCCGTCTTGGCTTCGTCCTGGGAGAGCGTTTGCCCCGCCCGCCTCCTCTTTTCCATCAGCAGGGCGACGACGCCGGCGGCGACGGCCGTGGCGGCCGAGGTGCCGCCGTCGAAATCGCGGGCTGGATTCCCGGACGGGTTCGGAAAGGGATGGGTTGGAAAATAGCCGTCGAAGTGCGCAATCGAGCAGAAGTCTGGCTTGGGGGCATTCGGCGGGAGCACGGCCGGTCCCTGGCTCGTATATCCGCACCACCTTCCGCTCTTGTTGGCCGCGCCGACGGTCATCACGCGCGGATGCCCGTTGGGGCCCAGGATGCTGTTGCCGGGACCGCGGTCGTTCGGGCCGCACCGCGAGTTCTGGGAGAATTGGCAGCCGCCGCCGCAATTGCCCGCGGCGAAGAGCACCAGGATCCCCGCGTCCAGGGCCTCCTCGACCATGAGCGCGAACGGGCTCTGCGGGTTGGTGGCATAGTCGAGGCCGTTGTTGCGGTTGTAGAGCCCCCAACTGTTGGACAGGATGTGGGGGGCGCCCGTCGCCGTGTGGGTGTCGATGGCCTTCCGGTATCCCGCGATCGCATTGCTGACGAGACCGGTGAAGTCCGTCGCCAGGTTTCCCGTCGCAGCTTGCCAGATCCGGATATCCCAGAGCTTGACGCCGGGCGCGATGCCCAGGACGTCGTGGGCGGTCATGTTGCCGTGCTGGTCCCAGCCCTCTGCGGACGTGCCCCAATCGGCGTCGGGCCAGCCGTCCACGACGTTGGAAATCTTGGCGACCTCGCCCGCCTTGATCGGGCGCCCGATCGCGGTGATGCCGCCATCCACCATCGCGACCACGATCCCGTTGCCCCTCGAGCCCGCGCTCCGGAGCCGGTCTACCTTCAGGTACTTGACCACTGCAAGATCGAGATCACCGACCCCCGCTGTGTTGGTCTCGCAGTCGGGCGTGGCGACCCGGCGCCTCGTCGTCCGCCGCCTGAGGAGCGGGCGCAGCCGCGTCCTGGGCCGGCGTGGGCGTCTCCGAGGCTTCGGAGTCCGCGGCGGACGCCGCCGCCTCTTGGCCTTCGCGGGTCTCGACCGGGGGCGCTGCTTCCGGGGGCGAGGTTTGGCCCGGACGAACGGCTCGATTCGAGTGTCGGCCCATACCTTCCGCACCTGCCCATGCGCCTCGAGCTCCCGGATCTGCTCGGGGAGCAGCAGACCGCGCACGATGACGACCTTGATCCGCGCCGCCTCCAGGCGATCCCGCTGCTCCCGGGGCGGTCTGATGCGCACGGGCGGGTATGTGAGATCAACCGCGAACCCCATGCTCCGCCATTCCACGGCGGTCCGAAGGATGGTCTCGGGCGTGGAGTCCTGGTCCACCCCCATTTCAACCATGACCGGCACCCGGCGATCCGTCACGTCCTTGGGCTCTGGCATGGGCGGCCTCCCTGGGGTCCAGCGGGGGAACACATGGAATGTGCCTCCGTGAGTGCGCGGGGACGGTATTCCGCTACTTCACGATCACCCCGCAGGCAAGGCGCCCGCCGGCATTGCCCGTGGGGTCGGTCTTCTCGTCGTCTTCAGCCGCGTGGACGATCAGGCTGGTGCCTCCCGGACCGAAGAGCGAGGTGGGCCCGGCATCCAGGGTCACCACCTTGGTCGTGATGTCGATGCCGCCCTCACCCGACGGCTCGATCTTGAGGTTCGGCAGGTCGCCCGCGTGGGCCCCGGCCGGGTTCAGGCGGCCGTGCTGCTTGCCGGTGGGATTGAAGTGGCCCGCCGCCGTAGCGAACTCGGGCGGGTCGCATTTGCCGGCGGCGTGGATGTGCATCCCATGGAAGCCGGGCGGCAGCCGGTACCCGGTCACCGCGATGCGCAGCCCGTCACGGGTCTGGACGAAGGTGGCGACGCCGACCTGCTTGTTGTCCTTGTCCCTCAGCACCGCCTCGCCCGTGAGCGGCTCCTTGTCGCCGCCCGTGCTGGCGCAGCCGCTCAAGAGAAGCCCGGCACCGAGCCAGAGTAGTCGCCTCGTCATCGGCGGGAATCCTCCGTGTCTGATCAGGTCAGCCGCGCGAGGAGCTGCGCCGCCTTGTCGCGGACCCGGCGCACGCTGTCGAGCTTGATGGCCTCGTAGCCGCGGATCTCGTCGGGCAGCTCCGCGAGGGCCACCGCGGTGTCGTGGGTCTGGGGCCCGAGCGCGCCGAGCGCGGTCTCGATCATCCGCCGGTACTCGCCGATCAGCTGCCGCTCCATCCGGCGCACCTCGGCGTAGCCGAAGACGTCGAGCGCCGTGCCCCGCAGGCCCTTGAGCGCGGCGAGGGCCCTCAGCACGGGGGTGAACCACGCGCCGAACCGGATCTTCTTCTTCCAGCCCAGGGCGCGGAGGACCGGCGGATGCAGGTGCCAGGCGTAGCGGATCGCCGGGCCGAACCGGGCCGCGAGCTCGGCCTCGAGCGCGGCGTCCAGCTGCAGGCGCGCCACCTCGTACTCGTCCTTGTAGGCCATGAGCTTGTAGAGGTGGCGCGCCACCCCCTCGGTGAGGCCGGTGCGCCCGGGAACCAGACGCCGCTCGGCCTGGGCCACCTGGCTCACGAAGTCCACGTATTGGCGGGCGTAGCCGGCGCTCTGGTAGGCGATCAGCTCGGGCACCCGCACCTCGAGCAAGCGCAGCGCCTCGCCCGTCACGCCCGCCGAGCCCACGAGAACGCGGGCCTCCGCGGAGAGCACGCGCGACCGCTCCGCCCTGCCGGCGGCCTGCTTGACCTGCGCGTCGACGTATTTGCGGTCCACCACGGCCATGCGCCCCCAGCGGAAGGCGAGCAGGTTCATCTCGACCGAGACGCCGTTGAGCCGGATGGCGCGCTCGATGGAGGCCGCCGAGATCGGCAGCGCGCCGGCCTGGAAGGCGGCGCCCAGCATGATCGGGTTGGTCGCCATGTGGTCGCTGAACAGCGCCTCGGCCATCGCCTGCGCGTCCACGTACACGTTGGGGTCCTTGCGGGTAACCCGGTCGATGGTCATGAGCAGGCTCGAGAGCTCGGGATAGTGGAGGCCCGTGTCCACCACCATCTGTCCCGTGGGGATCTGGCTGGTGGAGACGATCGCGACGGTGCGCCCGGGCTCGGCCTTGTCGAGGTTGATGGGGTCGGTGGCCACCAGCAGGTCGAAGCCCAGGTAGAGGTCGGCCCCGCCGGCCGACACCTTGTTGGAGGTCTCGAGGGGCCGCGACGAGATCTTGAGATCCGAGACCACGGGCCCGCCCTTCTGGCTGAGCCCCGTCTGGTCGAGCCCCCGCACGTGCAGACCGTCCAGAAGGGCGGCCGTGCCCAGGATCTGGTTCACCGTCACCACGCCCGTGCCCCCGATGCCCATCATGTGCAGGGCGAAGCCGTCCGCCGGCACCTTGAGCGCGGGCTCGGGCAGCTCGACGTCGAGCGGGGTGAGCCGCTTCGCCCTGACCGGGGCCGGCCCGATGGGCTCCACCGTGAGGAAGGCGGGGCAGTCGCCCAGGAGGCACGAGTAGTCCTTGTTGCACGAGGACTGGTGGATCTGCGTCTTCCGGCCGAACTCCGTCTCCACCGGCTGCACGCTCAGGCAGTTCGACTTCCGGCCGCAGTCGCCGCACCCCTCGCAGACCCGCTCGTTGATGAAAACCCGCGTGGGCGGGTCCACCAGCTTGCCGCGCTTGCGCAGCCGCCGCTTCTCGGCCGCGCACTGCTGGTCGTGGATCAGCGCCGTGACACCCGGCGTGGCCGCCAGGACGGACTGGGCCTCGAGCAGCCGGTCGCGGTGCCAGACCTCGGCGATGCCGGCCAGCGAGACGCCCGCGTACTTGCCCAGGTCGTCGGTGGTGATGATGATGCGCCTCACGCCGTCGGCCTCGAGGCGCCGCGTGAGCGTCGGGACGGGCAGCGCGCCCGCGGCCGCCTGGCCGCCGGTCATGGCCACCGCCGAGTTGTAGAGGATCTTGTAGGTGATGTTGACGCCCGACGAGATCGCGTAATTGATCGCCAGGCTCCCCGAGTGGAAGAGCGTGCCGTCCCCCAGGTTCTGGAAGAGGTGCGGCGTCTCCGTGAACGGGGCAATGCCCACCCACTGGGCGCCCTCGCCGCCCATGTGGGTGACGCCGATGATGCCGCGATCCATCCCCATCGCCATGCCGTGGCAGCCGATTCCGGCCGCCGCCGCGCTGCCCTCGGGCACCACGGTGGAGCGGTTGTGCGGGCAGCCCGAGCAGAAGTAGGCGGTGCGCATCAGGCTGATGGGCTTGGGCCGGCGCTTGAGCTCGTCCAGGTGCCGGATGCGCGCCTCGACCGACTCGATTGTCATCTTGCGGGCGAGTCGTTTGGCGATGGCGCGGGCGATGCTGTCCGAGTCGAGCTCCCCGACGATGGAGAGTAGGGGGCGCTCCTCCTCGTCGGACTTGCCCACCACCCGGGGCCGCTCGGCCTGCGGGTAGAGGATGTCCTTCGCGAACATCTCGAGGAAGGGCCGCTTCTCCTCGACGACCAGGATCTCTTCGAGCCCCCGCCCGAACTCCCGGACGATGCGCGGCTCCATGGGGAAGAGCAGGCCCATCTTGAGGATGCGGACGCCGCAGCGCTGGAGCGCGGCGTCGTCGAGCCCGAGCTCGCCGAGCGCCTGGCGGACGTCGTAGTACGTCTTCCCGCTCGTCAGGATGCCCAGCCAGGCCTGAGGGGTTGGCACCAGGATCCGGTTGAGCTTGTTCTCCCAGGCGTAGCGCCGCGCCAGCTCCAGGCGCGCGTAGTGGAGCGTCTTCTCCATGTCCAGGCCGAAGGGCGGGATCAGGTTGACGTTGATGTGGTGCTGGAAGGGCCTGCCGTCCAGCTCGACCGTCGGGATCACCGGCTGGACGCGTCCGGGATCCACCTCGGCCGTGCCGGCCTCGTCGGCCACGTTGGTGACGATCTTCACGCCCACCCAGAGCCCCGAGATGCGCGAGAGCATGAAGCCGTGCTGCCCTAGATCCAGGATCTCCTGCACGTTGCCCGGGAAGATCGTGGGCATGAGCGCGTCGTAGAGCGCCACCTCGGAGTGACTCGGCAGCGTGGACGACTTCGACAGCGGGTCGTCGCCCGCCAGCGCCAGGACGCCCCCGTTGTGCCCGACGCCGGCGTAGTTGGCGTGCTTGAAGACGTCGCCGGTCCGGTCCACCCCCGGCGCCTTGCCGTACCACATGCCGAGCACGCCGTCGTACTTGGGCCGGGGGAAGAGGCCGACCATCTGGCTGCCGAAGACGGCGGTCGCGCCGAGGTCCTCGTTGAGCCCCGAGGAGAACACCACGTGGTGCTGCGCCAGGAGCGCGGCGTACCGCTCGAGCGTCAGGTCGAGGCCGCCCAACGGCGAGCCGCGATACCCGGAGATGAAGGTCGCGGTGCGGAGCCCTCGCCGCGCGTCGGCGCGGTGCTGGTCCAGCGGCAGCCGGACCAGGGCCTGGATGCCGGAGAGGTAGATGCGGCCGCGCTCGTGCGTGTACTTGGCGTCCAGCGAGAAGTCGTCGGGCGTGACGCTCATGAGCCCCCCTCAGGGGATGGCGGTGCCGGGTTGGAAAACGGGCCTTATGTTAGGCCGGAACCCGCCGTGAATCAACTCCCGCCGGCCTCCCGCCCGCGATGCGGGAATTCGCGCTGATCGGGGCCGGGCTCCCGGTCGGCCGGCACCGCCAACGAAAACGCCCGGAGGAACACGGCGAGCCGGTTGCCGGGTATAATCCGCCGATGGGCACTTCGGGACCTTCTGCGACGGCGGGCGAGGGCGGCGATCAGGAGGGCCAAGCCGGGAGCCCGCGAAGCTCCCTGAGAGTGCCGCTGGTCGTGGGTCTTGCGACGGCGATCGTCTACTTCGGGCGGCTCGGCCAGGTGCCGCTCGTTGACGCCTCGGAAGGATTCCATGTCGCCATCGCGCGGGAGATGGCGGTTCGCGGCGACTGGATCACGCCCCACTTCGACGGCATCCGGTACTTCGACAAGCCTCCGCTCCTTTACTGGCTGATGGCGGCGGGATTCCAGTTGGTGGGCCGCTCGGAGTGGTCCGCCCGTTTCTGGACCGCCCTGGCCGTCGTCGGAACCGCCGCGCTGATCGCCTGGCTCGGGACGCGGCTCGGCTCCGAGCGGCTCGGGTTGATCGCAGGGCTCCTGGTGGCCGTCAACATGGAGGTCTTCCTCTTCGGGCGGCTCGCCAAACCGGATCTCCTGTTCGTGTTCTTCATCGTACTGGCGTTTGCGGGCTTTATCACTGCGTATCAGCGCTCGAGCCCGCGCGCGCTTCTCGTCTCCTACGCCAGCTTGGGCGCCGCGGTCATGACGAAGGACTTCCTGGGCGCGCTCGGGCCCCTGGCGGTGTTCGCGCTCTTTCTCTCCCTGACGCGGCAACGATTCAACCTGTCCCGGTGGGTTCCCTGGGCCGGCGTGGCCCTCCTCCTGCTGCTGGCCGTGCCATGGCACCTGGCGGTGGAGTGGCGGAATCCCGGCTTTCTCTGGTACATGGTGATCGACAACCACGTCTTCAACCTGGCCGGGTTCCGGGCCTTTCCCGACGAGGACGTGCCGCTTACCGCCGCCGAGTTCCTGGGAGTCACGGCGATCGGCTTTTTGCCGTGGAGCCTCGCCCTTCCGTGGGTCTTCGCCCGGTCGTTTTGGCCGTCGTGGCGGAGCCCCGAGGCGAGGACCTGGCTGCTCATCGGGCTCTGGGCGGGAGGATTCCTCGCCGCCTTTGCGCTCTCGCCGTTCAAGCTGCCTCACTACGGGCTCCCGGCGGTGCCGGCCCTCGCGCTCCTCGCGGCCAAGGTTTGGGACGACGCGCTCGCCGGCCGGCCGGGCGCGCCGTCTCCGCGAACCCTGCTCGTCCCGCCGCTGGTGATCCTGGCCGGGCTGGCGGCCGTGTGCGTCGCCGTCTGGAAGGGCGGGATGATGCTGCCGTCGGGCACGCTGTCAATGGCGGACCTGCACAGCCGGAACCTGAGCGCGCAGGGACAACACGCCCCGTTCATCCCGTTCGACCAGCTCCATCTCCTGCTGCCGATCGCCGCCCTGACGTTCGGCCTGGGGAGCCTCGGGATCGCGGTGGCCGTGTGGCGCCGACGTCCCGGCGTCGGCTTCGTGGTGCTCCTCGCGTTCATGCTGGCATTCCTTCCCCTCGTGTCCCACGGGTTCACGCTCCTCGCCAGGAGCCGCTCGGCCCAGCCCATCACGGAGCTCCTCACGCACGCGGCCGGCCCGGACGACGTCATCGTCCATGAAGGGCCGCTGGAAAATACCGGCAGCCTGGTGTTGGCCGTGGATCGCCCCGTTCGGATCGTGGACGGAATGCGGTCGAATCTGGCCTTCGGCGCGACGTTTCCCGAAGCCCGGGAGATCGTTTGGGATACCGCTCGCCTCCGACAGGCATGGCAAGGCCGGCATCGTGTCTTCCTGGTCTCGATCGTGAAGCCAGAGAGGAGCGTGGTGCGAGAGCTGCCGGAGGGAAGCACGCATCTCCTGCTGGGCGCCGGCGGCCGCCGGCTCTACTCGAACCGGAGCGGGGCCGAGCGACGGTGAGCCCCCGGTGCTATCGCGTGAGCAGGGGCTTGAGATGGGGCCAGAGGCGGTCGACGATGACGCGGTAACCCTCGGCCGTCGGATGGAGGCCGTCGAACTGGTTGAGCCGCGGGTCGCCCCCCACGCCCTCCAGGAAAGACGGCATCAGCGCGGCCCCGCGCCGCCGCGCGACCTCCTCGAAGAGGCGCTGGAACTCCCCGCCGTAGCGCGGCCCGTAATTGGGCGGCAGCTGCATGCCGGCCACGAGCACCCGCGCGCCGCCCTCCTGGAATCGCGCGACGAGCTGCTCCACGTTGGCCCGCACCCCGCCGAGGTCCTGGCCGCGGAGGGCGTCGTTGGCGCCGAGCTCGAGGATGACGATGTCGGGCCGCAGGCGCAGCGCCCAGTCCACCCGGCGCAAGCCGCCGGCCGTGGTATCCCCCGAGACGCCGGCATTGACCACGCGATAGGCATAGCCCTCGGCCTTGAGCCGCTGGGCCAGGAGCGCCGGGTAGGACTGGTCGGCGGAGACGCCGGCCCCGGCCGTGAGGCTGTCGCCGAAGGCCACGATGAGGCGGTCCTGGGCGGCTAGCGGGGCGGCGGCGAGGACGATCAACCCGAGCGCGGTGAGGAAGCGACGCATGACCCTAGTGTAGTATGAGCTCGATGATCAGCGTCCGCGGTCTCTCCATGCGCCTCACGAGCGGCGGGCGACCCGTGGACGTGCTCACGAACGTCTCGCTCGACGTCCCCGCCGGGCAATTCCTGGCGGTGGCGGGGCCCTCGGGCAGCGGCAAGTCGACCTTGCTCGGCCTCATCGCCGGCCTGGATCAGCCGACGGCGGGCGACATCGCCGTGGCCGGCGTCGAAATCACCCGGCTCGGCGAGGACGCGCTCGCGCGCTTCCGCCGCGACACCATCGGGTATGTCTTCCAGTCCTTCCACCTGATCCCGACGCTCACGGCGCTGGAGAACGTCGCGGTCCCGCTCGAGTTGGCGGGAGACGCGGACGCGCTGGGCCGCGCCCGGGCGCTGCTCGTCGAGGTCGGCTTGGCGGACCGCATCCACCATTACCCCGTCCAGCTTTCGGGCGGCGAGCAGCAGCGGGTGGCCGTGGCGCGCGCGGTGGCGCGCCGGCCGCGCCTCCTCCTGGCCGACGAACCCACGGGCAATCTGGACTCGGCCACGGGCAAGCAGATCATCGAGCTGCTCGTCGCCCTCAACCGCCAACTCGGCAGCACGCTGGTGCTGGTGACCCACGACCCGGCGCTGGCCGCGTACGCCGACCGCATCGTCACGCTCCGCGACGGCCGCGTCGTCAGCGACGAGCCCAGCAACGGGCGGGAGGCATGAGCGGCGGGCGCTTCGCGGTGAACGTATTGCTGCTGCTGGGCCTGCTCTGGGTCTTCCGCTGGGCGGGCCTGCCCTGGTGGGTCGCGGTCGCGGTCCTGATCTTGTCACCCTACTGGCTCGGGCCCATCGCCGTCCGGCTGGCCACGCGGCACCCGGCCCAGCCCCACTTCGAGCCCTATGATCCGGCTCGCCACCGGGTGCCCGACTGGGCGACGGCGTTCCTCGACGAGATGGCGTCCGCGCTCCGGCCCGCGGGCTTCGCCGGCGCCGCGCGCTGGGTCGAATCCACATGGGCGCGCCACGTCACGTGCTTCGTCACCGTGCTCCTCAGCACCGAGGCGCGGGACGCCGCCATGGTCGCGTCGCTCTACACGAGCCAATCGCCGACCGCCAGGCGCGTGGGCTACACCGAGTTCATCGCGAAACTTGTGGACGGCCGGCGGCTCATGACCAATAACAACGCCATCCCCAGCGTGTACCCCGCCGTGCCGGGCAAGGTCGTCACCCAGCTGCCGCAGGTGAGCGATCCCGCGCGGCTCTTCCGGATCCACCAGCTCCTGGTCGGCCGCGAGCGCGCGTCCGGCCGGGAGCCGCTGCCCGCTGACGGCGACGGGGCGGGGCGGATGAGCGAGGCCCTGATCCAGACCATGCAGGAGCAGACACGGACGGGCTACATGTACTTCGACACGGCCGAGCGCGTCTATCGGCCGACCGTGAAGGGCGCCGTGCTCATGTCGTGGAAGCTCCTGCCGCCCATGCGTCAGATCCGCAGCGCGCGGCTCAGGCGCCGCGCCGCCCGTCTGCTCGCGGAGCTCCGTGTCTAGGCTGCCCGCCGGGCTCGTGCTCCGCATGGCGTGGCGCGAGACGCGCGGCGCCTGGCGCCACTTCGTCTACTTCCTCGCCTGCATCACGCTGGGCGTCGGCGCCCTGGTCGGAGTCGGCAGCTTCTCCGACAGCCTCGAGCGAACCGTCGCGCGTTCCGCGAAGTCCCTCATGGCGGGTGACGTCGAGGTGCGCTCGACCCAGCCGCTCTCGCCGGCGGCGGCCGCGGTGGTGAGCGGGCTCGAACGGGAAGGCGTCGCGGTCACGCGCGTGCGGGAAATGGCCGCGATGGCCCAGACCCGAGCCCCCGGCGGCCCGACCCAATTGGTCGAGCTCAAGGCGGTCGAGCCCGGCTATCCCTTCTACGGACGGCTCAGGTCCGATCCGGACCGGCCGCTCGGCTCCCTCATCGGCGGCGGCCGCGCCCTCGTCCACGAGTCGCTGCTGGCGCGGCTCGGGCTCCGCGCCGGCGACCGGCTGCGGATCGGCGAGGGCGACTTCGCAATCGCCGGCGTGATCCGCGCCGAACCCGACCGTTCGGCCGGCGTCTTCTCCCTGGGTCCCCGCGTGCTGATCGCGGGCGAGGACCTGGACCGCACGGGGCTGCTCCTGCCGGGCAGCCGCGTCCGCTACCGGACCTTGCTCCGGCTCCCCGAGGGCCGGGACGCCGAGCGCTTCCGCGACTCCCTGGCCGAGCGGCTCCCCGGCACCGCCCTCCGCATCACCGCCTACACCCAGTCCCAGCCCGGGCTCCGGCGCTTCTGGGGGCAGCTCACCATGTACCTCGGCCTCACCGGACTCGTGGCCCTCATGGTGGGCGGCATCGGCGTCGCGGTGAGCGTGAGCGCCTTCGTGAGGAACAAGCTGCCGACCATCGCCATCCTCAAGTGCCTGGGCGCGGGCTCGCGGGAGATCCTGGCCGTCTACACGCTCCAGACCCTGCTGCTCGGCCTGGGCGGCAGCCTCCTCGGCGCGGCACTGGGCAGCGCGCTTCAGCCCCTGCTCGCGCCTTTCCTCGCGCACCTGCTGCCGCTCGAGGTGGAACTCGCCCCATCGCCGGCGGCGATTCTCCGCGGCCTGGCCATGGGGGTGGGCGTCACCCTGCTCTACGCGCTCTGGCCGCTCCTCGAGATCCGGCGGGTGCCCCCGGCCATCATCCTCCGCAGGGACGTGGAGCCGGTCCTCGCCGGCCGCCGCCCCTGGAGCGCGGCGGTTCTGATCGCGGCCGGCCTGGCCGCGCTCGCGCTCTGGCAGGCGGGCTCGTGGAAGATCGGGGGATTGTTCATCGGCGGGCTCGCCGTCGCGCTCGCGCTGCTGGCCGGCGGCGCGCGGGCGATGAGGTCCCTGGCGCGGCGGGCCCGGTGGCCCGGGCTCGTCTGGCGGCAGGGCGCCGCCAATCTCCACCGCCCCGGCAGCCAGGCGGGCGCCGTGCTGGTCTCGCTGGGGCTGGCCGTCATGCTGATCGTCTCGGTGGCCCTGCTCGAGGGCAGCCTGAGAGAGCAGATCAGCCGCCGCAGCCCCGACCGGGCGCCCGCCTTCTTCTTCATCGACATCCAGCCCGACCAGGCGGAGCCCTTCGCGGGCCTCGTGAGCCGCCTCGCCGGCGCCCGTCCCGAGCTCATCCCCGTGGTGCGCTCCCGCCTGGCCGCCATCAACGCGGCGCCGATTCCCGGCGACGTGAGGACGCGCCAGGAGGACATCTGGTATCTGACGCGCGAGTACGTGCTGACGTGGGCGGCGGAGGCGCCGGGGCACAACACCGTGGTGGCCGGGCGCTGGTGGACGCCGGCCGAGGCCGCGCGCGAGCCCCTCATCTCCGTGGAGGAGGACATCGCCAAGCAGCTCCGCGTCGGCATCGGCGGGACGCTCACCTTCGACATCCAGGGCGTGCCCGTGAGCGCGCGGGTCGTGAACCTGAGGCGGGTCGACTGGCAGAGCCTCAACTCGAACTTCTTCGTGATCTTCTCGCCCGGCGCGCTCGACGGCGCGCCGACCACCTACATCGCGACCGCGCGCGCGCATCCCGAGACCGAGGCGCGGCTGCAGTCCGCCGTCGTGGCCGCCTTCCCGAATGTCACGGCCATTCCCGTGCGGGAGGTCCTCGAGCGCGTGGGGGCCGTGCTCGACCAGATCGCGCTGGCCATCCGGCTGGTGGCGGGCTTCAGCATCCTGAGCGGGCTCGTGGTCATGGCGGGGGCGCTCGCCGTCACGCGCCGCCAGCGGCTCTACCAGTCGGTGATCCTCAAGGCGCTGGGCGCCACTCGGGGCCTGGTGGCGCGCGTCTTCGCCGTGGAGTACGCGCTGCTCGGCGCCGCGGCGGGTGTCTCGGGCACGGCGCTCGCGGCGGCGCTGGCGTGGGCGGTGCTCCGCTTCGCCCTCGACGTCCGGTGGCAGTGGGCGCCCGGTGTCCTGGCGGCCGGAGTGGTCGCGGCGGCGCTGCTGGCGCTCGCGGTGGGGCTGTTCGGCAGCTACCGGCTGCTGGCCCAGAAACCGCTGAGCGTACTGAGAGGCGAGTAGAGGCCGCGGGTGACGCTCCTCGAGCGGCTCGGCGCGCTCTTCCCCCAGGCCTCGCGGAAGAGCCTCAAGCAGTGGCTCGAGACGGGGCGGGTCAGCGTCAACGGCACAGTCGCCCGCGACGGCCGCGCGGTCCTCGGACCGGCGGACACAATCGCGCTCCGGCGCCACGGGCAGGTGCCCTTCCCGCCAAGCCTCCGCCTCGTTCACGAGGACGACGACATCCTCGTGACCGACAAGCCGCCGGGGCTGCTGACCATCGCGACCGAGCGCGAGCGGCAGCGCACGGCGTACCGCATCCTCGGAGAATACCTGGCGGCGCAGGCGGCGCACGGCGGGCGCGGCCGCCGGCCGTTCATCGTCCACCGGCTCGATCGCGAAACGTCGGGCCTGCTCGTCTTCGCCAAATCCCCCGACGCCAAGCGCCGGCTCCAGTCCCAGTTCGAGGCGCGCGCGGTGGAGCGGGTCTACATCGCGGTCGTCGAGGGCCGGGTCACGGCCGAGCGGGGCACGCTCCAGAGCCGCCTCGCCGAGGACCGGAGCCTGCGCGTTCGCGCGAGGAGAGCGGGGAAGGAGGCCATCACCCACTACCGTGTGCTCGCCCGGCGCGGCGGCACCACCGCGCTCGAGCTCAAGCTGGGGACGGGGCGGCGGCACCAGATCCGCGTCCAGCTGGCCGAGCTGGGCCATCCCATCGTCGGCGACCGGCTCCACGCGCGCGGGCGCGGACCCTTCGGGCGGATGGCCCTGCACGCGACGCGCCTCAGCTTCCTCCATCCGGCCACGGGCGCTCGGGTGAGCTTCGAGAGCGCCCCGCCTCCCGGCTGGGTATAATCCCGCGAGTCGCTATCCCCACAGGAGGACACGGGCCCATGGCAGCGTCGCCGTTTTCGCTGGAGAAGAAGATCGCCGTGATCACCGGCGGGGGCGTCGGCATCGGCCGGTCCATCGCCCTCGAGTTCGCCAAGGCGGGCGCGGACGTGGTCATCTGCAGCCGCAAGATCGAGAACCTCGAGCCCGTCACCGCCGAGATCAAGAAGCTGGGCCGCCGCTCCTTCTGCATGGCCGTGGACGTGCGTGAGGAAGAGGCGGTCAAGGGGCTCGTCGAGCGCACGGTGAAGGAGCTGGGGCGGTTGGACATCATGGTCAACAACGCCGGCGCCTCGTTCCGCGCCAAGCCCGAGGACATCAGCCCCAACGGCTGGAACGCGGTGATCGGGATCAATCTGAACGGCGTCTTCTTCGGGTGCAAGTGGGCCGGCAAGCAGATGATGGCCCAGGGTGGCGGTGTCATCATCAACGTGTCGTCCATCGCGGGCGTCTACGGCTCGAGCATGATGCCGCACTACGGCGCCGCCAAGGCCGCCGTGATCAACTTCACGCGCACGCTCGGCATGGCCTGGGGGCGGAAGAACATCCGGGTCAACTGCGTCGCGCCGGGCCCGGTCGAGACCGAGGGCTACATGGACGTGCTCACTAAGCAGGATCCCGCGGCGGCCAAGAAGGCCTACGACGCCGTGGCCAACCGCGTGGGCATGGGGCGCTGGGGCGCCGTGCACGAGATCGCCTACCCGTGCATCTTCCTGGCCTCGGACGCCTCGGCGTTCATGACGGGGGCGACCATCATCGTGGACGGCGGCCCCGCCCCGCAGCTCGGCGAGGGATAGGGCGAGCCGGCCCAGCGCGACCCCGGGGGCATCGGGTATACTCGCCCCGAGGCCTTCCCACGAAAGGAGACGCCATGAGAGAGGCTGTCGTCGTCGCCAGCTCCCGCACCCCACTCGCCAAGTCCTTCCGCGGCTCGTTCAACATGACTCGGCCCGATGACCAGGCCGCCCACTGCATCAAGGACGTGCTGGGCAAGGTGCCGCAGCTCGACCCCCAGGAGATCGAGGACGTGATCCTCGGCTGCGCCCAGCCCTACGGCACCCAGGGCAATAACGTCGCGCGCGTGGTCACGGTCCGCGCCGGCCTCCCGGTGTCAGTTGCCGCCACCACGGTCAACCGCTTCTGCTCTTCCGGCCTTCAGGCCATCGCCATGGCCGCCCATCAGATCATCCTGGGCGGCGCCGAGGCGGCCATCGGGGGCGGACTCGAGAGCATCACCATGCTCAAGCGGGATATCGAGCCGAATGCGTGGGTGATGGAGCGCAAGCCGGGCATCTACATGGTCATGGGCGACACGGCCGAGGTCGTGGCTAAGCGCTACAAGATCAGCCGCCAGGTCCAGGACGAATACTCGCTCGTGAGCCAGCAGCGCACGGCCCGCGCCCAGCAGGAGGGCTTCTTCAAGGAGGAGCTGGCGCCCATGCAGGTCGTGCGCGCCATCCTCGACAAGAAGACGGGCGAGGTCGTCGGCAAGGAGGACTACACCGTCGACAAGGACGAGTGCAACCGCCCGGACACGACGCTCGAGGCGCTGCTCAAGCTGCCGCCCTACTTCGATCCAAAGAGCGGTCAGGGCACCGTGACCGCCGGCAACTCCTCCCAGCTCTCTGACGGCGCCTCGGCCACCTTGCTCATGTCGATGGACCGCGCCAAGGCCCTGGGCGTCCGGCCCAAGCTCATCTTCCGCGGCTTCGCCGTGGCCGGCTGCGAGCCCGACGAGATGGGCATCGGCCCGGTGTTCGCCGTGCCCAAGCTGCTCAAGCGCACGGGTGTGAAGATGGACGACATCGGCGTCTGGGAGCTCAACGAGGCCTTCGCCTCCCAGGTCGTCTACTGCCGGGACCGGCTGGGCATCCCCATGGACAAGCTCAACCCCAACGGCGGCTCCATCTCCATCGGCCACCCCTTCGGCATGACCGGCTCGCGCATGGTCGGCACCATCGCCAACGAGATGCTCCGGCGGAAAGTGCGCTACGGCGTGGTGACCATGTGCATTGGCGGCGGCCAGGGCGCCGCGGGGCTCTTCGAGGCCTGCCTCTAGCCCAACCGGGGCATGGGCGGGAGCGCCGCCCACGCCCTCACCCTATTCCTCTCCCCAGAGGGGAGAGGGGACCGATCGCCATGACCTACGACTTCGACCGGGTCGTCGACCGCCGGCCCACCGAGAGCGCGAAGTGGCACAAGTACCCGCCCGACGTGCTGCCGCTCTGGGTGGCCGATATGGATTTCCGGTCCCCGGAACCGGTCATCCGCGCCCTGAGCGAGCGCGTCACGCACGGCGTCTACGGATACGGTGTTCAGCTCGAGGTCACGCCGCTCCACGAGATGCTCGCCGAGCGGCTCGGCAAGCGCTACGGCTGGCGGGTATCGCCCGAGGCCGTCGTCCTGCTGCCGGGCGTGATTCCGGGCTTCAACGTGGCCTGCCGGATGTGGACGCGGCCGGGCGACGGGCTCCTGCTCCAGACGCCCATGTACCCGCCGATCCTGAGAGCGCCTGGCAACGCAGGCCTCACCTCCGACGAGATGGTCCTGACGCACGGGCCCGACGGCCGCTACACCATCGACATTGACGCGTTCGCCGCCGCCATCGGCCCGCGAACCCGGCTCTTTCTTCTCTCCAATCCCCACAACCCGGTCGGTCGCGTGTGGCGGCGGGACGAGCTGGCGCGCATGGCCCACGTCTGCCTCGCGCGGGGCCTCTGGATCTGCTCGGACGAGATCCACTGCGACCTGCTGTATGCCGGCCAGGCGCACCTGCCCATCGCCTCGCTCGGGCCCGACGTCGAGGCGCGGACCGTCACCCTCATGGCGCCCAGCAAGACCTTCAACCTCGCGGGGCTCAAGACGGCGTTCGCCGTGATCCCGAACGCCCCGCTGCGCGAGCAGTTCATCGCCGCGCGCGCCGACCTGGTCCAGGCGGTCAATGTCCTGGGCTATACGGCGGCGCTGGCGGCCTACCGCGACGGCCAGGACTGGCTCGATCAGCTCCTGGTCTACCTCGAGGGCAACCGGGACTTTCTGGTGGACTATGTGCAGACGCATCTGCCAGGCGTGACCGCGGCGCCGCCCGAGGGCACCTATCTGGCCTGGCTCGACTGCCGTCAGGCCCGCATTCCCAACGCCGATCCCTACGCCTACTTCCTCGAGCGCGCCAAGGTCGCCCTCAACGACGGCAAGACCTTCGGCCGCGGCGGTGACGGCTTCGTGCGGCTCAACTTCGGCTGCCCGCGCGCCCTGCTCACCGAAGGCCTCGACCGGATGCGCCGGGCGCTGGCCTAGCGCGCCGGAGTCTCACGCGCTCCCTGTCGCGCGAGGAGACCCAATGCTCGAGCGCGTGGACCGGGTGCAGCTGACCGTGAGGGACCGAAAGGCGGCGGCGCGGACGTTTGGGGACATCCTCGGGGCCGGGCCGGTGGAGGAGTCGGACAGCGCCCATCTCGGGGCGCGGCGGACGGTGCTGGCGCTGGGCGAGAGCGAGGTCGAGCTCTGCGAGCCCGTGGGCCCCGGGCCGGCGCTGATCATTCTCTCTCGAAGGGCTTGACCCGCGGCTAGCAATGGTGCTCTATTGACCTCTGTGTTCGACGTATCTCTTTAAAAGAGCTGTGGAGGGCTGAAGCCATGATCTCGGAAGACATTCTCCAAAAGTTCCCGGAACTCTTCGGAACGAAGAAGGTGAACGGCCGAGAAGTCAATATCGAACAAACGATCGCCGCGCTCACGCGGGAGCTGGAACCTGAGATCGCTGCGGCTCTCACCGCGCGCCGGGAGCTACTGCAGTCGGCCGCGCCGGTCGGCAAAAAATATGCCTGGCCGAAGTGGGACGACTCATTTGAGGACCCCGTAAAGGGGCGGCCCTGGACATTTCGCCAAATCGTCCAAGGCATGATTGACAACGTATTCGGCCGGGAGAGCGAATGGCGTTGGCGTCTCAACGATGACGTGCCGATCCCCGCGGACGCCCATCCGTTGACAAACCCCGGCTTGGAGCTGACCGGGCCGTGGCATCCGTTGGACATGGCGTTCAACGCACTGAACAGTCCGGCGCCCATGAACATGCCGGATTTTGAAGACGCCTCGCCGCCGCATTTCCAGCCCGATGGCACTCCCTCGAATCAACCGATTGGTATCTTTGCGGCCATGCAGAACGCAAAAGAGATTCTCGAAGACCGCTGGGCCGACCGTCCGTACGAGGTGGTCAAGAAGGGCAAAACACGCGCATACAAGATCAATACGTCCTCCAAGCAGTGGCCGACACGTTTTGCCCGGCCTCCCGGCATCCACGTCCGGTATGACCACATCAGGGTTGATGGCCAACCGGTGCCCGGCCTGATCCCCATCGTTGTCCTCTGGACTCTCAACAACTACGAGTCTCTCAAACGCGCCGGGACCGGCGTGTACTACTACATTCCGAAGATTCAAACTCCACAAGAAGCCGTCATCTTGGAGAAGCTCCTGGCGCGCCTGGAAGGCGTCATTGGAGTCCCAGCCGGAACCTTCAAGATCAAGGTTCTCTACGAGGAAGGAAACGCAGGACGGTTCTTGCCGGCCATTGCCTGGGTCTTGCGACGCCGGCTTCTGGGAACGAACGTGGGCAGGTGGGATTACCTCGGGAGCCTCATGGAGATGTGGAAGGGCGATCCGCACGGCGTCTTCCCGGATCCGCAGCTGATCGGCATGGCCTCCCCGACCATGATTGCCTACCAGCGATACAACGCGCTGATGATGCTCATGGCTGGCATGAAGAATGGTGAGCTCAGCCAAGGCGCCCCCATCGGCGGGATGGCCGCCGTGATGATCTACCAGGCAAGCGATCCGTATGGGCGTTCCAGGTACAACCCCCTGGCCTTGCGCGCCATGGTCATCGATAAGCTGCGAGAGCGCGTGCTGGGCCTGATCTTTGTGCCCGAGAGCCCGATGCCCGCAAGCCAGCAACCCACACTCGAAGACATCCTTTCCGCCCGCGTGAAGGGGCGCCTCTACGATTCCTATCGTCAGAGCTGGGTCGCCAGTCCCGAAGCGGCCTACGTGGCTGCCGGCAACGCGCCCCTTCGCGTGCCCCTGGCCCAGTTGCAAGCGGTCCTCGATGCACCGCGGGAGACGGTGGACGTGAAAGGCAAGCCCTTGCCGACGGTCGCCAGCGGCCTCGTTGATGCAGAACGGCTCCTGCTGCAATCCCGCGGGCTATTGAACTCACAGGGCAAGATTACGCCCTGGATCATCACCAAAGATGGGTTGGACGCGCCGGAAAAAATCTTCACGCAAGAACTCTGGGATTCCATCTACGGCGTGCCTACGGGTGAGATCACCATCGAGCACGTCCAACACGCGTTCTACATGGCGGCGAACTACGGCTTCCAGATCCTCAACGGCAATTTTGCGGCAGCCATCGACGACTACGAGCTGAAACTGCGGTTCATGAATGACCTTGCCACATACAGGATCGACGTGTCCTGGCTGTGGACCCTCGTCCATCACCAGGCCGCCATCACCAAGGACGGCTACCTCAAGCGTCCTGCGCTCACCGAGGATGGGGTCGAACCGAGTGTGAACGCCTTCGAAGTCAAAGCCGGGACGCGATTCACCAAGGAGCTGTTCGAGAAACTCTGGAATTACCACAATGAGTGGACGTCGGCGTTTTTCGCGGAGCTCGACCGCCGCGGCGATCCGGGCCGCTTCGATCGTGCGAAAGCGTCGGTCATCATGGATATCTTGAAGCGGCAGCTGCTTTCGCCCCGCTATATCCAGCACAGCGCCCGTGTACTCTTCACGGTGGGGCAGGCGAATCAGCAGGAACGCGTGCAGATTCTGGAGGCGATCTTCGACCTTTCCCGTGAGGAGATCGTCAAGCGGGTTCAAGCGGGCACACTGAACAAAACCACCTTGGCCACGTACGATTATGTCTATGACGTTTATCCGCATGGCGCAGGACCACGTGCCGGAGGGTGAGTTCGCCAGGGCAGACCCTTGCCAGAGAGTCAGGGTCGGCAGAACGTCAGCCCGCGAGAGGCCAGTTTCACCTGCGATCCTGCGCCGGTGCCCGCGGGGCAGTCAAGGCGCATCCTTCAGGGACAGAGTCAAACCCCGAGACTAGGACGGATTACTGGCGGGAGGTGGCCACCGAGGGCAGGTCGGCCGAAGGCGGGGCCGGCCCCGGGTGGCGCAGGCCCAGGTGCGCGAGGGGGGAACGGCACGAAGCGCTCGAGGGCGCAGCCCTCACGGCGGAACCGCGCGAAACCGTGGGCCAGCACGCCGCAGGTCAGGAATTCGTGGAACTCCCGCTCGACGAACTCGGGCAGGCCGTCGCCGGTGATCCGGCCACGAGCCGGAACCGGACCATGCCGGCCGGTGGCAGCGGGCGGAGCACCTGCGCGGACGCGACGCCGACACCAAGCGGCGCCCCTGCAACCATCAGGATGGAGACCATCAGCCCGACCACGGCCTGGCGGAACGGAGCCATCAGAGAGATGAGCCAGGCCAGGCTGCTCCAGTAGAGCGCCGCCCCCAGCTCGTACAGCTCCCCCTGGGCCTCAGCCGGAAGGGAGACACCGTGGGTGACCAGATAGAAAGTCGCCCCGTACTGGAGCAGGTTGTCGAGGGGAGCTGGTATCTTCATACGCTCACTAGGACGGCGGCCCGGACCCCGCCGTTTACGATCGCCCCCCCTCCTTATATATAGGCGAGGCCCCCCTCCCCGGCTGTAAACGCCCGGCCGCCGGCCGCCGTCTCCCCGGCTAGAAGGACCGTGAACCCGGAGCGCTCTCCCAGGGCTCCCCATGACGGCAAGGAGGCGGCCATGAGACTCAACGGCTCGGTGCACATCGCTCAGAACAAGGACCTGACCTACTCCCTCAGCTACGCCCCGCTGGGCGTGGCGAGTCACACCCGCCCCGCCCGCGTATTCGCGGACCGGCGCGAGCTGGGCCGTTTCCTGGCCGACTCGCTCAAGATCGACAATCGGGAGATCATCCTGGCGCTCGGGGCGCTGTTCCGGAACGGCGGCTATTCGATCTGGGACGTCTGGCTGTCCGAGGAGGAGATCGCGCAGTATGGACTGGGCCCCGTGTGGTCCGTCCACTCGGCGCCGGGCTCGCTGTCGTACCATCCCGCGCTCGCCTAGCGCCGCGGCCGCCGCGCCGGTCGCTTGACAGCCGCCCCATCCCCGGCTAGCGTCCGTGGAATGAGCGCGGTGACCCTGTCGCCCGGCGAGCTCGCGGGGCTGCGCCAAGGCGGCGCGCCCTACGCGCTCCTGGACCTGCGCGAGCGCGGGGCCTTCGAGCGGGGCCACATCTTCCGCGCGACCCCACTGCCCCGCCGGCTCCTCGAAGCCCGCCTGCCGGTCCTCGTCACCGCCCCGCGCACGCCGATCGTCCTCTGCGACACGGACGGCGCGCTCTCCGCGCTGGCGGCCCCGACCCTCACCCAGATGGGCTACACCGACATCGGTATCCTGACCGGGGGCCTCGCGGGCTGGCGCGCCGCGGGCCGGCCGCTGGTCCAGGGGCTCAACGTGCCGAGCAAGGTCTTCGGCGAGCGGGTCCTCCACGAGCTCAAGACCCCCGAGATCACTCCCGAGGACCTCGGGCAGCGGATCGCCGCGGGCGAGGACCTGGTGATCGTGGACGCGCGCACGCCCGAGGAGTATGCGCGCGGCTGCATCCCCGGGGCCTGGAGCGTGCCGGGCGGCGAGCTGGTGCTGCGCATCGGCGAGCTCGTGGAGCGCCCCGACACCGCCATCGTCGTGCACTGCGGCGGGCGCACGCGCTCCTACCTCGGAGCCGAGTCGCTGAGGCGGATGGGTCTGCCCAACCCGATCGTGGCCGTGAAGAACGGCACCATGGGCTGGCAGCTGGCCGGGCTCGAGCTCGAGCGCGGCGCCGGCCGCTGGGCCCCGCCCGTGGGGCCGAGGAGCCGGGTGCTGGCCGCCACGGTCGCCAAACGCGTCGCCGCGGAGGAAGGCGTGCCGTTCCTGTCTCCCGAAGAGGTGCGGCGGCGCTGGGAGCGGCGCGGGCAGGACAACATCTACATCTTCGACGTCCGCACCGCCGAGGAATACGCGGCCGGGCATGTGGCGGGCGCCGTCTGGGCGCCAGGAGGCCAGGCCGTCCAGGCCACCGACGAGTACATCGCGGTCGGCGCGGCCTCCATCGTGCTCGTCTGCGACGGATTCGCGCGCTCCGTGATGACGGCGGCCTGGCTGCGGCGCATGGGGCTGGCCGGGGTCGCGGTGCTGGCGGGTGGGCTCGGCGCCTGGGAGCAGTCGGGCGGAAGCATCGAACGCGGCCAACCCGCGCCCCGGCCCTGGGGCTGGGAGGCCGCGCGCGCCAATGTCCCGCGCGTGCCGCCGGGACGGCTGGGCGACGCCGCGATCCTCAACGTGGACCCGAGTGACGTCTACGCGCGCGGCCATGTGCCGGGCGCCGCGTGGGTGTGCCGCAGCCGCCTCGAGCTCCGCATCGGCGGGATCGCGCCCGACCGGGGACAGCCCGTCGTCGTCACCTGCGCCGACGGCATCCAGTCCACCCTGGCGGCGGCGACGCTGGGCCGCCTCGGCTACAGGGCGGCGAGCGCGCTCGAGGGCGGCACGCGGGCCTGGGTCGAGGCGGGGTGTCCCGTGGAGAGCGGCCCGACTCGCATGGCGGACCAGGCGGACGATGTCATGCGGAAGCCCTACGACCGAGGGCGCGCGGCCATGGAGGCCTACCTCCGCTGGGAGGAGGCGCTCGACCTCGAGGGTCAGAGCCCGCACGATCTGCTCCCGGAGCTCGGCGCGCGCCCATGAGCGGCGAGCCGCTGCCGACGGTCGTCAGCACCGAGTGGCTGGCCCCCCGCCTGGGCGAGCCCGACCTGCGCGTCGTGGACGCGACCTTCTATCTGCCCCACCTCAAGCGCGATGCGCGGGCGGAGTTCGTCCAGGCCCATCTCCCCGGCGCCGTCTTCTTCGACATCGACGCCATCGCCGATCCCGGCACGCCCCTGCCCCACATGCTTCCCGGCGCGGAGGCGTTCGCGCGGGCCGTCGGCGCCCTCGGCATCGGCAGCGGGGACCGCGTGGTCGTCTACGGCGGGCGCAACATGATCGCCTCGGCCCGGGTGTGGTGGACCTTTCGCGTCTTCGGCCACGACCGGGTCGCCGTCCTCGACGGGGGCGTGCGCAAGTGGAAGGCCGAGGGGCGCCCGATCGAGTCCGGGATGCCCGAGCCGGCGCCCCGCCGCTTCACCGCCGGCTTCCGGAAGGAGCTGGTCGCCGACCTCGGCCGCATCCGCGCCAATCTCGAGACGCCCCGCGAGCAGGTGCTGGACGCCCGCTCCCAGGGCCGTTTCGTAGGCACCGAGCCCGAGCCGCGGGCGGGGCTGCGCGGGGGCCATATCCCGGGCAGCCTCAACCTGCCCTATGATCGTCTCTTCAGGAAGGAAGACGACACGCTGCTGCCGCCGGAGGCTCTCAAGGCCGCCTTCGGCGAGTCCGGGCTCGACCCGGGGCGGCCCGTCGTCACCACCTGCGGCTCGGGAGTGAGCGCCGCGGTCTTGACGCTCGGGCTATACTTGTTGGGACGTGGCGACGCGGCGGTCTACGACGGCTCGTGGACCGAATGGGGCGGCCGCGCCGATACTCCCGTCGAGCCCTAGGAGGGTCCTCATGACCACCGAGACATATACGCTCGAGCAGTTCATCGCCGATCTCGACCTGATCACCCGCCGCGAGCAGCCGGCCGCCGCGATCACCGAGCAGGCCGCTCCGCTGCTGGCCCGGCTCGTCAAGAACCCGGACTCGATTCCGCCGAAGTTCCGCCGCCGCGCTGCCGACGGGGGACGCGGGCGCTACATGGTGCACCGGGCGCCACACTTCAACGTCACGGCGGTGGTCTGGCGGCCCGGCGACACCGCGGGCGCCCACAACCACGAGACCTGGGGCGTGATCGGGGTCATCGACAACGAGATCCAGGAGACGCGCTATCGCGTCTCCGAGGGCGCGGGCGGACGCGCCGCCCTCGAGGTCACGCGCGTGCAGCGCCACGGGCCCGGCGCCGTCTCCTGCCTCGTGCCCGGCGACGAGGTGCACGCGATGCACAACCCCACCGCGCGCGACACGGTCGAGATCCACGTCTACGGCAAGGATCTCTCCGGACTCAAGCGGAAGCGGTGGGACACCGACGGGACCGTCACGTCGCTGGTGAGCCCCCCGTATCTCAATTGTTGACCATCAACGGCTGATCCCCAACCACCGAACCAAGAAGGAGCCACGCGTATGTCGCTGAGACTCGGAGACATCGCTCCCGACTTCACGGCCGAGACCACCCTGGGCCCGGTTCGCTTCCACGAGTGGATCGGCGCCGAATGGGCCATCCTCTTCTCCCACCCGCGCGACTTCACGCCCGTGTGCACGACCGAGCTCGGCTACGTGGCCCGGCTCAAGGGCGAGTTCGACAAGCGCAAGGTCAAGTGCATCGGGCTCAGCATCGATCCGCTGGACTCGCACAAGGGCTGGATGAAGGACATCAAGGAGACCCAGGGGCACGAGCCCAACTTCCCCATCATCGCCGACCCCGAGCGGAAGGTGGCGAACCTCTACGGCATGATGCATCCGGCGCACGACGAGGTGTACACGGTGCGCACCGTCTTTGTGATCGACCCCAACAAGAAGGTCCGCCTGATGATCACCTATCCGCAGACCACGGGGCGAAACTTCGACGAGATCCTGCGCGTGATCGACTCGATGCAGCTCACCGACGCCTACAAGGTAGCCACGCCCGTCAACTGGAAGCAGGGCGAGGACGTCATCATCGTCCCGGCGGTGAGCGACGACGAGGCCAAAGGCAAGTTCCCCAAGGGGTGGAAGGCGCTCAAGCCGTATCTGCGCCTCACGCCCCAGCCCAACAAGTGAGGAGGCCGACATGATGCGGTCCAGGATATTCGCGCTCGCGATCGCTCTCGTGACGCTCGCCGCGGCGCCCGCGGCC
>JBGPZD010000090.1:0-8670 GCA_041493605.1 Methylomirabilia bacterium
GGCTGGATGCTCGTGGTCAAGATGTCGAGCCCGAAGGACTTGGACGCGCTGATGAGCGCGGCGGACTACGAGAAGCTCATCGCCGGCGCGGGGCACTGAGGGGGGACCGATGCGCTACATCTCGAACACGCCCGCCCAACAGAAGGAGATGCTGGGGCTCATCGGCGTCACGTCAGTCGAAGACCTGCTGGTCCGCATCCCGACCAAGGCGCGCCTCTCGCGCCCGCTGAATCTCCCGCGCGCCCTCGCCGAGGTCGACCTGGTCCGCCTTCTGCGGCGGATGAGCGGGGAGAACGCCGACGCCGACGAGTACGCCTGCTTCCTCGGCGCCGGCTCCTATGACCACGCCATCCCGAGCCCGATCAACCACCTGATCTCGCGCGGCGAGTTTTTCACCGCCTACACGCCGTATCAGCCCGAGGCGAGCCAGGGAACGCTGCGGAGCATCTTCGAGTATCAGACCATGATGGCCGAGCTGACCGGCATGGACGTGGCCAATGCCTCCATCTACGACGGCGCCTCATCGTTGGCCGAGGCCGTGCTGATGGCGCATTCGGTGACCGGCCGGGACGCGGTGGCGATGTCGCGCGGGGTGAACCCGCTCTACCGCCAGGTGGTCGAGACCTATAGCGAAGGCCCCGGGCTCAAGCTCAAGTCGGTGGCGCTGGGGGACGGCGTCACCGACCTCGACGCGCTCAAAAAGGTGACCTCCGGTCAGACAGCGGCGGTGGTCGTTCAGTACCCGAACTTCTTCGGCTGCCTGGAGGACGTGAAGGCGGCTGGGGAGATCGCTCATGCGGCGGGGGCACTGCTCATTGTCGTCGCCGACCCGGTGAACCTGGGTCTGCTGACCCCGCCGGGAACCCTGGGCGCCGACATCGTCGTCGGAGAAGGGCAGGGGCTCGGCGTGCCCATGAGCTACGGTGGGCCCAACCTGGGCGTGTTCGCCACCAAGCAGGACCTCGTGCGGCGCATGCCCGGCCGGCTGGTCGGCGCCACGGTGGATCTCGACGGCCAGCGGGGCTTCGTGCTGACGCTCCAGACGCGGGAGCAGCATATCCGGCGCGAGAAGGCCACCTCTAACATCTGCACCAACGTGGCGCTCTGCGCGCTCATGGCGACGATCTACGTGGCCATCATGGGCAAGCGCGGGCTCCGGAAGGTGGGCGAGCTCTCGGTCGCGAAGGCGCATTACGCCGCGAAGGCGCTCGCCGCGGTCCCGGGCGTTCGGCTGCGCTACGGCGCGCCGTTCTTCAAGGAGTTCACCCTCGAGCTGCCGAAGTCCCCCGAGCGCGTCGTGAAGCGCCTGATGAAGGAGAAGATCCTGGCGGGTGTGCCGCTCAAGGTCCTCGATCGCCAGCACAAAGACTGCCTGCTGGTGGCCGTCACCGAGAGGCGCACCAAGGACGAGATCGACGCCTACGCGGCCGCCCTGGCTGCGGCGGTGGCCTGAGGCCGCCATGCGCGCCGCCAAGCCCGCCTACGACAAGCTGGTGTTCGAGCTGTCCTCGCCGGGGCGCTTCGCTTACTCGCTGCCCGAGTGCGACGTCCCGGAGAGCGACGCCGCGGCGCTGCTGCCGAAAGGGCACGTCCGCACCACGCCGCCCGAGCTGCCCGAGGTCTCCGAGGTGGATGTGGTCCGCCACTACTCGCGTCTCAGCCAGATGAACTACAGCGTGGACACCCACTTCTACCCGCTGGGGTCCTGCACGATGAAGTACAACCCCAAGATCAACGAGGACATGGCGCGGCTGCCGGGCTTCGCGCGCCTGCACCCGCTGGCACCCGAAGCGGCGTCGCGGGGCGCGCTCCAGCTGATGCACGAGCTCGCGCGCGACTTGGCCGAGATCTCGGGCATGGACGAGGTGTCGCTCCAGCCCGCGGCCGGCGCGCAGGGCGAGCTGGCCGGCGTCCTCATGATCCGCGCCTATCACCTGGCGCGCGGGGAGCGGCGCCACAAGGTACTCATCCCCGACTCGGCCCACGGCACCAACCCCGCCTCGACGGCGCTGGCCGGCTACTCCGTGGTTCAGCTCAAATCCGACGAGAACGGCGAGGTGGACCCGGCCGACCTCGACGCCCACCTCGACCCGGACGTGGCCGCCTTCATGATGACCCAGCCCAATACGCTGGGGCAATTCGAGTCGCGCATCCATCAGATCACCGAGATGTGCCACGCCAAGGGCGTGCAGGTCTACATGGACGGGGCCAACCTCAACGCCATGCTGGGCATCGCGCGGCCCGGCGACCTGGGCTTCGACGTCTGCCACTTCAACCTGCACAAGAGCTTCACCACGCCCCACGGCGGGGGCGGCCCCGGCGCGGGCCCGGTGGGCATCAAGGCCCACCTGGCGCCCTTCCTGCCGGCGCCGGTGGTCCGCCGGGACGAGGACGGCTACTCCCTCGACTGGAACCGGCCCCAGTCTATCGGCAAGCTCCAGGCGTTCTGGGGCAACTTCAGCATGCTGGTGCGCGCCTACGCCTATATCCGGACGATGGGCCCCGACGGCCTGCGCGCCGTGTCGGAGAACGCGGTGCTCAACGCCAACTACATCCTCAAGCGCCTCGAGGGCCACTATGACCGCTCGGCGGCCGGCCCCTGCATGCACGAGTGCGTGATCTCGGCGCGGCGGCAGAAGAAGCTGGGCGTCTCGGCCATGGACGTCGCCAAGCGCCTTCTCGACCTGGGCTTCTACGCCCCGACGACCTACTTCCCGATGATCGTCGAGGAAGCGCTGATGATCGAGCCCACGGAGACCGAGTCCAAGGAGACGCTCGACGAGTTCTGCGACGCCATGATCCAGATCGCCCGCGAGGCCGAGTCGAGCCCGCAGGTGATCCACGACGCGCCCGTGACGACGCCGGTGCGGCGGCTGGACCAGACCCTGGCCGCGCGCCAGCCGACGCTGCGCTGGACGCGGGCCTGACCGGAGAGCGTGGCGGCCTTTCGCCTCCTCGTGACCGAGCCGCTCGACGGGGCCGCCAACATGGCCCTCGATGAGGCGCTCCTGCTGAGCCGCCTGCGGGGAACGGGACCGCCGACCCTGCGCTTCTTCGCCTGGCGGCCGCCTACCGTCTCGCTGGGCTACGGCCAGCCGCTCGACGGGCGCATCGACCTCGCCGCCGCGGCGGCCCTCGGCATCGGCCTCGTCCGGCGTCCCACCGGCGGCAGCGCCATCCTTCACGAAGGGCCCGACCTCGAGGTGACCTACAGCGTGACAGCCGCCGCGCCGGACTTCGCCGGCGCCGATGACCTGCTCGCCACTTACCGCTGGATCGGCAGGGCGCTCGAAGCCGGGCTGCGCCGGCTGGGCGCGCCCGTGGATATGGTGCCGGTGCAGGCCTCCGATCCCGCCGCCATGCCGGCCTTCTGCTTCGCGCGCACCGGCTCCTACGAGCTCGAGGTCGCCGGGCGGAAGCTCGTGGGCAACGCCCAGCGGCGCCAGGGCGCGGGCTTTCTCCAGCACGGCGCGGTGATGCTGGGGGCCGCGCCCGACCGCCTGCGCCGCGTCTTCCCCGCCGAGCGGGATCCGCTGGGAGGCATGACGACGCTCGAGGCTGTGCTGGGCCGGCGTCCGGGCTTCGACGAGGCCGTCGAGGCGCTCGCCCAGGGATTCCGCGACACCCATGGCCTCGAGCTCCGGCCGGACGGGCTGTCCGAGGCGGAGCAGGAGCTGGCGGAGTCGCTGGTCGCCGACAAGTACGGCGCCGAGCGCTGGACTCGCTCCGGGCGCCCGCCCATCCCGCTCACCACGCCCTGATGGCGCCGGCCGCGCGCGAGTTCCCGGAGGCCCCGCGGGTTGGTGTGGGCGCGGTGGTCCTGGATGGCGAGCGGGTCCTCCTCGTCAAGCGCGGCAAGCCGCCGTCGCAGGGGAAATGGAGCCTCCCGGGCGGCCTGGTCGGCCTCGGAGAGCGCCTCGAGGACGCGGCGGCGCGCGAGGTGGAGGAGGAGTGTGGCCTTCGCGTCCGCATCCTCGGGCTGTGCGGCGTCGTCGATCGGATCGTCCGCGAGAACGGCGCCGATCCGGTCCGCTACCACTGGGTGATCATCGACTATGTGGCGGCCGTGGTCGGCGGCGCCCTCCGGGCGGGGAGTGACGCCGCCGAGGCGCGCTGGGTGCGGGTGACCGAGCTCGGCCAGTACGAGACCACGGAGGGGCTCGCGGAGATGATCGACTGCGCCGTGAGCCTCGCCAAAGGAGGAGCGCTTCGATGAAGTGCGTCCTCGAGACCCGGAGCCCGCTGGACGTCCGCGCCGACGCGCTCGTCGTCGGGCAGTACGCGGACGGCGGCCGGCCGACCCCGGAGCTGGCCGCGCTGGACCGCAAGCTGGGCGGGCTCCTCTCCTCCGTGCAGAAGGCCGAGAAGTTCGAGGGCAAGGCCGGCCAGGTCTCCCACTTCCACACCGCCGGCCGCATCCTCGCCGGGCGGGTCCTCGTGGTCGGTCTCGGGCCCCGGAAGGACGCGGGCGCCGAGCCGCTCCGCCGCGGGACGGCGGCGGCTGCGCGCCGCGCGCGCGATCTTGGCGCCGCCAGTGTCGCCGTCTTTTTGCCCGATGACGCGGTCTCGCCGCGGGAGCGCGCCCAGGCCGTCGTCGAGGGCGCCCTGCTCGGCACCTACCGCTTCGACAAGTACCTCAAGGAAAAGAACGGCAAGGCCGTCCAGTCGCTGGTCGTGGTGGAGCCGGCGCTGCGCAACCGCGCCACCGCCCAGGAGGGGCTGCGCCTCGGCGAGATCTGGGCCGCGGCGACCTGCCTCACCCGCGACCTCGTCAACGAGCCGGCCAACGTGGTGACGCCGGCCTATCTCGCCAAGCGCGCCGCCGAGATCGCCCGAGCGGGCGGCCTGAGGCTCAAGATCCTCGAGCGGGCCGACTGCGCGCGGCTCGGCATGGGCGCCTATCTCGGCGTGGCCCAGGGCAGCGAGCAGCCGCCCAAGTTCATCCACCTGACCTATACCCCCAAGCGCCGCGCGCGCCGGCGCGTCGCCGTCATCGGCAAGGGCATCACCTTCGACTCGGGGGGACTCGACCTCAAGCCGGCCGACGGCATGGTGCGGATGAAGGACGACATGTCGGGGGCCGCGGCCGTGCTGGGCCTCTTCCAGGCGCTGCCCAAGCTCAAGCCGCCCGTCGAGGTGCACGGCCTCATCGCCGCGACGGAGAACATGCCGTCGGGCATGGCCCAGCGCCCCGGCGATATCGTCAAGGCCATGAACGGCCTGACCATCGAGATCGGCAATACTGACGCCGAGGGGCGGCTGACCCTGGCCGACGCCTTGGCCTACGCCGCCAAGGTGGTCAAGCCCGACGAGATGGTGGACCTGGCTACGCTCACCGGCGCCATCGTGATCGCGCTCGGGCTCGGCGTCTCGGGCCTCTTCGCCAGCGACGAGGCGTTGGCGGGCCGCCTTCTGGTGGCGGCCGAGGCGGCGGGGGAGCGGCTGTGGCGGCTGCCGCTGCACGAGGAGTACAAGGAAGGCATCAAGAGCGACATCGCCGATCTGAACAATATCTCGAGCCAGCGCGGCGGCGGCGCCATCGTTGCGGGGCTCTTCATGCGCGACTTCACGGGCGGCCTGCCCTGGGCGCATCTCGACATCGCGGGCACCGCCTTCACCGAGCGCGAGCTGCCGCTCGGACCCAAGGGCGGCACCGGCGTGGCCGTGCGCACCCTGCTGCACTACCTCGGGGCGCTGGGGCACGGCCGGTAGCGGCATGCCGGGAGGCGTCGACCTCCACTCCCACACGACCGCGTCCGACGGCACACTGACGCCGCGCGAGCTCGTGCGGGAAGCGGCGCGGCGCGGCCTGCGCGTCCTGGCCGTCACCGACCACGACTCGACCGAGGGCCTGGCCGAGGCCATGGACGAAGCCGCCAAGCACCGGCCGCTCGAGATCGTCCCCGGCATCGAGATCAATTGCGACGTCGAGGGCGCCGAGATCCACATCCTCGGCTACTTGATGGACTACGAAGCCCCGTGGTTCCAGACCTTCTGCCGCGAGCAGCGCGAGGAGCGCCGCCGGCGCGTCCAGCGCATGGTCGAGCGCCTGGCCAGCCTCGGCATGCCCATCGAACCCGACGAGGTCTTCGCGCTGGTCAAGGAGGGCTCAGCCGGGCGGCCCCACGTGGCCCGGGTGATGGTCAAGCGCGGCTATGTCAAGAGCGTGCGCGAGGCCTTCGACAAGTACTTGGGCTCGGGCCGGCCCGGCCATGTGCCCCGCAAGAAGCTCACGCCCGAGGAGGCCGTGCGGCTGATCCGCAAGGCCGGCGGCGTGCCGGTGATCGCCCATCCGGGCCTGGCGGATCGGGATGCGCTCATCCCCGGGCTGATCGAGGCGGGGATGATGGGCATCGAGTGCTACTACACCGAGCACTCGGCGGCCCAGCGCGCCGCCTATCTCCAGCTCTGCAAGGACCGGGACCTCGTGGCGACGGGCGGCTCGGATTTCCACGGCCCCAAGGTCCGCGCTGCCACCCTGGGCACCCCGACCATCCCCATGACCGCGTGGGAGGCCCTCAAGGCCAAGGCCGCCGAAGCCCGCGCCTCGCGACCGGGTTAGGCGCCTAGGCTAGATCCTGGTCTGCTGCTGGGCGAAAGACGAAAGAGACGTAGAGAGCGCGCCCAGCCCAAGAGCAACAACTCAAGGTGCTGCGGGAGAGGTTTGAATCCTGCCTGCCACTTCGTTAGAAATGGTCACGAAAATTCCATGCTTTCAAAGTTTCCAGCGACATATCTTTAATTTCCACATTTCCCCTACTCGTTGACAGGTTTCTTAGTATCTTGACGGACTGGCGGTGGACCGCAGTATTCGTGGACGATACTCATCAAATAGTCCAAATTGACTGGCTTTTTGACTAGACCTTTGATTTTCCCCGACTCCGTCAATACCTTCACCTCTGATTCATCAGGTGTTCCAGACACAACAACAATAGGAATTGAGGCAATCGTATGGGTTTGACTCGCTAGTTCGATAAATTCATAACCATTCATCTTAGGCATCATCAGATCGGTGAGGATTAAGCAGGGCACTTTTAGTTCCTTCAGAAGCGAAAACGCTTCTTCTCCGTCATTGGCCGTTCGGACCTCGTAGCCCTCTAATTCCATGGCCGCTTGAAGCACTTCCCTAACCGATTGATCGTCCTCCACAATGACGATTAAACTATGGCTCATATTACTTGCTCCCTTTGAGATGGAGCCTGTTCCCAGATTTCCAGTACACGGACTTCGTTTGGATAACTGGTGCTTCCAGGTTCCGGGTGGGTAAGGTGAAAGGATAGCATGGTTATCCAGGGAGGGAACGACCATGCAAGCCACCGCGCTTTATCAATGCCTGTTGGGCTTGGAGCATAGGATGAAGCGGCTGGCCTCTCGCTTGATGTGGTGGCATATGCTGCCCCACAAGAGCACTCACGCGGGCAAGAGCGCAGGAAAGATACCGGCCCCGTGCAACAGTGCCCCGCGAGGGAGGGCTTAATGGATGCCGTGAAGAAGGCCGTCGCCGAGGCGGTGGACCGTGTGGCCGATGATCTCGAGGCCCTCTCCCGCCACATCCACGACCACCCCGAGATGGCCTTCGAGGAGGTGAGGGCCGCCGGCTGGCTGGCCGGGTTTCTCGACGGGCACGGCCTCGTGGTGGAGCGGGGGGTGGCCGGCGTGGAGACGGCCTTCCGCGCCACCATCGAAACCGGCCCGGGCCCGACCATCGCCATCCTGTGCGAGTACGACGCCCTGCCCGGCATCGGTCACGCGTGCGGCCACAATGTGATTGCGGCCGCCGGCGCGGGCGCGGGCGCGGCGCTGGCCGCGGTGAGGGACCGCCTGCCCCAGGGGCGCATCCAGGTGATCGGCACGCCTGCCGAGGAGCGGGGCGGGGGCAAGGGCCGGCTGATCCAGGGCGGCGTCTTCAAGGACGTGGACTGCGCCATGATGATCCACGGCTTCGACCGCACCCTGCTCCACCAGGACTTCTTGGGCGTGGTGCGGGCCACCTTCGAGTACGCGGGCCGGGCGGCCCATGCGTCCGTGGATCCGTGGGCGGGGGTCAATGCCCTGGACGCCTGCGTGCAGACCTACACGGCGGTGAGCATGCTGCGGCAGCAGGTGCGCCCGGACTGCCGCATCCACGGCATCATCGGGAGCGGCGGGGCGGCGCCGAACATCATCCCCGAGTACGCCAGCGCCACCTTCTACGTGCGGGCCCCGCGCATCGACGCCATGTGGGAGCTTTACAAGCGGGTGGTGGCCTGCGCCGAGGGCGCCGCGCGGGCGGCCGGTGTCACGCTCAAGATCACCCAGCACGACGATGTCTACGAGCCCTTCAAGCGCAACCAGGCGCTGCTCGACGTCTTCGCGGCCAATATGCGGGCGGTGGGGCTCGCCGAGGGCCCACCCTGCGGCGACCGGCTCGCCTCCTCCGACATCGGCAATGTGAGCCAGGTGGTTCCCACGATCCATCCCTGGATCCAAGTCGCGCCCGAGGGCACGGCCATCCACACGCGCGAGTTCGCCCTGGCCGCGGTGACTCCCCTGGCGCGGGCCGGGCTCCTGGCGGGGGCCAAGGCCATGGCCATGACCGCGCTGGACCTGCTGGCGGACCCGTCACAGGTAAAGGCGGCCAAGGCCGAGTTCGCCGCCGCGCAGGGCCGCAGATGAGCCGCCACTCCGCCC
>JBGPZD010000095.1:0-8149 GCA_041493605.1 Methylomirabilia bacterium
CCAGTGGATCATCATCTGGTCGAGGCCGGGATACCTGGCCTCGACCTCGCGGATGGTCTCGATCACCTCGGCGGGCCGTCCGCAGAGCCACGCCCTCTGCTCGACGCCATCCCGGAGCGTGGGGATGCGCGCCGGGGCGCCGGGCGTGCCCCAGGGGCGACCCTGCTCGTCGGCGTAGCGAACGAAGCCGAAAGGCGCGAACCACTTGTAGCGCTCGTCGTGCGAGGGCTCGAGGCGCCGAATGGCTTCTTCGCTGGAGTCGGCCAGGTAGAGGCCCACGCCCCAGATGAGGTCCTCGCCGAGCTGCTTGGGCCGGCCGTGGCGCGCGCAGGCGTCGCGGTAGGCCGTCGCCGTCTGCTCGAGGATCTTCTCGCCGTTGAGCGTCACCATGGCCTTGAGCCCCTGCTGGGCCATGTAGTCGATGCTCTTGCCGCTCGCGATCGGCATCCAGATCTCGACGGGCCGGCGGAGCGGCCGCGGCACCACGGTGATCTCGCGCAGCCGGTAGCCGCGGTAGTCCACGTCCGGCGGGATCACATAGTGCTTGCCCCGGTGGCTCCACGACTCCTCGTTGAAGCACTTGAGCAACACCTCCATCTGCTCCTCGAAGAGCTCGCGGTTGGCGGCCGCGTCCAACAGCGGCGACCCGAAGGACTCGACCTCCCGGGTATGGTAGCCGCGGCCGACGCCCATGATCACGCGCCCCCCGGTGACGATGTCGGCCACCGCATAGTCCTCCGCCAGCCGCACCGGATGCCACATGGGCAGGATGTTGAAGGCGCAGCCGAATTTGAGCCGGCGCGTCTGGGTGGCGAGCCACGTCGAGAGCAGGATCAGGTTCGGGAAGACCTCGTAGCCCTCGCGCTGGAAGTGGTGCTCGGCGGTCCAGAGGGCGTAGTAGCCCAGCTCGTCCATGTGCTGGGCCAGGTCCTTCGCCGTCTGGAAGGCTTCCGCGAGCCGCTCATTAGGATAGCGCCGCTCGTCGGACGGCGTGCCGTCGCGCCCGATATTGTCCAGCTCGATCTGCCCGACGTAGAGCACCGAGAATTTGCTGATCATTTAGCCCTCCAGCCGCCGTCGATCACGAGTGTGTGGCCGGTGATGTATCCCGCCTCGTCCGAGGACAGGTAGCACACCGCCGAGGCGATCTCCTCGACCGTGCCCCGACGCCCTGCCGGCACCACCGCGCGGACTTGTTCGTCGTTCACCGCGATGCCGCGGCCGCTCATGTCCGGCACGCCCGGGCCGAGGATCTGCTGCGAGTGCTGTCGCAGGTTCGTCAGAATAGGTCCCGGGCACACCGCGTTGATCGTCACGCCTCGGGCCGAGTAGACGACGGCCATTTGACGTGTGAGCCCCACTACGCCGTGCTTGGCCGCGATGTAGGCAGCGCCGCCGCCGGTGCCATTGAGCCCCGCCACCGAGGCCATGTTGATGATGCGCCCGTGGCCGCGGGGGAGCATCTCCTTGAGCGCCCGCTTGCAGCCGAAGAAGACGCCGGTGAGATCGATGTCGATGACGCGGCGCCAGACCGCCTCGTCCATCTCATCGACATTGAAGTAGCCGTCCAGGATCCCGGCGTTGTTCACCATGATGTCGAGTGGCCCGAGCTCGTCCACGGCCGTCGTGACCGCCGCGTCGATCTCGGCCGCCCGGCTCGTATCGGCCCCGAGCGCCACGCTCGAGAGATCGCCCGTGGCCTCCCGCGCGATCTGGACGAGGGTGTCGTTCGCCGCGGTCTTGTCGATGTCGACGACGGCGACACTCACGCCTTGGGCCGCCATGGCGAGCGCGATCGCGCGCCCGATGCCCGAGCCCGCTCCCGTGACGACGGCGACCTTGCCTTCGAGGCTCATGAGGTGACGGCTCCGCGCCGGCCCATGACGACGGGGCGGTACGCGTGGCGATGGGGCGGCATCGGGGTCCTCCCGGGTCGGGCTACTGGAAGAAGTTCACGGCGGCCGCCGCCACCGCGTCGGCGGACTCGAGGTGGAGCATGTGGCCTCCGGTCAGCGTGGTGATCGTGGCGCGACGGATGCGGCGACCGAATTCGGCGGCATAGGCCGGCGGATTGACGCGGTCGGCGTCGCCCCAAAGGATCAGCGTCGGCGCCGCGATGCGGTGCAGACGCTTGCCGAGCCCCTTGTCGGGGATGGGCCAGACGAATTTGCCCATGGCGGCCAGCCGCTGGATCTGCTCGATCTGGGCCGCGACGTTCTCCTCGTCGGATCGGGGCAGGGTCCGCCAGCCGCGGGCGGCGGCCGACTCGCGGTCCTTCCAGAGCAGCGCGTCGAGATCCGCCGGCGGCAGGATGACCACGTCCGCCACCGGCTTCCCGTCGAGCCACAGCCCGAGCGGCGAGATCAGGCAGAGCCCCCGCGCGCGGCCGGGGCAGATGGCCGCCACCTCGGCGGCCGCCATGCCGCCGAAGAAGTGCCCCATGAGGAAGGCGGCGTCGATGCCGAGCGCGCCCAGCAGCTCGTCGTAGGCCAGCGCCAGATCCACGACGTCGTCAATGGCCTCCACCCCCTCTGAGCCCTGAACGCCGGGATGGAAGGGGGCGTAGACGGTGAACCGTTCGGCGAGCCGCTCCAGCAACGGCGGCCAGCCGCTGCGGTCGTGAAAGGAGTGCAGGTAGAGGAGCGCCGGGCCGCGGCCCGCCGAGAGGACCCGGAACTTCACCGCGCCGTCGCGGATCGGGACGATCCGGTCGTCAGGCGTCATCGGCCGAGCCGTTCGCCCCTGACGGCCACCAGCGATCCGTGTAGCCGGGCCAGATGTTCCGGAGATGCGGCAGCACCTCCTTGCCGAAGAGCTCGGTGTTCTGCATTGCCAGCTCCTTGGGCATGCTGCCGATCTGGAGCAGCACCATGAGGTGCCCCACGCGCAGCTTCCGGATGCAGTCGGTGAGCTGCTCCCGCACGGTGGCCGGGCTGCCCGCGATGACGTAGCCCTGCTCCAGGTATTTCTTCCAGTCCAGCGACTGGCGGATTTTGCGCGCGAGGTCGCCCACCTGGGGGCGGATCCCCGCCTGGAGCGTCTTGAGCGTGCGGTAGCCCGGCGCCTCGGCGAAGCCCTCCCAGACGTGCAGGCACTTCTGGTAAAAGTAGTCCACGTGGGAGAAGTACTGCCGCTCCGCTTCGGCGTCGGTCGGCGCGACGCAGACGAGCTGGAGGAAACCCGCTCGGTAGGGGTTGTCGTCCACGCCCATCTTCTCCAGCGCGCTCCAGAAGCCGTCCATGGTCGCCTTGCCGCGCTTGTAGCCGTAGTAGGAGAGGTAGCAGTAGACGTAGTCGCGCTCGGCCGTCCACCCCCAAGTCTCGAGGCTCCCGCCGCCCGGGATCCAGACCGGCGGGTGCGGTTGCTGCAGCGGCCGGGGCCAGAGATTCACGTAGCGGAGCTGGGTGTACTTGCCGTTGAAGGCGAAGGTCTCGGGGCGCGTCCACGCCTGGATGATCAGGTCGTGGGCCTCGTAGTAGCGCTCGCGCAGCGTGGCCGGGTTGACGCCGTAGGCGAAGTTGGAGTCCATGGAGGTGCCCACGGGGAACCCGGCCACCAGGCGCCCGCCCGAGATCACGTCCAGCATGGCGAACTCCTCGGCCACGCGCACGGGCGGATTGTAGAGCGCCAGGCTGTTGCCGAGCACGATGATCGCCGCCCTCGAGGTGCTGCGGCTGAGCGCGGCCGCCATCAGGTTTGGCGAGGGCATGAGCCCGTAGGCGTTCTGATGGTGCTCGTTGACGCAGAGGCCGTCGAAGCCGCAGCGCTCGGCGTGCTCCAGCTCGTCCAGGTACTCGTTGTACAGCCCGTGGGCCTTCCGCGCGTCGTAGAGCGATTGCGGCACGTCCACCCACACGGACCGGTAGTCGTTCTGGAAGTTATCGGGCAGGAACCGGTACGGCATCAGGTGGAAGAAGCAGATTTTCATGCGCCCCCGAATGATAGGATGGGCCGCGCATGGACGCAAGCCGACCCTCCAGCCGGTCCATGGACGCCGATCTCACGCGCGCCCTCGAGGGCGCCAGGTACCTGTACGTGACGACGTACAGCCAGGCGGGCCAGCCGGGCACCGTGCCCACATGGCTGTGGCCCCACGACGGCGCCGTGTACTTCACCACCCAGCGCGCGAGCCTCAAGGCGCGGCGGATCCGCGCCAACGGCCGCGTCACGGTCCACGTGGGCAAGCGGGACGGCCCGCGCTTCGAGGGGCGGGCCGAATGGGTGGACGACCGGCCCGACCTGGAGCAGGCCCTGCTGCGGGCCTACCGCCGGAAGTACTGGGTCCTGGTGCCGCTCTGGATGGGGCGCTATATCGAGAAGGGCCTGGCCCGGAAGACCAGCGTTCTGATCCGCGTCACGCCGGCCGGCTAGGCGCGCGGCGCCGGAGCCACACCCACCCGGCTTGACCGCCGCAGGATTTGCACGTAACATTCGAGCAGCAGTTCCCACGCGGGAGCTCGGTACGCCGGGCTGAGAGGGCAGCGCAGTCGCTGCCGACCGCTAACGACCTGACCTGGGTAATGCCAGCGAAGGGAGGCCACGCATGAAGATCCATCTCTCCGGTTCCGACCCGTCCATCCGCGTTCCGCTCCGCGAGGTCCCGCTCACCAACGGCGAGCGCATCCGCCTCTACGACACCAGCGGGCCCTACACGGACCCCGCCTTCACCGCCGACCTCAAGCAGGGTCTGCCGCCGCTGCGCCGGCCGTGGATCCTCGGCCGCGGCGACGTCGAGCCCGGCGCGAGCGGTCGCTGGGGGCTGCGGGCCACGCCGGGCCGCCGCGTCACCCAGATGCACTACGCGCGCCGCGGCGACATCACGCCCGAGATGGAGTTCATCGCCATCCGTGAAGGCGTCGCCGCCGAGATGGTGCGGGAGGAGGTCGCCCGTGGCCGGGCCATCATCCCCGCCAACATCAACCACCCCGAGAGCGAGCCCATGATCATCGGGCGCCGCTTCCTCGTGAAGATCAACGCCAACATCGGCAACTCGGCCGTCAGCTCCTCCATCGAGGAGGAAGTGGAGAAGATGACGTGGGCGACCCGGTGGGGCGCCGACACCATCATGGATCTCTCCACGGGCAAGAACATCCACGAGACCCGCGAGTGGATCCTGCGGAACTCGCCCGTCCCGCTCGGCACCGTGCCCATCTACCAGGCGCTCGAAAAGGTGCAGGGCAAGGCCGAAGAGCTGACCTGGGAGATCTACCGTGACACCCTCATCGAGCAGGCGGAGCAGGGCGTGGACTACTTCACGATCCACGCCGGCGTGCTGCTGCGCTACGTCCCGCTGACCGCGAAGCGCGTCACGGGGATCGTGTCGCGGGGCGGGTCCATCATGGCCAAGTGGTGCCTGGCCCACCATCAGGAAAGCTTCCTGTACACCCGCTTCAGCGAGATCTGCGAGATCATGACCGCCTACGACGTCGCCTTTTCACTGGGCGACGGGCTCAGGCCCGGCTGCCAGGCCGACGCCAACGACGAGGCGCAGTTCGCCGAGTTGGAGACGCTCGGCGAGCTGACCACGATCGCCTGGGAGCGTGACTGCCAGGTGATGATCGAGGGGCCGGGACACGTCCCCATGCACCTCATCAAGGAGAACATGGACCGCCAGCTTGCGGTCTGCCACGAGGCGCCGTTCTACACGCTCGGGCCGCTCACCACCGACGTCGCGCCGGGTTACGACCACATCACCTCGGCGATCGGGGCGGCCATGATCGGCTGGTACGGCACGGCCATGCTCTGCTACGTCACGCCCAAGGAGCACCTGGGACTGCCCGACAAGCAGGACGTCAAGGACGGCGTCATGGCCTACAAGATCGCGGCGCACGCCGCCGACATCGCCAAGGGGCACCCGCGCGCGCGGGAATGGGACGACGCGCTGTCGCGCGCCCGCTTCGAGTTCCGGTGGGAGGACCAGTTCAACCTGTCCCTCGATCCCGAGACGGCGCGCGCCTTCCACGACGAGACCCTGCCGGCCGAGGGCGCCAAGCTCGCCCACTTCTGCTCCATGTGCGGCCCGCACTTCTGCTCGATGAAGATCACCCAGGACGTGCGCGAGTACGCGCAGCGGCAGGGGATCGCCGACGACACCGCGGCGCTGGCGCAGGGGCTCAGGGAGAAGGCCGAGGAGTTCAAGCGGACCGGCGGCCGGCTCTACGTGCCGCCAGCCCGGTAGCCCGTCCCGCCCGGCGAGGGGAGGCGGGGGGCCGTCCAGGCAAACCGGGCGGGAACCCTTGCGCCCCGCGGTGAGTTAGACTCACGGTCATTGAATAGCTTCCAGTATAGCTTCCACCCTTATCTCCTGAGGAGGTCCCTATGCCACGCCCGCTCACACTCACCGGTGTTCTATTGGCGGCGGTCTTGCTATGGGGCGGACCTGCGCATCCCTACAACGGCGGGCCGCTGAGAAATGTGACCGACCTCATCCCCACGTGCTCCGGCTGCCATTCCTCGATGAGCAAGGAGCAGCTGCGCGTCGAGCCTGAGGCCTTTGCCGCGACCCAGCTCGTCGAGAGCAAGCACTACAAGGCCATCGAGGAAGGCGCCGGGCCCTACAAGGACATGAGCCCGGCCGACCGTCAGAAGCTGCTGGCGGACGTGAAGCTGATGGACCAGAACGCCTCGGTCACGCTCTCGGTGCCCTCCGCCCTCAAGCCCGGCCAGGAGGCCCAGATCACCGTGACCGTGCGCGGCGGGCACGGGGTGGTCGGCCTCTGGCTGATGGAGAGCGACCTCAGGCTGCAGGGACGCCCGATCAGCGCCGACGGCTGGCTCATCGTCGGGGCGCCCAAGGTGTGGGGCGCCGACGGCAAGGAGCAGACGAAGTGGGTGGACAGCCGGGGGCCCGGGCTCAAGAAGAACCTCAGCGCCGTGCTGATCTTCGATCAGCAGGCGGACCTCGCCGCGAAGAAGTTCCCCGACGGCAAGGTCACCTGGACCGTGCACGCGCCCCAGACGCCCGGCACCTACACGGTCGCCGTCGCGTTCCACTACGGGACGGAGAAGGCCTCCTCGGTCGGCTCCGTGACGTCGGCCGCCGGCGCCGTCCTCCCGAGAGGCGGACCGGGCGGCCCGTCGGGGCACATCCTCTTCTCCAAGCCCGTCACCGTCACGGTCCGGTAGCACAGGCGAGGCCCCGCCGGTGCGACGTCGCGCGCTTGGACGGTGCGTCGTCGCCCTGGCGGGGCTCGCGGTGATCGCGAGCGTCTCTTTGGTCACCCTCGCGGTCAAGGAGCGCGACAACACGTTCTGCGTCGCCTGCCACCTGCACGACGAAAAGTTCAAGCGCTCCACCTCGGTCCCTTTCACCGACCTCACCGCCCCGCACGACGCCAAGGACGTGCGCTGCATCGACTGCCACGGCGGGGCCGATACGGTGATGCGCGCGCGGGTGTGGTCCCTGGCGGCGCTGGATACGGGAAAGTTCCTCGTGGGGCGCTACCGCGAGCCCGAGGACATGAAGCTCCCGCTCCGCTCGAAGGAATGCACCCAGTGCCACACCCCGATCCTCAAGCACCCGCCGGTGGTCACGGCCGAGCAGGAGGAGGCGCAGGAAGGGCGCGCGGGCAACGCCTACCACGCGATCCGGCCCCACGACGCGGTCCGGATGACGTGCGTGCGGTGCCACAGCTCGCATACGACGGACGGCGATCCCAAGGCCCAGTTCATCGCTCGCAAGCGCGTGGAGCCGATCTGCCGCGAATGCCACGCGACCCTTGGAGAGTGAGGCGACGCCGGGACCGCACCGGGGACGCGCGATCTTGCCTTGACCTCGGGCCGGCCCCGCCGCCCGAGCCTGGCGAGGCTCCAAGGTTTTGGGCAATTCCCTCGTACCCTGCCCTGACATCTGGGCGCCCTCCGCCCTGGGCGGTGTTCCGCCGCCGACGCCCGGCCGTCAGGCGTCAGCCCCCCGACAGCCTCCCCCCAGCTTTTCAAGGACTTAGAGTAGGAAAAACGCCCTGGAGAGCCCGTCTTGGGCGCCTTCGACCCGGAGAAACGCCAGCTTGAGATCTGGCACCGGGGATGCATCTGCTTGACCCGGCTACACAATTCTCGAACCCAGCCCGCTTCCGGGCGCCAACACCAGCAAGGGGGAAGACGGTTATGATCAAGTTCTGGCACAAGAAACGGAAGGTGCTGGGTAACC
>JBGPZD010000065.1:0-12976 GCA_041493605.1 Methylomirabilia bacterium
GGACCGCGTCGTCCCCCTGGACACGCTGGCCGAGGCCGTGGAGGCGGAGGTGGCCCGCTACACGGTCCAGAGCGCGCTCGTGCTCCGGCTGGCCAAGCGCGCGGTGAAGGAGACCCTGGGCGGGAGCTTCGACGAGGGCCTGAGTGTGCTCGAAGAGATGTACCACCACGAGCTCATGACGACCGAGGACGCCGAAGAAGGCCTCCGCGCCTTCGTCGAGAAGCGCAAACCAATCTGGAAGGACCGCTAACTCCCTCTCCCCTCTGGGGAGAGGGTCGGGGTGAGGGGAGGACATCATGACACTCAAGGGCAAGACCGCGCTGGTCACCGGCGGCGGCCGCGGCATCGGCCGCGCCATCGCTTTGGGCTTGGCCCGGGAGGGCGCCCAGGTGGCGGTGCTGGACATTCTCAAAGACAACGCCGGGGCCGTCGCCCGCGAGATCGAGGCGCTGGGCGTGAAGGGCCTCGCGCTGGGCGTGGATCTGACCCGGCGCGCCGAGGTCGACCGCGCCGTCGCCGACACGCTCGCCCAGTTCGGGCAGCTCGACATCGTCGTCAACAACGCCGGCTGGGACAAGCTCGAGCTGTTCCTCGACAGCGAGGAGGAGACCTGGGAGAAGATCCTCGCGATCAACTTCAAGAGCATCCTCTACGTCTGCAAGGCCGCGCTGCCCTCCATGGTGCAGCGCGGGAGCGGCAAGGTCATCAACATCGCCTCCGACGCGGGGCGGGTGGGCTCCACCGGCGAGGCGGTCTACGCCGGGACGAAGGGCGCCATCATCGCCTTTTCCAAGACCCTGGCGCGCGAGATGGCGCGCCACCGCATCACGGTCAACGTGGTCTGCCCCGGTCTCACCGAGACGCCGCTGCTGCAGGGCATCCGCGCCCAATCGCCCAAGACCGAGAAGGTCATCGAGGCCGTCACCCGCGCCATCCCCCTCGGACGCGTGGGCCAGCCCGAGGACATCGCCGGAGCCGTGGTCTATCTGGCCTCGCCGGCGGCCGACTTCGTGACCGGCCAGACGCTCAGCGTATCGGGCGGCCTGACCATGGCCTGAGCCGTTGCCAAAGGAGGAGTGAACATGAAGTGCGCACATTCGCCGAAGGGAATCATGATGGCCGGGCTGATCCTGACCCTCATCGGCATCGGCATCGTGCTGATCCGGGAGTTCCAGGTGCCCGGGTACTGGGTCCCGCTGGCGCTCGGCGTGGCGCTGCTCGCGGTGGGCGCTATCCGCCGGGGTCACGCGGGCGGCTCCTGAGGGCTGACACCACCCGAGCGCGGTCAGCGCTCCTGATGGAATGACACGGAACCGAACAAAGGAGGCTTCAAATGAATGAGCGGCCGCAGGCCATCGACATCATGTACTACGTGGCGACACCCGAGTTCATCGCCAAGTGGACCGACGCGAAGAAGGGCGAGCTGATCTGCCGCATGGAGCGCGCCATCGGCAGCCTGCCGCAGTTCGAGTCCATCCCGGCCATGCTGAAGAAGATGGACGAGGCGCGCGTCGAGAGGGTCTTCATCACCCAGACGAAGATGTGGTCGTACTGGAACAAGTGGATGTACATGGACACCTCGCTCGAGGAGGTGACCCAGTACACGGAGAAGTACCCCGACCGCTTCGTGGGGCTGGCGGGCTACAACCCCTTCCGCATCAAGGAGAGCCTGGCCGAGATCGAGCTCGCGGTGAAGAAGTACAATTTCAAGGGCGTGTACGTCCACATCTACGGCTTCGATATCCCGCTGCACGACCGCAAGATGTACCCGCTCTACGCCAAGTGCGTGGAGCTGGACGTGCCCGTGTCCATGCAGGTGGGCCACGTGCTCGAGTCCATGCCGAGCGAGCACGGGCGTCCCATGTACCTCGACCAGATCGCCTCCGACTTCCCGGCGCTCCGCATCCTGGGCGCCCACACGGGCTGGCCGTGGGTCGAGGAGCTGATCAGCGTCTGCTACAAGTGGGACAACGTCTGGTTCGGGGTGGACGCCTGGATGCCCAAGTACCTCAAACCCGAGATCATCAACTTCATCAACAGCCGCATGGGGCAGGACCGCGCGGTGTGGGGCACCAACGGGCTGGCCTGGAAGGAGAGCCTGGACCAGGTCGACGGCCTGGGGCTGCGCGAGGACTCGCGGCAGAAGCTCCTCCGCGACAATGCCCGGGAGCTGTTCAAGCTGTAGGAGGCGCGCCATGCCCCAACCGACCCAGATCCTGCGCGACGAGCACCGGGTGATCTTGCGGTGCCTCGAGCTGGTCGAGACCGCGGCCGGCCGGCTGGCCGCCGGTCAGCCGCAGCCCGCCGGCTGGTGGGAGCAGACCATCCGGTGGCTCCGCGCCTTCGCCGACGTCAACCACCATGCCAAGGAGGAGCGCTACCTCTTCCCGGCCCTGGCCAAGGCCGGGCTGCCCGCCGAGGGCGGACCGGTCGAGGTCATGCTCCAGGAGCATGTCCAGGCGCGCAGCCTCATCCAGGCCATGGAGGGCGGCAATCCCGCGCAGCGCGCGGATGCCGCCCGGCGCTACGTCCAGCTCCTGCGCGACCACATCGACAAGGAGAACGGCGTGCTGTTTCCCCTCACCGACGCGGTCCTGGACGCCGCCGCCCAGCAGACGCTGGGCCGCGAGTTCGAGACGGTGGAGGCCGAACAGGGGCGAGCAGCCTCGATCGAGCACGCCGAGGCCGACGTGGAGCGGCTCGCCGCCGCTCTCGCCTGACGGGGCTAACCCAACAGCGAGAGACCCAGCAGGACGATCGCGAGGGCCACCAGGACATTGAGCCGGGCCAGCCAGGAGGCGCGCACGCGCACCGAGGGATCCGCCCCCGGCGCCCCCGCGCGCGGCCCGAGGACGAAGTCGTGGAAGGCGCTGAGGATCAAGGTGAGCACGATCAGGGAGGCCTTCCAGTGGAAGCGCGGGGAGGCCAGCAGAAACGGATGCAGCCAGAGGTTGACCAGACCCGTGACGATCAGGACGCCGAGAGCGATCCAGCCCACGGTGCGGAAGCGCCGCCCGGTCTGCTGCACGAGCCGCGCCCGCAGCGCCGGGTCGTCCAGGCGGCGGGTCACCGGCACCAGGACCAGGGCGATGAAGAGCATCCCGCCGATCCAGACCATGGCGGCCACGACATGAAGCCAGCGGCTCAGAAGGGACAGGGGTCAGGGCTCCACGCGAGCGGGGTGCATCGGCTCGAGGGTAGCACAGCCGGGCCGCGGCCCCGGGCCAGCGGAACCTCACCCGGCCTGCCGCGCTCGGAGTTCTGGACGGACCGCACCGTCGCCTGGTACGCACGCGCCGTCGAGCGGGGCGATTACGCGGCGCGGGTCCTCGAGGTGCTCGAGCCGGAGCTGGCCGACTGCAAGGACGCCCTCGACGTGGGCGCCGGCTGCGGGGCCCTCACCCTGCCGCTGGCCCGACGGCTGGAGGCGGTGACGGCGCTCGAGCCGAGCCCGGCGATGGCCCGGGCGCTGCGCGCCGCGGCCGCCGGCGCCGGGCTGGCCAATGTGACGGTCGTCGAGGCCGCCTGGGGTGAGACGCCCGTGCGCCCCCACGACCTCGTGCTCTGCGCCCATGTGGGTGGGCTGCTGAAGGCCGGATCTGCGTTCCTTCGGGACGCCGGCTCGGCGGCCCGCCGCTGGGTCGCCCTGGTCCGCGACGTTCCGGGCGCCCAGCGCGAGGATAAGTTCTTCTTCTCCGAGCTCTACCCCGTGCTGCTCGGCCGCCCCTACGAGCACCGCTGCGACGCCGAGGAGACGCTCGACGCCCTGCGGCAGCTCGGCATCCGGCCGTCGGTCACCGTGATCGAGTACTCGTCGGACCAGCCCTTCCTGGACCTCGAGGAGGCCTGCGACTTCTGGATGACCTATCTTGGGCTCGAGGGCGACGACCCCCGCGCCTATCTGCGCGAGTTCCTCCGCGAGCGTCTGGTGCGGCGGGACGGGGGGTGGATCGCGCCCTTCAGGAAGACTGCCGCGGTGATCTGCTGGCGGACGGGGCGCTAGCGGATCCGGAGTCCCGTATCCTCGGAGAACTCGACCAGCAGGGCCTGGCCTCGCGCGATCTCGACCTGCTGGGTGACCTCCCAGCGCCGCCGCCCCTGGCTCTCGGCGCGCACCGCCTGCGCGTCGGATAACTCGGCCTCGAGCCGATGGGCGCCTGGCGCGACCGGGATCTCCTCGTACCCGAACGTGGGGCCGTCGTGCCGGAACCCGCCCGGGGAGTAGTGCCGCTCGAGCACGCGCCGGCCGTCCAGCTCCACGCGGAGCACGGTGTCCACGCGGCGGCCGGTCCGGGAGCGCTCCGGGCTCTGCGGGCGCATGTGGCGCGGCAGCTTCTCGAGCTCCTCTTTCGAGCGCGCGGCCGCCTCGTGCTCGAAGGCCGCCACGTGCTTGAACGCGACGCGGATCACCGCCGCGCCAGGGTCGGTGGCCGCCCACGGCCACGCCGCGAAGGCCCCCAGCCCCCAGGACACAGCGGTGAGCAGCAGAGCGAAGCCGATCAGGCGTCCGGCCGAGGGGCGGCGGTTTTCCAGGACTGGCGCGCTCACTGGCGGGCCACCTCAGCGGGGAGTTCCTGCTGGAACGCTCGGACGTCGCGCAGCAGGCGGGCGATCTCGACGGGCGAATACCAGCGCACGCGCAGCCGCCCCTCGAGCACGCTGTCGAGCGACGGCAGCCGCTGCCCGCTGAGGCGCGCGGCCAGCCACTGGCTGCCCTCGCGGTACGGGCAGTCCTCGGGGACGCAGCCGGCCACGAAGACGCCGCCCGCGCCGGCCTCGAGCGACTTGGTGATCATTTCGGGGTGGAGCGTGCCGATGCAGGGCAGCCCCATCACCGTGACTCCCGGCAGGCCCGGCACGGTGCCGTCGGGGCCGAGGCGGCCGGCCAGATGCTGCATGGGCCGGCACGTGTAGACGAGCACCGGGCGGCCGCCCGCCGCCGGGGCGATGCTGCGCAGGCGGCCCGTGACGGCCTGGCCCAGCAGGCTCACCGGCGCATCGCCCAGCAGGATGCCGGCCGAGTCGCAGGCGCCGATGCAGATGCCGCAGCCGACGCACTTGGCCGGGTTGACGACGGCGACCTGCTTGTAGCGGCCTCCCTCGAGGCGGGGGACCATGATGATCGCCTCGAACGGGCAGTCCTTCCAGCAGCGGGTGCAGCCCGTGCAGGCGATGTTCTCCACCTTGGCCTGCGCCGGCGCCGGCCCCTTGAGCGCCCATGGAATGGCGAGCGCGACCAGCCCCAGGCCGAACACGAGGCCCCAGCCCCAGCGGGGATCGAGCCGGGTGAGCGGGAAGTAGAAGAAGTAGAACCAGTCGACGGGCACCACGCCGCTGAGCCGCCCCAGGTCGGCCGGCGGGCCCGAGAGCGCGGGGCGCAGCAGGCTGGCGATAACCAGGGCGGCGCCGGTGACCCAGAAGACGATCCGCGGCGGCATGAACCGCGCCCGCGACAGCCGCATGATGTGCAGCCAGTAGACGGCGCCCAACAGGAGCGGGATCGTGATGTGGATGAACAGGATGAGGAAGAAGAGGAAGTTCTGGATGCGCCCGGCGTCGAGGAAGTTCCGCACCAGGGGCTCGCCGAACACCGGCAGCACGTCGAGGAGCTTGGCCGTGGTCACCGACAGGACCTGCGCCTGCATGTCCCAGACGAGCCAGTAGCCGGTGGCCCCGGTGACCCAGACCAGGCCGAAGAGCGTCAGCCCCGAGACCCAGCCGATCCACCGCGCCCCCCAGAAGCGGTCGTTGAGGAACATCTTGAGGCCGTGGAGTGCCGCCGCCAGCATCGCCGCGTCCGAGGAATACCGGTGCAGCGAGCGCATCAGGGCGCCGATGCCCCAGGGCTGGGCCATGATGTCCTCGATGGAGCGGTGCGCCGCGTCCGTGCCGACTCGATAGAAGAGGAAGAGATAGATCCCCGTCACCAGCGCCACGGCCAGCGAGAACATCGCGATGGTGCCGGTATGGTAGAGCGGGTTGAGCGGCGGCGAGACCAGCCGGTCCAGCGCCACCTCGCCCCACTGCCAGGCCGCGCCCGCCGCCGCCAGCGCCCGGCGGTGGATCGGCTCGCGCGGCCGGGTCGCGCCCGGGAACAGCGGGGGCGGCGGGGCGGCGGGCGCGCCGGGGGCGAACCCGAAGGGCGCGGGGACCGCTTCCGGCGCGGAGCGGCTGCCGCCCGCGTCGGGGAGGCCCGGGTGATACACGGCTAGCTCCGGTCGCTCGAGAGGCGGGCGAGCTCGGCGGCCTGGCGGTCCTCGGGATGGGCGAGACCGCGGTAGGTGAAGGCGAGGCGCCCCCGGCGGTCGATCAGGATGATGACGTTCTCGTGGGCGATTTCGCCGTCGGGCAAGGGCGCCCACTGGATCGCGTACTCGCGCAGGACGCGCCGCACGGCGGCCTGGTCGCCCGTCAGCAGGTGCCAGTGGTCGCTGAGCTCCCAGTGCGCCGCGACCGCGCGGAGCGCGAGCGGAGTGTCGCGCTCGGGGTCGAGGCTCACCGCCACGAAGACGGCGTCGGTGCCGGCCGCCCGCGCCTCGAGCGCCTTGAGCCGCCGGATGAGCAGCGGGCACGAGGCGTGACAGTTACCGTAGACGAAGGTCATGGCGACGGGCCGGCCCCTGAGGCTCTCGAGCGAGACGGCCCGGTCCCGGTGGTCTATCAGCGAGAAGGTTGGCGCGGCCGCGCCCTGGCGGAGCGGCGATTGGAGCGAGGCCGGGGTCGGCGCCGCGCCCGAGGCCGAGATCTCGCTCGTGGCCAGCAGGGAGGCGCCGAGTCCGGCGAATACCGCCGGCGCGAGCACGGCGGCCAGCCGGCCCGAGCGCGAGCGCAGGAAGTCCCGCAGCTCGTCCATGTAGAAGAAGAAGACGACCGTGGCGAAGAGCGGCGGCTGGAGCAGGGTCAGGATCAGCGCGTCGAGCCGGTAGCGGCGCGTCTCGGCGTTCCAGCCGAAGCACGCCGTCAGCAGCGTATCGGCCCACGGCGCCAGTCCCGGGCCGATCAGGAGAAACCCCACCGTCGCCGCCCCGACGCCGAAGATGGCCAGCATCAGGGAGGGGGCGAAGAGCCGGTGGGTGAGGAGCCGTTTCACCATGGCCGGAAGATGGATTGCACGGCCGTGGATCGCACGGCCGCGTCGAGGACGACGCCGAGGAAGAGCAGCAGCAGGAACAGATTCGAGGCGTGGAAATTAGCCAGGGCCAGCCGCCGGTCGGTCGGGCGGGCCTGGAGCTGGAGGTTCCGCGCCAGCAGGTGCGCCCCGCCCGGCAGCACTCCCACCAGGACATAGGTCCATCCGAGCAGCCCGAGCCCGAACGGCAGCAGGCTTGAAACGAGCAGCCCCGCGGTGTTGACGAGGATGCTGCGCGCCGTCTGCGTTTCGCCCCGCACGGCCGGCAGCATCGGGATCCCCGCGTTCACATAATCCTTGCGGTAGGCGATGGCGAGCGACCAGAAGTGCGACGGGCTCCAGAAGAAGAGCACGGCGGCGAACAGCACCGGCGGAAGGCAGAGCTCCGGCCGGGCCAGGGCGCCGCCGGCCATCACCGCGAAGGAACCCGCGAGCCCGCCGATCACCACGTTGAGCCAGGAGCGGCGCTTGAGCCAGATGGTGTAGACGACGACGTAGGTGAACGCGCCCAGGAAGACGTGGAGCGCGACGAGGCGGTTGAGCTGCCAGAGCGCCACGCTCACCGCCAGGGCCACCAGCCCGAGCCCCAGGGCCACCACGTGCCAGCCGTGGGTGATGCGGCCGGACGGCAGCGGGCGGCGGGCCGTGCGCGGCATCAGGGCGTCGAGATCGCGGTCGAGGAAGTGGTTGAGGGCGCCCGCGCCACCCGCCGCCATCACGGTCACGACGAACAGGAGGCCGAGCGCTGGAAGGCTCGTGCCCGCGGGGGCGGTGGCGACACAGCCCAGCACCGCCGCCATGCCGATGAAGGTGCCGACGCGCAGCTTGAGCGACTCGACGTAGGCTGCGATCATGGCGCGCCCTCCCGCCGCCTCAACAGCGGCAGCCCCATGTTGAGCACAAAGGCCAGCCCGCCCGCGATGGCCAGCACCGAACCCACGCCCATCAGGTTCATGCCGATCAGCGCCTGGGCGTTGGCCCAGGAGAAGCCGAAGGTCTTGCGCGGGGCCCCGTGACCCCCGGCCCAGTGCATGCCGACCATGATGCCGAGCAGGCCGATGCCATAGAGGTAGGGCTGCCAGCGGGCCCAGCGCGCGCTCGCCGGCCGCCGCCCGCACAGTTCGAGCAGGAGCGGCGTGAGCCCCATGTAGGCCAGGGTCACCGCGCCGACCATGCCGTGGTAGTGCGCCGGCACGCGGGTGTCCTGGGTGAAGCCGATGAGCCCCATCGCGCCGCCCACCGTGAACATGGCGAAGGACACCACGGGGCCGGAGAAGAGCGGGCTGCCCCACGGCAGCGGGCGCCGTGCGGTGGCGACCGCCACCAGGGCCATGAAGAGCAGGGGGGCGCCCGCCACGCCGAGACCGCCGAAGGTCAGCAGGGTGATCAGGCGGTTCTGGAGCAGCTCCTCGGGCCGCCAGACGAGGTAGACGAGCGCCGCCGCGATGATGCACGGCACCAGCGCCCAGAGCAGGACGCGCACCACGCGACGGGCCGGGAAGGCGGTCACCACCGCGACGGCCAGCGACACCGCCCAGACCGAGACCATGCCCGCCACGTGGAGGAATTGGAGGATGTGGCCGCCGCCCCAGACGAGCGCCCGCAGCGAGTACCCATAGGGCAAGGCGGGATCGAGGCGCGCCAGCGCGAGCGCGAAGGCCAGCGTCGCGCACAGCGCCGCGAGAGCGCCCACGCCCATGGCCAGCCCCTCGGGTGAGCCCGTCGCCTTGGCGCCGCCCAGCCCGGCGCGCAGCGCGGCCCAGAGGTAGGCCGCCGCTTGAACGCTGACGCCGGCCCCGACCAGGACCAACCCGGCCCAGAAAGCTGGGTGGTCGATGATCGGCATATAGTCGTTGAGGTACGGCTGGCCCGAGGCCGTGAACGCGGGCACGGCCATGGCGGCCGAGCCGGCGGCGGCCAACCCGAGCGCCACCCACGACGCCGCGGCGCTGAGCGGGTAGTTGGCCCGCCACGCGGCGTAGACCCAGAGCGCGCCCGCAAAGGTCACGAACCATACCGTGAAGGCGAAGGTCACGTGGGAGGTCAGCGCCAGCTGGAACTGCGCGGCGTTGAACAGCCGGTGGACGAGCGGCGTGCGAGCGAAGGCCGCGAGCATGGCGAAGAAGCCCGCCACGACCAGCGAGGCCAGGGCCAGCCCAAGCCAGCCGACGAGGAGCCGGCGGGTGGCGGCCGGGACGACCCCGACCGCCGAGCCCGCCCGGACGTCCGCGACCTCGAGGCGCATGGCCGCCTCTACTTGACGATCCAGATGTCAGCCAGCCACTTCCAGTTGAGGAAATAGTAGATGATGAACGACGCGAGGAAGACGAAGACCAGCACCATGGTGCCCTTGATCGGCACGTGCTGGCCCTGGCCCTGCGGCAGCGCTGCGAGCGGCACGGCGCCCGGCGTGTCGGGGACGCGCTTGCCGAACAGTATCGCGCCCACCGTGTTCAGGACGTAGAGCGCGCCGCCCGCCAGGGCGAAGAGCCCGCCCACGCCCATGATCCCCAGGAAGGCGAAGGCCGCGGGCTCGATGGGCGGCTGGAAGATGGAGGAGGTAAACTGCACGTCCCAGTGCCGCCGCGGGATGGCGTAAGAGCCCGCCGTGGTCATGCCGCCGATGAAGATGGTCATGCCGATGGCGAAGAGGTAGATCTGCATCGTCGCCAGCTTGCGGGAGAGCAGGTGGCGGCGGAAGATCAGCGGCACCACGTAGTAGGTCAGCCCCATGAACGCGATGGTGGTGCCGGCCACCACGGTGGCGAGGAAGTGCCCGGTGATCCGCAGCGTATTGTGGGAGATGATGTTGACCTGCTCGGCGCCGAAGGTGACCCCCGTGATGCCGCCGATGAAGCCGAAGAGCACGAGCGAGAGGGCCAGGGCGGCGAAGCCCGGATTGCCCCAGGGCGCCTTGGCGAGCCACTCGAAGAGGCCCTTGGTGAGCCCCTTCCTCCGCTGGGCGACCTCAATCGAGGCCGGCACCGTCATCCCGTGCACCATGCTGGCCAGCACGGCCAGGTACATCGCGTAGCTGGTGTTCCAGATCTTCCACGCGGGGGAGAGCTGGGGATCCACCAGCAGGTGATGCGCGGACGCCAGGTTGATGAACAGGATGTAGAGCAGGAAGGCTGAGCGGCAGACCTTTTCGTTGATCGGCGTGGCGCCCACCGTGAGGGTGGCCAGCAGGTACCAGATGGTCACCATGGTGGCCACGTTGATCTGCTGGGAGGCGTGTCCCAACCCCCACCAGATCAGCCGGTAGATGCCGGGATCGATGTTCGGGATGATGCCCAGGGACCAGAGCCAGGTCGGGATATAGATGATGGCGCCGTCCGCCAGGGTGACGACCGCGATGATGGCCGCGGTGGCGGCGCCGAACGTCACCAGCGGGATCGAGCCCTCGTAGGTCCGTTCGGCCTTGGCCACGACCAGGCTCGCGAAGAAGTTGCAGACCCCGATCAGCGCGCCCACCGCGAAGAGGATCCACCCGAGATAGAAGTAGGACACCGCCTGCAGCGGCGCGTAGGACGTCATCATCACGTCGGCCTTGCCCTGCAGGATGGCGATGTCGATGAGCAGGGACCCGGCCACCATGAGCCCGAAGGCGACCCAGCCGATCTTGGGCCAGGCCAGACGGCTGCCCAGCACGATCGGGCCCGCGAAGTAGAGCACGGCGATCTCGAAGAAGATGATCCAGAAGATCAGCATGTTGATGCCGTGGAACGTCAGGGCCCGGTAGAAGCTGGCCGGGTCGAGCAGGTGCACCGCCGGCCACCGCGTCAGCAGCACCAGGACGGCGGCGATGCCGCCGAACAGGATGGAGAACACGCCCGCGACGGCGTTCGCCTTGATCAAGCGCTCGGCGTGGTTGTGGACCTTGAGCCCGGTCTGCGCGCAGGTTCTGAAGACGGCTTCCATGCTCGCCCTCCTTATGGCCGTTATTCCACGATGATCTTGCCCACCATCTGGTGGTGCCCGATGCCGCAGAATTCGTTGCAGACCACGAAGACCTCGCCGGTCGTGGTCGGGGTGATGGTGAGCACGTATTCATAGCCCGGCAGGACCATGAAATTGAGGTTGAGCGGGAAGAGGGAGAAGCCGTGGACCAGGTCCAGGGAGGACAGGTGCAGCCGGTAGGTCTCGCCCTTCTTGAGCTTGAGCGCCGGGTACCACTGCCAGAGGCGCCCCAGCATGTAGACGTCGTTCTTGGGATCGGGCGCCACGACGGGAAGGCCCTTCTCCTCGCCCACCTTGGGGCCGCCCGCGACGAAGGCCTCGACCTTCTTGAGATACTGCTCCGGCGTCGTCCGGTAAGTCTCGAAGGAGGGGTTCTGGCCGCCCTTGAGATGCCAGAGCGGCATCATCGCGAACAGGATCAGGCACCACACCAGCGCGATGCCGAGCCAGATCTTCTCGCTCGCGTCGACCTTCTTCCACCACACGCCCTTGAGAGTCTGCAGACTCATGGCGGCCTCCTATCTGGCGATCGGGATGCTGGCGATCTCGAACAGCCCCCAGATGATGTAGAAGATCGTGGGGACCGCGAGGCCCAGCACCAGCAGGAGAAAGATGTTGTCGAAGAACGCCTGAGCCAGGGGGATCTTCTCGTCCTTCTTGTCGGCCATGGCCTGCCCTCCCGTGCACTCGGTTGAGGTGCTGCTCTTGGTGACCCGAGGGTAGAGCGGGGCGGCCGCGGGCTCCTATGACCTAGGTCATAGAGACGCTGAATCCCCTCCTCGACCGGAGGGATCACGCTGAGGGTCGCGGCGAGGCCGGTTCTCCGTGCGTTGGGCGTGCCGCCGAGGGCAAAAAGTCTCCGGCCGGCCGGCTCCTCGCCCGCGTATGATCCCGATCATACTGACCCTTTTGCGTCGCGTGTATACGTGGAGGCAGGAGGCTCCGGCGCCACTCCGTCGCCGGCACGGACCTCCCGAATCCGTCAGGCGGCGCTCGGCAGTCTCTACGCGGTACCGTTGAGAGGAGGAACGTATGGCGACTCAATCCATCGTCAAGAATCTCCTGGGTCTGGTCGCGGTGGTCATGGGCTTGGGGCTGCTGCTGGTGCCGGCGCATCACGCCGCCTCGCAGGGCCAGCCTCCCGCCAAGCCGGCGGCGGCTGCCGCCCCGGCCGGGGCCGCCAGCGAGGCCGTATTGACGCACGCACCGGACGTGCCGCCGCCGATCACCCGGCGTGATCCGGCCAAAGTGGTCGTCCACCTGGAAGTCCGCGAGGTCAACCTGGCCATCTCCGACGGGGTCGAGTACACCTTCTGGACCTTTGGGGGCCAGGTGCCCGGCAAGTTCATCCGGGTGCGCCAGGGGGACACCGTCGAGTTCCACCTCCAGAACCACCCGGACAGCAAGATGCCGCACAATATCGACCTGCACGCCGTGACGGGGCCCGGCGGCGGCGCCACCAGCAGTTTCACGGCTCCCGGCCACGAATCGCAGTTCACGTTCAAGGCGATCAACCCGGGCCTCTATGTCTACCACTGCGCGACGGCCCCGGTCGGCATGCACATCGCCAACGGCATGTACGGCCTGATCCTGGTCGAGCCGCCCCAGGGCCTGTCGAAGGTCGACCGCGAGTTCTACATCATGCAGGGCGACTTCTATACCGTGGGACCGTACCGCGAGAAGGGCGCCCAGCCCTTCGACATGCAGAAGGCCATCGACGAGCGGGCCACCTACGTGCTCTTCAACGGCTCGGAGGGCGCCCTGGTGGGCGACAAGGCGCTCAAGGCCAAGGTCGGCGACCGCGTCCGGATGTTCGTGGGCAACGGCGGCCCGAACCTCGTCAGCAGCTTCCACGTCATCGGCGAGATCTTCGACCGCGTCTACACC
>JBGPZD010000131.1:0-5041 GCA_041493605.1 Methylomirabilia bacterium
GAGATCTTCAAGCACGCCGGCGTCTCCACCGTGATCCTGCCCGGCGGCGACGTCTACCCGGCGCTGGAGAAGGGGCTCATCGACGCCGCGGACTTTATCGGCCCCGCGGTGAACTACGACCTCAATTTCGCGGACGTCGCAAAGTACATCATCATGGGGCCGCCCTCGACGCCGTGCCTCCACCAGCCGGTGGACCTCATGGACCTCACGGTCAACATGGCGAAGTGGACCGCCCTGACCAAGCACCTGCAGGAGATCGTGATCGCCGTGACACGCCAGCACTCGTGGGATCACTACGCGCTCATCCAGAAGGAGAACATCGCGGCCTGGGACAAGTACAAGGCCAAGGGGGTCCAGATCATCCGGCTCACCGAGGACGACATCCAGAAGTTCCGGCGCTATGCCATCCCGATGTGGTTCAGGTGGGCCAAGCGGGATCCGCTCGCCAAGGAGGCGTTCGCGTCCCAGCTCGCCTTCATGAGAACGATCAGCGTCGGGTACGTCCCGGACTCGATGCTGGTCGACATCGACGGGAAGACCAAGCTGACCCTCTGACCTGGGCACTCGGCTGCCTTCGCCGGAAAGGGGCCGGCCGCTCCGCGATCACGATGGTTGACTAGCCCCGGCCACCGTCGTTTCGCGCGTGGCCAGGGGATGCAAGACGTCGATCGCCCACCCCAAATCCAGGCGCTCGCCGAGCCAGCCGGGGCACGCCGTCCGCGCGTGCACGCGCAGGCCCTCCGCGTCGTGACGCGCCCGGAGAGCGCCGACCGGATCCGCAGGCACGGAGGCCGACGGCGGCACCTCGGGCACCGGGTGGCCGTCCGGCCGCCGGAACCGCAGCGCGCCGTCGAGCCCCCGTGCGACCTGATAGCCCTCTTCGTGCACCGCCCGGTGATGCCGGCGACAGAGCAGCGCAAGGTTCGACAGCGTCGTCGGGCCGCCGTGCACCCAGTGGCGCAGGTGATGCCCCTGGCCGACGGGCACGCCGCAGCCCGGGAAGCGACAGCCCCGGTCCCGATGCTGCAGCGCCCGCCGCAAAGCGGGGGGAATCGTCCGTGTCCGGGCCCCGACTTCAAGCAGCTGGCCCTCCTCGTCGTGGCGCATCACCACGCGGCTCGCATCGCACGCGAGCCGGCGGGACGTTTCCCCGGAAACGTGGCTCCCCTCCTCCAGTACGGATTGGCCTGGCTGCTCCGGGTCCGCCAGGACTGCAGCGTCCACATGGACCACCACCTGGTACCGCTCCCCCGGGGCGCCGGGATCGAGCTCGTGATGCAGCGCCGTCTCCGCGAGCAGGCCCAGCGCGTCCGCCCGCTGCTGGGCCCGGCTGGGGGTGTCGGCGGCCGGAATGACCAGGCCCGTGGCTTCCGCCGGGGGCGCCTGCGTCGCGTCTCGGCGGGCCCGCTGGTAGAGTGCCTCGCGCGCGGCGGCCAGCGCCTGCACGAGCAGCGCGCCCACTTCCGGCTCCAGGCGGCCTCGCAGGATGACCATGCCGTCTTCGTCCTGATGGACGTGCAGCGCTCGGCTGGCATGCCGCCGCGCGGCTTCCCGCGCCTCGGCCTGTCGATCCACTCGCCGCCAGCCGCGCACGATCCGCTCCACGTGCGCGGCCGTCCCCGCGCGCCCCACCCCCAGCAGCCGGGCTTCGGTCTCGGGCGTGGCCACGCGGGTCAGGGCGCGGACCTTGGCGTAGGACAGCTCGCCGAGGGCCAGGGCCTGGGCCAAGCGAGGCAGCGTTCCGAGGGCGCGCGCGACCCGCACCCGCTCGCGGGCCGCGCCCGGGTCCAGCCCCACCCGCCAGGCGAGCCAGGCCGCGCAGGAGCGGAAGCCCGTGTTCCAACCGCCCCGGGCGTCGAAGTCCCGGATCAGGGCGAGCAGCCGCGCGGTGGCGGCGTCCAGGTGCGCGGACAGTTCGGCGATCTCGTCGCCGAGACGGTCCAGCGCCGCGGTGCGAGCCGGTGTGGGAACCACGGTGGGCAAATTGATCGGCATGGCGAGCCCTCCTTCGGCTGAGGCGACTCTACACCCTGGTTTTCGGGCTCCCGGGAAGCGTCCGGAACGAGCGATCTCGGGATGAGGAATGGTTCGTGATCCGGTTGCGCCCGACCGGGCACCGGTGCGCCCGTGCGGGCCGCTGGGCCGGCATCCGTCGGGCACCGCCGGCCCGCGGCGATTCCGCCGACCAAAGCTGTCAAGCGGAGAATGCTGGGCGGGTGCGCTCGATCAGGCTTGACGCTACCTCGCCGAGAGGGCAGGATCGGCGCGGATACGGAAGGAGCGGAAAGGACGACTTCATGGCCAACGATCTCCACGACCTGTCGATCGCCGAGCTCTCCCGCCTGATCGCGACCCGCAAGCTGTCGCCGGTGGAGCTGGTCGAGGCGCTGATCCAGCGCGTCGAGCAGTACGACGCCCAGACGCGCGCCTTCATCACGCCCACGTTCGACCTGGCCCGGCGGCAGGCCCGGCAGGCCGAGGCGGAGCTCGCGGCGGGCCGGTCGCGCGGGCCACTGCACGGCATTCCGTTCGGGCTCAAGGACATCTACGACACCGCGGGCATCCTCACCTCCGCGCACTCGCGGATCTTCATCAACCGGGTCCCCGCCGAGGACGCCACCGCGACCACGAAGCTCTACGAGGCCGGCGCGGTGCTGCTCGGCAAGCTGGCCACCCACGAGATGGCCCACGCGGGCCCGTCGTTCGACCTGCCGTGGCCGCCCGCGCGCAATCCCTGGAACCTCGCCCACTTCACCGGCGGGTCCTCCACCGGCTCGGGGGCCGCCGTCGCGGCCGGCCTCCTCCCGATGGCGCTCGGCTCCGACACCGGCGGATCGATCCGGGGCCCCGCGTCCCACTGCGGGGTGGTCGGCATCGTGCCCACGTTCGGCCTGGTGAGCCGCGCCGGCGTGATCACCAACTCCTACACGTTCGACCACTGCGGCCCCCTGACCCGCACCGTTCAGGACTGCGCCCTCACCCTGCAGGCCCTGGCCGGCTACGACCCGAAGGACGCGGGGAGCCTGCGGCGGCCGACCCCGCGCTTCGACGCGGCGCTCGGGCAGGACCTGCGCGGGCTGCGCATCGGGGTGCTTCGTCATCACTGGGAGCAGGACATCCCGGCCTCCGAAGACGTCCGGAAGGCCATGGAGGCGGCGCTCGACGTGCTGCGGCGCCTTGGCGCGGAGCTCGAGGACTGCCGCGTGCGCCCGCTCGCCGCGTACTACGACGTCAAGATCATCATCGCGGAGACCGAGATCTTCAGCGTCCACCAAGGGGATCTGATCGCGCGCCCCGGCGACTTCGGGGCCGACTTCCGCACCCGCGCGCTCCCCGCGGTGCTCTTCACCGCCAACGACTACGTCCAGGCCACGCGCGAGCACCGCCGCATGATGGTCGAGATGGAGCCGCTCTACGGGCGGTTCGACGCCTTCGTCACGTCCGGCCTGGGCGAAGCCCCGCGCCTCGCCGACTACCGCAGCGTCTCGTTCTGGCAGAAGCCGAGCCTGCTCACCGCGTGGAACGTCACCGGCCAGCCCGTGCTCGCGCTGCCCAACGGCTTCGGGCGGAACGGCCTGCCGCTGGGCATGCAGATCCTCGGCCGGCCCTTCGGCGAGACGACGATCCTGCGCGTCGGCCACGCCTACGAGCAGGCCACCGAGTGGCACCGGCGACGCCCCGTGCTCGTGCCCGGCGCCGAGGCGCCCGCGGTCACCCCCCCGCCCGTTCTCTCGGTGACCGACCAGGCCGATGCGGGCACGCGCGATCTCTGCGCGACTGCCGCCCGCCGCGCGGGGCTGCGCCTCGACGATCTGATGCTGGCCCAGCTCCTGGAGGGCGCGCCGTACGCGCTGGGCATGGTCGAGCGCCTCCGCCGGGATCACGGGTTACACCACGAACCCGCGAACATCTTCAGCCTCCCGGCCCCCCGGCTGGGCTAGGCCCCTTCGAGCGGACGCGATGCTGGCCGAGCTGCGGGAGAGCGATGCCACCGGCGAGATCGCCGGCATCTACGAGCAGATCCGGCGCCTCTGGGCCGTCCCGTACGTCTCGTCGCTTCAGCGCCACCTGGCCACGCGCCCGGGCTGGCTCGAGTGGGCGTGGGCCGCGCTGGGGCCCGCCTTCCAGAGCGGCGCCGCACAGGCCGCGGCCTGGCGCGCCGCCGACGGCCTCGTCGTGCCGCGGCTGGCGCCGCTCTCTCGCGACGCGCTGGCGGTGTGGGGCGTGGACGCGGCCGGGGAGGCGGCGATCCGCGCGACCTGCGCGAGCTTCGTCCGCGTGAGCCCGGTCAATCTGGTGCTGTCGAGCCTGCTGCGGCGGCTGCTGACCGGCGAGCGTCCGAGGGCTGCCAACGGGATCCCGCCGGCGTGGGCGCCGCCGGCATCGCTGGGCCCGCTGCCCGCCCTCGCCGACCCCGGCGCGCTGCCGCCCGCCGAGCGTGCGGTGCTGGCGACGCTCGGCACCACCGTGGGCGGGCAGGTCTTCGTCCCGGGGCTCTATCGGATGCTGGCGTCGTGGCCCGCCTTCCTCGCCCACGTGGCGACCGTGCTGCGGCCACACCTGGACGACGCGGCCACGCGCGCGGCCGGGCAGCGGCTCCTGGCCGCGGTGGATGCCGAGGTCCCCCGTGTGTTCGCCACCCTGCCGTCCCTGCCCGCCCGGCCCGCGATGCCGCCCGCCGCCGAGTTCGCGGAGGTGCTGGCCGCGCTCGACACGTATCGCAAGACGAGTCCCGAGATGGTCGTCTTCGGCCGCATGCTCGGCGACGCGCTGCCCGGCCACTAACCAGAGAAAAGAGGACGACCTCATGAGCATCCGAGCGAACAAGGTGAAGCAGCGCTTGGCATCCGGCCAGGTGGCGACCATCCTGTCCGGCACCAACGATCCCGACCTGATCGATCAGCTCGGGCCGCTGGGCGCCGACGGCATCTGGCTCGAGGGCGAGCACGGCGGCGTGGACTACGCCGATCTGGGCAATCTGACCCGGGCCTGCGACCTCTGGGGCGTGACCTCGGTGGTGCGCGTGATGGACAACGACTAC
>JBGPZD010000059.1:0-13635 GCA_041493605.1 Methylomirabilia bacterium
CACCGGCGCCCTGGCGGGCTCGGACCGCGCCTTCGACGCCGCCGTGCGGCAGGCCGGCGCGGTGCGCGTGGCGAGCGTCGAGGAGCTCTTCGATCTGGCGCGCGGGCTCGAGAGCCAGCCGCTGCCGCGCGGGCGCCGCCTCCTGGTGGTGACCAATGGCGGCGGCCTGGGAATCGTCTCCACCGACGCGGCCCGCGAGGCCGGGCTCGAGGTGGCGCCGCTCGACGAGCCCGTCCGAGCCCGGCTGGCAGCCGTGCTCCCTCCCACCGCGAGCCTGGTCAATCCGGTGGACCTGGTCGGGGACGCCGACGCCGCGCGCTACAGCCATGCGCTCCACGCCGTGGGCGGGGCGAGCGCGGATTCGGCGCTCATCGTGCTGACCGCCCAGGCGGCCACGGATTCGCCGGGAGTCGCACGCGCGGTCATCGGCGCCACGCGGGGCTGGACCGTCCCGCTGGTGGCGGCCTTCGTCGGCGGCGCGCGCGTCGCCCCCGGAGCCCGCGCGCTGGAGGAAGCCGGCATTCCGTGCTACCCGTTCCCGGAGCCTGCGGTGCGGACCCTGGCGGGAATGGCGCTGCTGGCCGAGCGCCGGCGCCGGCATCCGGAGATCGGGGCGTCGCCCGCGGCGCCGGGCGTGGCGGAGCGCTGGCTGGCGGGGATCAGGGCGGACGGACCGGGAACGCTGGGCCTCCTCGAGATCGCGCCGCTGCTCGACGCCTACGGGATCCGCTGCGCCGCGGGGCGGATCGCCGCCACGCCGGAGGAGGCGTCCCGCGTCGCCCGGAGCGTGGGCTTCCCCGTCGCGCTCAAGGTCGTCTCACCCGACATCAGCCACAAGACGGAGGTCGGCGGGGTGCGGCTCGGTCTCCGCTCGGCCGAAGAGGTGGCGGCGGCGGCCGCGGATATGCTCGAGCGGGTGCGGGCGGCGCGGCCCAAGGCCGCGATCACCGGGCTGCTCGTCCAGCCGATGGCGGCGCCGGGCAAGGAGCTGCTGCTGGGCATGGTGCGCGATCCCCAATTCGGCCCGCTCGTCATGGTAGGCTTCGGCGGCATCTACGTGGAGGTGCTCAAGGACACGGCGACGCGCCTGGCGCCCGTGCCGCGGGCCGAGGCCGACGCTATGCTGGACGAGCTGCGGATGGCGCCGCTGCTGGACGGCGTCCGCGGCGAAGCGCCCGTGAACCGCGCCGCCCTGGTCGACACGATCTGCCGCTTCGCCTGGCTGGCCTCGGACCTGCCCGAGCTGGCCGAGCTCGAGATCAACCCGCTCGTGGCCGGTCCCGAGGGCAGCGTCGCCGTCGATGCTCGGGGCCGCGTGGCTCCTGTCCCGGCCGGCGCCCCGGAGCGGGCCACAGCCTAACCGGAAAGGAACGGAGCGATGGGGATCAGGAAGAGCTACGGCAAGAACAAGAAGACGGGCCGGCACAAGGCGATGGCGATCGCCGCCGCCCGACAGATGGCCGCAAAGGCGCCGAAGAGCCGCCGCATTCGCGGCTCCGACTCTCGGTAGCCGGCGCCTCCGCGGCGATCCATGGCCTCGCGCCGGGGATTTCGCACGGTGGTGATCGGCCTCGACGGCTCGGCCCACGCGCGCCGCGCGGCAGCCTTTGTCGCCCGGCTCAGGCCCGCGGGCCGCGCCACCATCGTGCGGGTCGTGGAGCCCGTGAGGGCGTCCTCGACCGGGTTGCTGCCGACACCGGTGCGCGCGCGCATCCTGGGCGAGGCCGTGGCGCTCACCGCCGCGCGGATGCGGGCGGCCCAGCGCGAGGTGGATGCGGCCGCGACCGCTCTGCGGCGGGCGGGATGGCGCGCCCACGCGCAGGTGCGCTCGGGGGTGCCGCTGCCGGAGCTGCTTCGTGCGGTCCGGGCGACGCGCGCTGACGCGCTCGCGGTCGGGGCCCGCGGGGTGGGCGGGGTGACGCGGTTTCTCCTGGGGAGCGTGGCCGACGGCGCCCTGAAGCACGCGCCGTGCTCGGTGTTCATCGTCAGGTGACAGGTGAGGTGCAGCCATGACCATGCGAGACGTGCTGTTCGCGACCGATTTCTCTTCGGCGTCCGAGCCGGCGGGGCGGGTGGCGCGGGAGCTGGCCCGCCAGTGGGACGGCACCCTGCATCTGGTCCACGTGGTGCCGCCGGTGACCGATCCGGCCGACGCGTCCAAGCGCCTGGAGCGGCTCGGGGCATCCCTGGGCGAAGGGCTGAGCCTCAAGACGGCGCTCCTCTCGGGCCGCGTGGCGCGCCACATCATCGAGTACGCGCGGGAGACATCCGTGGGGCTGATCGTGCTCGGCACCCACGGCCGCACGGGAGTGAGCCGCGCTCTGCTGGGTAGCGTGGCGGAGGCGGTGGTGCGGCTGGCGCCGTGCCCGGTGCTGACGGTGCCGTCGACGATCCTCGCAGCAGCGGTGCCGGCAGCGAGCCCGGCGGCCGCCCGGCCCAAGGCGCGCGCGTGCATCGTCTGCGCGCGCGAGGGTGACGATCTGGTCTGCGAGGCCTGCCGCACGCGCATTCGCGGCGAAGCCCTGGAGCACAAGATCGAGCAGGAGCGTTCCGGACACCGGGGCCTGCCCGTCTGAGCCGGGGTCGAAACGGTCCAGAAATAGCGGGCACGACGCGTCGGGGTTGGACTAACATACCGCCGGGCCCAATATCTCGGGGTGTGTCACCGGACAGCCCGGCGTGACGCGGGGCATACGAACCACCGAGGAGGCACGCACGAATGGAAGAACACCAGCATCCGAAAGGAGCGCTGCTCTTCATCCTGGTCTTCCTGGTGATTGTCGTCGTGTTCTGGATCAACACGTATATGCGGCTCTGGCTCAGGTACTAGCCGATGAAACGAGGCCCGACGGTCTATCTGCTTGAGCTGGCCTGGATCCTCCCGAGCATCGCGATCCCCGTCGGGATGCTCGCGGCGCTCCTGGTGACGGCCTTTGGCGCCGGCATCCACGTCCCGAGCATCGCCGGCCGGGTGGATCCCGCGAGGGTGCTCGAGACACCGCCCTTCGACAAGCCCGGCGTGGTGAAGACCGGGCCGCTCGAGTACGAAGTCCGGATGGTCGGCCAAGTCTGGTCCTTCACGCCCAATGAGATCCACGTGCCCGTGGGCTCGACGGTGACGTTCGTCGCCACGAGCCGGGACGTGATCCACGGTCTGTTCATTCCCGGCGCCAATGTCAACGTGATGCTGATCCCGGGACAGATTTCCCGCGTGACGGCGCGCTTCCACCGCGTCGGCGAGTATTTCATCGCGTGCCATGAGTACTGCGGAATCGCGCACCACACCATGGGCGGCAAGGTCATCGTCGAGCCCCGGTCCTGACGGCGCCGGCTGAGGGAGACCGCAGACCATGACGACTGCGACCGCAAGCAATCCCGAGAAGCGGCTCACCGGCGCCCATCTCCTGGTCGCGCACGTGGCGCTGCTGGGCGGCGTCCTGACAGGATTGCTCCAGGGCCTCGAGCACGCGGGCCTCGGGTTCCCGGCGAGCCAGTATTTTCTGCAGTCCTACTACCACAGCGTGAGCGTGCACGGTGTGCTCAACGTGCTCGTCTGGACCACGTTCTTCATCTGCGGCTTCCTGCCGTTCATCAGCGCCCGGGGTTACGCGATCCCCCTGGTGCGCCCCGGGCTCGGCTGGCTCACGTTCTGGGTGATGCTCGCCGGCCTGATTCTGGCCGCGATCCCGCTGGTCGGCAACGCGGCGACGGTCATGTTCACCTTCTACGCCCCGCTCAAGGCGCACTGGGCCTTCTATATCGGCCTCACCCTCGTGGTGGTCGGCACCTGGCTCGTGACGCTGCGCCTTGTGTTGACCCACCGGGTCTGGCGCGCGCGGCACCCCGGCGTGCGGACGCCCCTGCCGTCGTTCATGTCGCTTGTGACGATGGCCATGTGGACGCTCGCCTCGATCGGGCTGGCCGCCGAGATGCTCTTCATGCTGATCCCATGGTCCCTGGGGCTGGTGCAGGGCACGGACCCGCTGCTGGCGCGGACGCTCTTTTGGCTCACGGGACACCCGATCGTCTACTTCTGGCTCCTCCCGGCCTACGTGTCCTGGTACACGCTGATCCCCCGGCAGGTGGGCGGCAAGCTCTTCAGCGATCCGATGGCGCGGGCTTCCTTCCTCCTCTTTCTGATCCTCTCCGCGCCCCTCGGCCTGCACCACCAGGTCACCGATCCAGGCATCCACGAAGGGTGGAAGCTCTTTCAGGCCTTCCTGACGTTCGCCGTGTTCTTCCCGAGCCTGCTGACCTTTTTCAACGTGGTCGCGTCGCTGGAGGGCGGCGCGCGCGCCCGCGGGGGGACCGGTTGGGTGGCGTGGTTCGGCAAGCTGCCGTGGGGCGACCCGTCCGTGTCGGCGCAGCTCATGGCGATGCTGATGTTCTGCGCCGGTGGAATCGGCGGACTCATCAACGCCTCCTACAACGTCAACCTGGTTGTCCACAACACCGCCTACATCGTGGGCCACTTCCACACCACCGTCGGAACCGCGGTCACGCTCACGTACATGGGCATCAGCTACTGGCTGATCCCGCACATCGCGGGCAGGGCGCTGTGGAGCCGGCGCATGGCGCTGGCCCAGACGTGGCTCTGGTTCATCGGGATGCTCATCTTCTCCATCGCGCTGCACGAGCTGGGACTCCGGGGAATGCCGCGTCGGACGATGATCAGCCTGACACCCTACTTTCAGCCCGAGTGGAAGGCCTTGCTGCCATGGGTCGGTGTGGGCGGCACGCTGCTCTTCATCAGCGGCGTCCTCTACCTGCTGAACCTGCTGCTGACGGTCACGGCGTCGCGCCGGCCGGCACCCGCCGTGCCAGAGTTCGCCCAGGCCATGGCGCCCGCCGAAGAGGGCCCGGCCATCCTCGATCGCCTTCGGCCTTGGGTGGTCGTGGCCGTGATCCTGATCGTCATCGCCTACGGGCCCACCCTCGCGCGGCTCGTCGCGACAGCGTCATTCAACGCGCCGGGCTTCCGTGTGTGGTGACCGCGCGGCTTGACGGCGGCGGCCGGGACTTGCTAGCGTAGCGGCTCCACTCAAACTCCGCTGAACTGGAGACCATTGATGAAGACACGGCTCGGTATCGTCTGTTTCTCACTCGCGATCGTCGCGTCCCTTCTGGCGCTTCCGGCCGGCCACGCCGCCGCCCAGGCCCCGATCAAGATCGGCTTCATCCAGGGCCTGAGCGGGCCGCTCGAGGTGTATGCCAAGCAGGAGGTCACGGGCTTCAAGCTCGGCCTGGAATACGCCACGGGCGGCAAGATGGAAGTGCTCGGGCGCAAGATCGAGGTGCTGGTCGAGGACGACCAGCTCAAGCCGGACGTGGGCAAGCGGCTGATCACCAAGCTCTACGCCGACGACAAGGTGGACCTGGTCGTGGGCGGGACCGGCAGCAACGTGGCGCTGGCAATGCTGCCGGTCGCCGCCGAGTTCAAGAAGATCTACCTGGTGGAGCCCGCCGTGGCCGACAGCATCACCGGCGAGCAGTGGAACCGGTACATCTTCCGCACCGGCCGGAGCTCGGGGCAGGATGCCATCGCCAACGCCCTGGCCGTGGCCAAGCCTGGCGTGTCCATCGCCACCATCGCCCAGGACTATGCATTCGGTCGCGACGGCGTGGCCGCCTATAAGGCGGCGGCGGAGAAGCTGGGCGCGAAGGTGGTCCACGAGGAGTACACGCCCACGACGGCGACGGACTTCACCGCGCCCATCCAGAAGATCATCGGCGCGCTCAAGGACAAGAGCGGGCCCAAGTACGTTTTCGTAATCTGGGCGGGCAAGGGCGGGCCGTTGTCGCAGCTTGTGGACAACCGCCTCGACAAGTACGGCATCACCATCACCAGCGGCGGCAACGTGCTCGACGTGCTCAAGGCCATGAAGGCCCAGAAGCTCGAGGGGATGGTGGGCGGGGCCTACTACTACTACGAGATCCCGAAGAATCCGATGAACGACTGGCTGGTCCGCGAGCATCAGAAGCGGTTCAACGAGCCGCCCGACTTCTTCACGTGCGGCGGGTTCTCGGCCGCGATGGCCGTCGTGACCGCGATTCAGAAGGCCGCGGGCACCGACACCGAGAAGCTCATCACGGCCATGGAGGGCATGGAGTTCCAGACGCCCAAGGGCAAGATGATCTTCCGCAAGGAGGACCACCAGGCCCTGCAGAGCATGTACGCTTTCAAGATGGCCTCCAAGCCCGACGTGGCCTGGCTCATCCCGGTGCTCACCAAGGAGCTGAGCCCGCAGGAGACGGCGCCGCCCATCCAGAACAAGCGGTAGGAGGGGCGCCGTGCCCCGCGTGCCGGTCAACGGGATCTCCCTGGCGGTCAACGAGTGGCCTGGCCCAGGTGGACACGGCGCGGCCTCGCTCCGCTCGGCATCATCTCCGAATGCGCTCGCCTCGCCTGCGGCTGCGGCTCGCCAAACTCTGGTTTGTATCCACGGCCTCACGGCCAACCACACCTGCTGGGCCAGCATGGCCGATGCGCTCGGGCCGGACTACCGGCTGATCGCCTACGACCTGCGCGGCCGGGGCGAGAGCGATAAGCCCGAGAAGGGCTACAGCCTCGAGGCCCACGGCCAGGACCTGGGCCGCCTGCTCGACCACTACGGGCTCAAGAAGGCGGTCCTCATGGGGCACTCGCTGGGCGCCCACATCGCCCTGCGCTTCGCCGTCACTCAGCCCGGGAGAGTGTCGCGGCTCGTGCTCTTCGACGGGGGCCTGGACGTGCGGGCCGAGATCCTGGACTCGCTGCGCCCGGCCATCAACCGGCTGGGCGTCGAGTTCCCCTCGCTCGAGATGTTTCTCGGGTTCATCCGTGGGTTGCCCATGTTCGAGGGCCGGTGGAACGATTACCTCGAGCGCTATTTCCGCTACGACGTCGAGACCCTGCCGTCGGGGGCCGTGCGCTCCAAGGCGGCCAAGCACGCCATCGAGGAGGAGCTGGGCAATCTCGAGCGCGAGCGGCTCTGGGTGTGGCACCGCCAGGTCAAGTGCCCGACCCTGATCTTCCGCGCGCCTGACGGGCTCCTGACGCCGACCGACTGCCTCATGACCCGGGAGGAAGGCGCGGCAATGACCCACGCCATCTCCAAGTCCACACTCGTCGTCGTGCCGAAGACCAACCACTACACCGTGCTGCTGGGACAGCATCCCAAGGTCAAGAGCGCGCTGCGGGCCTTCCTCAAGGGGAGATAGCGACGGCCAGCGCGCCGGTCATCGTCACCCGCGACCTGACCATCCGCTTCGGCGGCCACGTCGCGGTGGACCACGTCACGCTCGACGTGGCGCCGTCCACGCTGAAGTCCATCATCGGCCCGAACGGCGCCGGCAAGACCACCTTCTTCAATCTTCTGAGCGGCCAGTACCGCCCGAGCGAGGGGCGCGTCGCCTTCAAGGGACGGGACGTCACCGCGCTGGGCGCGGCGGCGCGGACCCGGCTCGGAATCGGCCGCTCCTTCCAGCTCACCAATATCTTCCCCACGCTCTCCGTGCTGGAGAACGTGCGATTGGCCGCGCAGGCCCGGCGCGGGCTCGCCTTCAACGCCTGGCGGGACTACCGCCGGTTCCCGGAGCTCGAGGACCGCGCCTACGAGCTGCTGGAGGCCGTGTTGCTCGAGGCCAAGTGGGCCCAGCCGGCCGGAGAGCTCGCCCACGGCGAGAAGCGCAAGCTCGAGCTCGGCGTCCTGCTGGCGCTGGAGCCCGAGGTGCTGCTGCTCGACGAGCCCACGGCCGGCATGTCCCTCGAGGAGGTGCCGGCCATCATCGCCCTCATCGAGCGCATCAAGGCCCGGCGCGACAAGACCATCCTGCTGGTGGAGCACAAGATCGACATGGTCATGGCGCTGTCCGACTCCATCGCCGTGCTCAAGGACGGCCGCCTCATCGCCGACGGCGCGCCCGAGGCCGTCAGCGCCGACCCTCAGGTGCAAGCGGCGTACTTCGGGGGCGGCAGTGCGAGCCGAGGCGCGGACGACCCGCCGAAGGCGGGGGGAGCGGCGAGGTGAGCGATCTGAAAAATCCCGCCGAGCGTGAGCGAGGCGCTTCGCGTGACTGATCTGCTCGAGGTCGAGGACGTCCACACCTATATCGGCCAGCACCATATCCTGCAGGGGGTGTCGCTGCGGATCCGGCCCGACGCTGTCACAGTTCTCTTGGGCAGGAACGGCGCCGGCAAGACGACCACGATGCGCACCATCATGGGCGTGCTCCACCCGCGCCGGGGCGCGGTGCGCTTCGACGGGCGCCCGATCCACGCGCTGCCGCCCTTCGCCGTCGCGCGCCTGGGGATCGGCTACGTGCCCGAGGGGCAGGGGATCTTCGCCACCCTGACGGTGGAGGAGAACCTGCGCGTGGCGACGCTCGCCGACAGCGCCGAGAGCCGGGAGCGGCTGCGGCGCATCGTCGAGCTGTTCCCCGACCTCGACCGCTTCCGCCACGCGCGGGCCGGGACGCTCTCGGGCGGCCAGAAGCAGATGCTCTCCATCGCCCGCGCATTCGTCAACCCGACCCGGCTGCTGCTCATCGACGAGCCCTCCAAGGGGCTCGCGCCCATCGTCGTCGAGCACCTGGTCGAGGCCCTGCGCGCCATGAAGCGGCACTCGACCGTGGTACTCGTCGAGCAGAACTTCGCCATGGCGAGCGCCCTGGCCGACGAGTACTACTTGATCGACGACGGGCGCACGGTGCACGCGGGCGCCATGGCCGCGCTCGTGGCCGACCACGCGCTCAAGCAGAAGTACCTGGGCCTATGAGCCGCCGCGCCCCCCTGCTGGTCGCCCTCGTCGCGTTCCTGCTGCCGCTGCTCTGGATCGAGCCCCGGACTTACCTCACGCTCACCGTGGCCGGGCTGGCCATGGGCATGCTGATCTTCCTCGTGGCCTCGGGGCTCACCCTCATCTTCGGGCTGATGGACGTGCTCAACTTCGCCCACGGCGCGCTCTTCTCCTGGGGCGCCTACGCCGGCTTCACCGCCGCGGTGCTCCTCAACCAGCGTTGGGGCTGGGCCGCGGCGCCCTCGGTGGCGGCCAACGTGCTCCTCCTCATCGTCGCGCTCGCGGCCGCCGCCGCGGTCACGGTCGCCCTGGGGATCCTCGTCGAGCGGGTCATCGTGAGGCCCGTGTACGGCCAGCACCTCTTCCAGATCCTGATCACGCTGGGCGCGACCATCGTGCTCGAAGAGCTGATCCGCATCGTCTGGGGGCCCAACGACCAGGTGGTGCCGGTGCCGGCGACCTTCCAGGGCTCGTGGGACATCGCCGACATCGTGGTGCTGAAGATCCCCGTGCTGGCGATCGTCCTGGGCGCGGCGGTCTACGCCGGGATGCTCCTGCTGCTCAACCGCACGCGGGTGGGCCTCATCGTGCGCGCGGGGGTCGAGAACAACGAGATGGTGCAGGTGATGGGGCACAACATCTATCGGTACTTCACCGGGGTCTTCGCGGCGGGCTCGGCCCTGGCCGGGGCGGGCGGGCTCATGTGGGCGCTCTTCAGCCAGTCGGTCCGGCCCGCCATGGGCGGCGAGCAGCTCATCTTCGCCTTCATCGTGGTGATCATCGGCGGGCTCGGCAGCGTCACGGGCTCCCTCGTCGGCGCGCTGCTCGTGGGGCTGTCCTACAACTACGTGGCCTTCCTCGTCCCCAAGGCCGCCATCGGCGTCACCATGGGCCTGATGGTCCTCATTCTGCTCTTCCGCCCGGCGGGTCTCTACGGGACGGCCCGATGACGCCGCCGGCCGCGAGCCCGGTCCGGTCGGCGCGGCTCGAGGAGCGCCGGCGCCGGTGGCGCGACCCGACGCTGGCCCTGCGGCTGGCCCTCGTGGCCGCCTTCGCCCTGGTTCCCCTCGTGCCCTCGTTCCAGGCCATGGACCTGGCGCTCAAGATCGCGCTTTTCGCGACTCTGGTCGCCAGCTACGACGTGGTCATCGGCTACACGGGCATCGTCTCGTTCGGCCACGCCATGTTCTTCGGCTTCGGCGCCTACGCGGTCGCCCTCGCCCTCGGCCGCTTCGGCGCGCCGGACTACGGCCACCTGGCCCTGGGCTTCGCCGCCGGGATCCTGGTCTCGGCGGCGGTGGCCGTGGCCATCGGGACGTTCTCGCTCCGGGTGAAGGCGCTCTTCTTCGCCATGATCACGCTGGCCTTCGCGGAATTCGCCCTGATCCTGGCCGTGCAGTGGAGGCAGGTGACCGGGGGCGAGGACGGGCTCAGCCCGACGCTGCCCGGCGTCTTCGCCGTGACCTACGCCGGCCGCGTGCTGGGGGTGGCGGTCACCGGGCGTCTCGTCACCTACTACGCCGTGCTGGCGGCCTGCGTCGCGCTATTCCTCGTCATGAGGCGGTTCGTCCACTCGCCGCTGGGGAGGACGCTGCAGGCCATCCGCGACAACGAGCTGCGGGCCGAAGCGCTCGGGTTCAGGACCTTTGTCTTCCAGATCCTGGCCTCCTCCTTCGGCAGCGTCGTGGCCAGCGTGCTCGGCGGCTGCTACGTGCTCTGGGTCCGCTACGTCAATCCCGAGTCCACGCTGGGCATCCCGATCATGCTGGACGTGCTCCTGATGGTCATCATCGGCGGCATCGGCACGCTCTACGGCGGAATCATCGGCGCGGCCTTTCTGCTCACCGCGCGGACCCTGCTCCCCGACCTCCGTGGGCTGGGCGCCACGCTCTTCCCGGGCTCCGAGATCTTCCAACGCCTGGCGGACCGCTGGCTCCTCTACTTCGGCGTGCTCTTCATCCTGGTCGTCTTTTTCTTCCCCAAGGGCGTGCTCGGCACCGTCCGCGAGCGGCTGGCCCGCCGCGGCGCCCCCAGGGAAGCGTGAGGCGGCCGGCGGCCGGAAGGTTTGACATCGTCTTCCGTTCTGTCGGAATATGGTGAAATCGTATGCCGCGCGAGGATTACGACGTCATCGTGGTAGGGGCCAGCTTCGCCGGGCTGGCCGTGGCCCGCCGGCTTCGAGGCCGCGTCCTGCTGCTCGACCGCAACGAGGTCGGCAGCGTGCAGACCTCGGCCTGCGCCACCCCGCTCTGGGTGCCCGAGTCGCTCGGGGTGGCCGACAGCGTGCTCCAGGTCCACGACCGCCTGACGATTCGCACGCCGACTCGTTCGGTCTCCTACGACCTCTCGGCCGTGCCCTTCTGCACGTTCGACTACAAGATCTTCTGCCGCGGGTTGCTTGCCCAGAGCGGCGCGCGCTTCCTGCGGACCTCGGTGACCGGCGTCGAGGACGGAGCGGTCGCCACGGCGGAAGGGCGCTTCAGCGCGCCCGTCGTCGTGGACTGCTCCGGCTGGCGCCGCGCCCTCGTCAACCCCGGCCCGGCCGAGCCGGCGGCAGGAGACCACTCCTTCGGTCTCGAAACGCGCACCGAGCTGTCCGAGGAAGGACTGTCGTTCTGGCTCGACCGGAAGCTGATTCCGAACGGCCTCGGCTGGATCTTCCCCGTGGGGACGGGCAGCCTCATCGGCCTCGGCTCCTATGCCGGCCGCTCCAAGCTCAAGCCCGCGCTGGACCGGTTCCTGAGGGACCGGGGCGCTGCGGCCACCTCGTACCACGGCACGTATTTCCCGAACCGGCTGCTGCGCCCGACCGTGGGCCGGCTCTTCGCCGTGGGCGACGCCGCGGGACAGTGCCTGCCGCTCACTGCCGAGGGGATACGTCCCGCGATTTTCTTTGGGGACGAGTGCGGCCGGCTCATCCAGCGCGTGCTCGAGGGGCGGCTCACGGTGGAGGCCGCGCTGGAAGCCTATCGGCGGCTGGTGGACCGCTACCGGAGCATCTACCGGCTGCTCCAGTGGGCGCAGTGGATCGCCGCCCACGCGCCAACGGGCTGGTTCGCGGTCCTGACGGAGCTGGCCGCCCGGCATCCGTTCCTGCCGCACTGGTGGCCGCGCTACGGCTGGTTCGGGCGCTTCGATCACGACGTGGTGCCGGCGCCCCGATGACGCCGGCGCTGGGGGAAGCGCCGGGGAGCGGACCTTGGGCCGGCTGATCTCCCGTCACCGCTGGGCGATCGGTCTCGGGCTCACCGCCCTCGCCCTCGGCTACTGCTCCTGGCTGGTCTATACCGACGCGCCCGTCTACCGTTTCCTCGTCAGGCTCTACGTGGACAAGCAGTTCCTCAAGCGGACCCTCAGGGAATGGGGCGTGCTGGCCCCGATAATTTTCATGGCGCTCCAGGCCCTGCAGGTCGTCATCTCGCCCATTCCCGGCGAGGCCACCGGCTTCCTGGGCGGTTTCCTCTTCGGGGAGTGGCTGGGGCTTTTCTACTCCACCATCGGCCTCACCGTTGGCTCGCTGGTCGCCTTCGCCATCGGCCGCTGGCTCGGCGCCCACTACGTGCGGAACCTGGTGAGCCAGGAGACGTGGGACAAAATGGGCTTCATCGTGGAGGCCGAGGGCACGATCCTCTGCTTCATGATCTATCTGATTCCCGGCCTGCCCAAGGACATGACCTGCTACCTTTTCGGCATCAGTCCCATGCCGTTCTGGGTGTTCGCCGTGGCCTCGACCCTGGGCCGGTTCCCCGGCACCTGGGTGCTCTCGGCCCAGGGGGCGCACACAGCCACCGGCCACTACCTGCAGGTGATCCTGGTGAGCGCAGTGGCCGTGGCCGTGGCCCTGCCGCTCTACTACTACCGGCACCGGATCGTGGCCTGGTTCGAGGGCCGGAGCGACGCCACCGGGGGCGGCGAGGGGTAGCCGGGAGGGCTTGACAGGGAAACGCGGGAATCGTAAAGTAATGAGCACTTTCTTCACAGGAGGATTCAGCCGGTGAGCGGAGCGGGGAAGGCAGTGGCGGCCAGCTGGCGGTCGTACTTTTACTTTCCCCCGTCTGCCCACTGGCTCCCATGAGCTGAACCGAGGAGCCACGGGCGGACGAACCGCCGGCCCGTGGCCAAGATCGAAATCGACGCCGCGGGCAGCGAGCCTGCGGCGTTTTTGATTTTCACGAGCTGAGGGAGAACCGACATGATCATCGTGCTGAAGCCGAAGTCGAGCGACGCCGACATCGACGACGTCTCGCGCCGGGTGAAGGAGTTCGGGTTCAAAACCCACCTGTCCAAGGGCGAGGTGAGGACCATCATCGGCGTCGTCGGCGACGACCGCGCCAAGGAGCAGCTGCTGGCGCTGCAGTCGCTCGACTGCGTCGAGAGCGTGGTGCGGATCCTGCAGCCCTTCAAGCTCGCGAGCCGCGAGGCGCACCCCGAGGACACCCAGTTCAAGGTGGGCGGCGTGTCGATCGGCGGCATCCCCATCGTCGTCATGGCGGGGCCCTGCTCCGTGGAGTCGCGCCCCCAGCTCATGGCCGTGGCCGAGAGTGTCAAGCAGGGCGGCGCCCACATCCTGCGCGGCGGCGCCTTCAAGCCGCGCACCTCGCCCTATGCCTTCCAGGGGCTGGAGGAAGAGGGGCTCCGGCTGCTCCGGGACGCGCGCAAGGCCACGGGGCTGCCCGTCGTCACCGAGGTGATGGAGCCCGACAAGGTGGACGTGGTGGCCGAGCACGCCGACATCCTCCAGATCGGCGCGCGCAACGTGCAGAACTTCTCGCTGCTCAAGCGCGTGGCCGAGTGCGGCAAGCCCGTGCTGCTGAAGCGCGGCATGTCCACCTCGATCCAGGAATGGCTGCTCTCGGCG
>JBGPZD010000110.1:0-6929 GCA_041493605.1 Methylomirabilia bacterium
GAAGCCCCTCTCGACGCTCCGCAAGCCCCTGCGCTCGGTAGATCTCGAGACCAAGGAGCCGGTGGAAGCCGTGGTGGAGCGCAGCGACGTCTGCGCCGTCCCGGCGGCCGGCGTGGTGGGCGAGGCGATGATGGCCATCGTCTTGGCCGAGGCCTTCCTCGACAAGTTCGGCGGCGACAGCATGGACGAGATCCACCGCAACCACCAGGGCTACCTCGACTACCTGAAGGGCTGGTAGCAGGGCGTGCAGCAGATCTCCGTCAGCCTCGGCCCGCGCTCCTACTGCATCCTCGTCGGCGCGGGCGCCCTCGCCCAGGTCGGGCCCGAGCTCAAGAAGGTCAAGCCCGGCCGCAAGGTCGCCCTGGTGAGCGACGCGGCGGTCATGCGCCTGCACGGCGAGACGGTGGCGGGGAGCCTGAGCAAAGCCGGCTTCGAGGTCACCGCGATCCTCGTGCCCGAGGGCGAGCAGGCCAAGACCCTCGAGGTCGCCCGCGCGGGGTGGGACCGCCTGGTGGACGCCGGTTTCGACCGCACCGCCACCGTGGTCGCCCTCGGCGGAGGCGCCGTGGGCGACGTGGCCGGCTTCGTCGCGGCGACCTACATGCGCGGGATGAATCTGGTCCAGGTGCCGACCACGCTCCTGGCCCAGGTCGACGCCTCCATCGGCGGCAAGACGGCCATCGACCACCCGCGGGCCAAGAACCTCATCGGCGCCTTTTACCAGCCGCGCGCAGTGATCGTCGACCCGGCCGTCCTCACCACGCTCCCCGAGCGCGAGTTCCGCTCTGGGCTGGCCGAGGTGATCAAGCATGGCATCGTGCTCGACGCCGCCTACTTCCGCGACCTCGAGGAGCACCTGCCCGACGTCCTCCGCCGCGACCTCGCGACGCTTGAGCGCGTGGTCGCGGGCTCGTGCCGGATCAAGGCCTCGGTGGTCGAGCGGGACGAGCAGGAGGCCGAGCTGCGGGCCGTGCTCAACTACGGCCACACCATCGGCCACGCGCTGGAGGCCGTGACCGGCTACAAGCGCTGGGCCCACGGCGAGGCCGTTTCGCTCGGCATCGTCGCCGAGGCGCGGCTGGCCGAGAAGCTCGGCCTGGCCTCGGCCGCGACCACCGGGCGGCAGGTGCGGCTGCTCCAGGCCGCGGGGCTGCCGGTGAGTGGGACGGGCGTGGTGGCCAACGCCGTGGTGGAAGCCTTGGCGCGAGACAAGAAGGCCCGGGACGGGCGCGTGCCCTTCGTGCTCGCCCCGGAGATCGGCTCGTTCCGCCTGGTCTTCGACGTGCCCCAGTCAGCCGTGCTGGAAGTCCTCGACAGCCTCGCCTGAACCCCGCTACTTCCCCAGCAGCTGCCGCGCCCGCGCGAGATTGCCCAGCGCCTCCCTGAAGCCGGGCCTGAGCCTCACCGCCTCTTGAAACTGCGCCTCGGCCTCGGCCAGCCTCCCTTGTTGGGCCAGCGCCAGCCCCAGGTTATTGCGCGCGTCGGCCGAGTCGGGATCGAGCCGAGCCGCGATGCGGAAGTGCTCCTCCGCCTGGCGCAGCCGGCCCGCCCGCGCCAGGGTCACCCCCAGGTTATTGTGCGCGTCCGCGAAGCCCGGCCTGAGCTCGAGCGCGCGCTCGAAGAGCGCGGCGGCGTCCGCCACGCGGCCCTGCTGCGCCATGAGCACGCCGAGGAAGAGGTGGGCCTCCGCGTAGTTGGGGCGGAGCCGGATGGCTTCGTCGAACTCCTTGACGGCCTCGGCCATCCGACTCCGCTTGGCCAGTTCCCCGCCCAGATTCGCGTGGGCGATGCCCGAAGCGGGATCCCGGGCGAGCGCGCGCTGCCAGAGCGTGACGCCGTCGATCCAGAAGCCCGTCTGTCTCCACGTCGCCGCGCCGAGCGAGGCGATGACGAGGGCGGCCAGGACCGCCGCCAGGATCCGGTGGTGCCGGCGGGACAGCGCGACGCCGACCGCCGCGACCGCCCCGCCGGCCAGGAGCGCCAAGGCCACCGCCGGCAGATAGGTGTAGCGGTCGGCGGCGATCTGGTAGCCGTTGTGGGCGAGCCCGGCCACGGGCAGCAGCAGCAGGAGATAGGCCACCCACGCGGCCAGGAGCGCCGGCCAGCGCCGTCTGAGCCGCACGGCCGCCGCGGTGATGGCGGCCACGACGATGCCGCTCACGAGGAATACCCAGGCCATGGGATTGAGCGGGACCGGAAGCTCGTAGAGCGGAGACAGGCCGGCGGGCCACACCGAGGTCCAGAGGTAGAAGGCAACCGCGTAGACGGAGACGGCGGCGCGCCCGAGCCAGCCGAGCTGGCCCACAGGGGTCATGCCCCCGCCACGGACCACGGCCCAGAACCCGACGGCCACCGCGGCCAGGGCCAGCGCGAGGAACGGGATCTTCTCGAGCAGCGCCCGACGCGCGCTGGGCCAGTCGCCGATCCGCCTCAGCGGATAGACGTCGAGCAGGAGCAGCACGGCGGGCAGAGTCGCCACGATCCCCTTGGATAGCAGCGCCAGGGTGAAGCTGCCGAGCGAGAGCCAATAGAGCCGCCGGCGGCGTGGGCCGCCGGGCTCTTCCCCGCAGTAGCCCACGTAGCCCAGCACGGCGAGCAGGAAGAAGAGGCCGGAGAGCACGTCGCGCCGCTCGGTGACCCAGGCCACCGACTCCACGCGCAGCGGATGGATGGCCCAGACGAGCGCCGCGAACAGCGCGCCCGGCCAGAGCGAGCGCGGGTCGGCGGCGGGACGGGCGAGGGCAAGAAGCCGCAGGGCGATCAAGTAGAGGACGGCGGCGCTGGCGCAGTGGACCAGCAGGTTGGTTAGGTGGTAGCCGAGGGGGTTCATCCCCCAATTCACGAAATCCCACGCGTAGCTGAACCACGTCAGGGGCATGTAGTGCCCCATGCGGGTCGTGGTGAACATCCAGCCGAGCTGGGCCAACCCGAGCCCGCGGTAGCCCAGGTTCTTGATGAGGAGCGGGTCCTCGTCCCAGTCGATGAAGCCGGCCTGGAGCGCGGGGGAGAAGCAGGCCAGGGTCAAGAGGGCGATCAGCGCAACGGCGACGTACGGCGCGCGGCTGCGCGCTGAGTTCAAGGGGCTCGCGGGGGAATCATTCACGAGGACGCGTTCACTATGTCACGGGGCGGCTGGAACGATCAACTTCCCCGGGCGTGCCGGCCGCTCCGGCCGCCCACCGTCATTGACTCTCAAGGCCGCGTCGCGTATAACAAAGGACGCCATGGCTGACTCGGTCCCCCCGGCGGGCGCGGCCGTCGCGGCTGAGGATGCGGCGGTGGCCGGGGCCATCCGGCGGTACGAAGAGCGGTTGGCCAAGGACCCGACCTCGCTGGCCTTCGCCCCGCTGGCCGATCTGTACCGCAAGGCGGGCCGGACCCGCGAGGCCATCCGCCTCTGCCGCGACGGGCTGGGACGCTTCCCGCACTACAATACGGCGCGCCTGATCCTGGCCAAGGCTCTCCTCGACACCGGCGACCCCGAGGGGGCGCTGGCCGAGGTCAAGGCCGCGCTGGAGAAGAGCTCGCGGGACGCCGAGGCCCACCGCCTGGCGAGCGAGGTGCACCGCCGGGCCGGGCGGCTGGACCAGGCGCTGGCCCACCTGCGGCAAGCGGTAAAGCTGGACCCGGGGGACCGGGAGTCGCGGGCGCTGCTCGAGGTGCTGGGCGGCGGGGGCGAGGCGCCCGAGGGCTCGTCGCTCGAGCGGCTCATGGCCGACGACACATTCGCCACGGTCAGCTTCGGGACGGCGTGCCTGGAGCAGGGGCTGGCGGACGAGGCCGCGCAGGTCTTCCTGCGCATCCTCCGGAAGGACGCGCGCAACGAGCGGGCCCGCGCCGGGCTCGAGGAGGCGCTGCGCGCCAAGATCCAGCGACGGAAAGGACCATGACCGCATGCAGGTGTCAACGACGGAGTTCAAGAAGGGGCTGAAGATCCAGTTCGACGGCGAGCCCTACAGCATCGTCGACTTCCAGCACGTCAAGCCCGGCAAGGGCGGGGCGTTCGTCCGCACCAAGCTCAAGCACATGAGGCAGGGGCGCGTCATCGACAACACCTTCCGGGCCGGCGAGAAGGTCGCGCTGGTGGACTTCGACGAGAAACGCATGCAGTACCTGTACCGGGACGACCGCTACCACTTCATGGATCTCGAGACCTACGACCAGATCTCGCTCTCCCCCGAGGAAGTGGGCGACGCCCGCGATTTCCTCAAGGACAACACCGAGGTCGAGATCCTGTTCATCGACAGCAGTCCGGTCACGGTGGAGCTGCCCAACTTCATGGAGCTGCAGATCGTCAAGACCGACCCGGGGATCCGGGGCGACACGGCCTCGGGCGGCTCCAAGCCCGCGACCCTGGAGAGCGGCGCGGTGGTCCAGGTCCCGCTCTTCCTCAACGAGGGCGACGTGGTCAAGGTCGATACCCGGAGCGGCGAGTACCTGGGCCGCGTCGCCGCGGCCGGATAAGGGAGGCGAAAACGATGGCCAAGAAGAAGCGGGCACCCGGTCCCGCGTCCGACACGGAGTCGATAGTCGAGCAGGTGGTCGAGCTCGCCGTCCGCCACAACCTGGCCGAGCTCGAGGTGGAGGAGAGCGGCCGTCGGGTGCGCGTCGTGCGCGCGCACGCCCGCGCCGGCGCGGCGCCCGGTGAGCGCGTCGAGGCGGCGGCCCAGCTCCCCGCGGCCAAGCCGGCCGAGGATGTCCCCTCCAACCTCGTGACCATCGAAACGCCCATGGTCGGCACGTTCTACCGCGCCCCCAGCCCCGATGCCTCGCCCTTCGTCAACGAGGGCGACATCATCAAGGAAGGCCAGGTGCTCTGCATCATCGAGGCCATGAAGCTCATGAACGAGATCGAGGCCAAGCTGGCGGGGCGCATCGCCAAGATCCTGGTCGAGAACGCCCAGCCCGTCGAGTACGGCCAGCCGCTGTTCCTGGTGGAACCCCGTCGCTAGCAGCTCATGTTTCAGAAGATCCTGATCGCCAACCGCGGGGAGATCGCGCTCCGCATCCTCCGGACCTGTCGCGAGATGGGCATCCGCGCCATCGTGGCGCACTCGACGGCGGACGCGGACTCGCTGCCGGTCAGGCTGGCCGACGGGTCCATCTGCGTGGGCCCGGCCGAGGCCCGCGGCAGCTACCTCAACATCCCCGCCATCATCTCGGCCGCCGCCATCACCGACAGCGAGGCGATCCATCCGGGCTACGGGCTGCTCAGCGAGAACGCGGCCTTCGCCGAGATCTGCCGCGCCTGCGGCATCACCTTCATCGGGCCCTCGCCCGAGGCCATCCGCCTCATGGGCGACAAGGCCCAGGCGCGCGAGATGGCGAAGCAGGCGGGGGCGCCGGTGGTGCCGGGCAGCCCGGGGCCGCTCGACGGCGTGGACGAGGCCCAGGCGCTGGCCGACGAGATCGGCTACCCGGTCATGGTCAAGGCCGCGGCGGGCGGCGGCGGACGCGGGATGCGCGTCGTCCGCGAGCGCGAGATGCTGGCGCGGGCCTTCCTCACCTGCCAGGCCGAGGCGGGTGCCGCCTTCGGCTCCTCCGAGCTCTACCTCGAGAAGTTCGTGGAGGAGTCGCGCCACATCGAGGTGCAGGTGCTGGGCGACCGGAGCGGCATGCGCGTCCATCTGGGCGAGCGCGACTGCTCGGTCCAGCGCCGCCACCAGAAGCTGCTCGAGGAGTCACCCGCCCCGGTCCTCTCGCGGGAGACCCGGGCGGGGCTCTACAAGGCGGCCCTGGCCGTGGCCAACGCGGTCAACTACGTCTCGGCCGGCACGGTGGAGTTCCTCGTGGACCGCAGCGGGCGCTTCTACTTCATCGAGATGAACACGCGCATCCAGGTGGAGCACCCGGTGACCGAGACGATCACGGACATCGACCTGGTCCGCGAGCAGATCCGCATCGCGGCGGGCGAGTCGCTGGGCTACAAGCAGGACGCGATCCAGTTCCGCGGCCACGCCATCGAGTGCCGGGTGAACGCCGAGGACCCGGAGCATTTCGTGCCATCGCCGGGGCGGGTCACGGCCTGGGTGCCGCCGGGCGGGCCGGGCGTGCGCGTGGACAGCCACATGTTCGCGGGCTACACGGTCCCGCCGCACTACGACTCACTCATCGCCAAGATCATCGTCCACGGCCACGACCGGGCCGAGGCCATCGCGCGGATGCACCGCGCCCTCAGCGAGACCGTGGTCGAGGGCGTCAAGACCACCATCCCGTTCCACCTCAAGTTGCTGGCGGACCCGACCTTTCTCGCCGGCGAGTTCAGCCTCCCCCGCCTCGAACAATCGCTCTAGGAGACTATGGCGGCTCCGGACGGGTCCTGTCGCCGGCCAGCCCCACGGACCTCGCCACCCCCGCCCGGTGTAGGGACCCCCGGCTCGGCCCGTGGGGCGCCCTGGCCGGCGCCTCCCGTCCGGAGTCGCCCGTGAATCTGCCATCGCCGCTGTACGTGATCCTGGACCGCAGCGTCGCCCGCGGCCGCGGGCTCCCCGAGCTGCTCGACGCCGTGCTGGCCGGCGGCTGCCGGCTGGTCCAGCTCCGGGAGAAGACCCTGCCGCCCGCTGAGCTGTACCCGCTCGCCGAGGCCCTCCGGCGGCGCTGCAAGGAGATGGGGGCGCTCTTCATCGTCAATGACCGGGCCGACCTGGCGCTGGCGCTGGATGCCGACGGCCTGCACGTGGGCCAGGACGATCTCCCGGCCGCCGCGGCGCGCCGGCTGCTCCGCCCGGGCATGATCCTCGGGGTTTCCACCCACGACGCCGAGCAGGCCGGCCGGGCCCTGGCCGACGGCGCCGACTACATCGCCGTCGGCAGCATGTTCCCCACCGGCACCAAGCCGGGCTTCCAGCTCGTCGGCCCCGAGCTGATCCGTCGAATCCGCCCCGAAGTCCCCGTGCCCATCGTCGGCATCGGCGGCATCACCGAGGACC
>JBGPZD010000053.1:0-14810 GCA_041493605.1 Methylomirabilia bacterium
CTCCCGCATCTGGTCGCGGACGCCCTGGTCGACGCCGTGCTGCGGATGGATCCGCACTTCCTGGACGTGGCGGCGCGCGGCTTCAAGGACACGACGCGGGTCGCGGCCTCCGACGTCCGGGTCTGGCGCGAGATCTTCCAGGAGAATCGCCCAGCTCTGGGTCAGGCGCTCGGCGCCTTCCGCCAGGCCCTGGACCATCTGGAGAGACTCATCGCCTCAGGCGATGCGGCTGCCGTGGAGCACGAGCTGGACCGAATCCGCCACGCGCGCGAGGGAATCTCGTGAAGGTGTACGTCACCCCGGTGAAACGGCTGGCGGGCACCCTCGAGGTCCCCGGCGACAAGTCCATCTCTCACCGGGCGGCGTTGTTCGGCGCGCTGGCCGAAGGGCGGACGGAGATCACGGGCTTCCTCGAGGGCGAGGACTGCCTGAACACGCTCCGGGCCATACGGGCGCTGGGCGCGGGCGTCACGCGCAAGGGACCGGGCCACTACCTGGTCGACGGCGCGGGCCTCGCCGGATTGAGCGAGCCCGAGGACGTCATCGACTGTGGGAACTCGGGCACGACGGCGCGGCTGCTCCTGGGCGTGCTGGCCGGCCAGCCGTTCTGGACCGTCCTGACAGGCGACGACTCGCTCCGGCGTCGCCCCATGGGGCGCGTGGCCGAACCGCTCCGGGCGATGGGCGCAACGGTGATCGGCCGTGACGGCGGCACGCGGCTGCCTCTGGCCGTGGGCGGCGCCCGCCCTCTGAAGGCCCTCGCGTACCGCTCACCCGTGGCCTCGGCCCAGGTGAAGACCGCGCTGCTGCTCGCCGGCCTTTGGGCCGACGGGCCGGTGACGGTGGAGGAGCCGGCGCCCTCGCGCGACCACACCGAGCGGATGCTCCTTTTCTTCGGCGCGCGGCTCGATGTGGTTCCGCGACGCGTGACGCTCACCCCTGGCGCCCGTCTTGACGGTCAGCCGGTGGCGGTGCCGGGAGATATCTCGTCTGCCGCGTTCTTTTTGGTGGCCGGCGCCGCGGCGCCTGAGGCGCGCGTGACCGTTCGGGGGGTCGGGGTCAATCCCACGCGCACCGGGGTGTTGGACGTACTCCGCGCGATGGGGGCGCACGTCACCGTAGTCGGCGGGAGCTCTGCGTCGGGAAGCGGCGAGCCATCGGGCGATCTCACCGTGACCACGGGCGCGCTCCGCGGTGTCCAGGTCGAAGGCGAGCTGATCCCCCGGCTGATCGACGAAATCCCGGCGCTGGCTGTCGCGGCCTGCGCCGCCGACGGCGTCACCGTGATCCGCGACGCCGCCGAGCTCCGGGTGAAGGAATCCGACCGCATCGCGGCGATCGCCGCCCAGCTGGGGCGGATGGGGGCCGACATCGCCGAGCGGCCGGACGGGCTCGAGATCCGGGGCGGGCGAGGGCTCCGGGGCGCCGTGGTGCAGAGCGGCGGCGACCACCGGATGGCCATGGCGCTCATCGTGGCCGGCCTGACGGCCGACGGCCCCTCGGTCGTCGAGGATACGGCGTGCATCGCCACGTCCTTCCCCGGGTTTTTGCCAGCCCTGAATGCCCTGGCCGGCGCGCCGTGCGCGGTCGAGCAGCCGTGACCGGATCCAAGCGGGAACGCGTGATCACGATCGATGGGCCGGCGGGGGCGGGGAAATCGACGGCGGCACGCGAGCTGGCCCGGCGGTTGGGCTACCGCTTGGTCGACACAGGCGCGCTCTACCGAGCCCTGGCCTGGGCCGTGCGGGAAGCCCAGGTCGCGCCTGACGACGGGCCCGCCCTAAGGGCGTTCCTCGAGCGGACCTCGATCGAGCTGGAGCGTGAACGGGTGCTGGTCAATGGACGGGACGTGACCGGCGAGATCCGGACGCCGGAGATCGGCGCGCTCACCTCACGCCTGACCGCGCTGGCCGTGGTCCGAGACAAGATGACACCCATCCAGCGCGGGCTCGCGGCCCGCGGGGGTGTCGTCCTCGAGGGGCGGGACACGGGCAGCGTGGTGTGGCCCGCGGCCGAGGTGAAATTCTACCTGGACGCGGATCTGGAGACCCGCGCGCGGCGGCGGCGGGACGAGCTCCTGGCCCGCGGACTCCCGGCCGACCTGGCCGCGGTCACACAGGAGGTCGCCCGGCGTGACCGCCAGGACATGGGGCGCGCGCTGGCCCCGCTGGTCACGCCAGAGGGCGCGGTCGTGTTGGACACCACGGGCCGGGGAATCGAAGAGGTGGTCGAGACCATGCTCAAGGTGGTGGAGCAGTCGCGGTGCTGTACGCGGTCCTGAAGCCCATCGCGGCGGCGCTGATGCGCCTATTCTTCCGGCTCGAGAGCCGGGGACGGGAGCACGTGCCGCTTACGGGCCCGCTGCTCCTGGTGTCGAACCACGTGAGCCTGCTCGATCCGCCGCTGGTCGGCGCATCGGCGCCGCGGCCGCTATACTTCCTGGCGAAGGAGGAACTCTTCCGGGTTCCCCTGCTGGGGCGGCTGATCCACGGCGTCAACGCGCGCCCGGTGAAGCGGGACGGGACGGACACCCGGGCGCTGAAGATGGCGCTTCGGCTGCTCGGTGAGGGCCACGCCATCCTCATCTTCCCCGAGGGTACGCGGGGCCGGGGCGGGCGGTTGGGCGAAGGAAAGGCCGGCGCCGGGATGCTGGCGGTGATGAGCGGCGCTCCCGTGGTGCCGGTCCATGTCTCGGGCTCGGATCGCGCGCTGCCGCCCGGGCGCGCGCTGCCGCGGCCGGCCAAGGTGCGCGTGGTCTTCGGGCCACCGCTGCACTTCAAGCCCGGAACCGGGGAGGCGCGAAAGGAGTCGTATCGGGAAGCCAGCGCCGAGATGATGCGGGCCATCGCGCAGTTGAGGGATCAGCAGGAGCACTAGTTCCGGATTCAGCGCCAGGGGCGGCTGAAGCGTTCGCCCCGGCGATATCGACCAAGGAGGAAGTCGCAGATTATGGAGACGGAGAACCAGAAGGCGAAGACCCTCGCGGGGGGGCAGAAGGAGGTGGACGAGGCCCCCGAGGATACCATGGAGTACTGGATGAACCGGGGCGCCGGCGACATCGAGGAAGGCGAGGTGGTGCGCGGCCGCGTCGTCGAAGTGCGCGACAGCGAGATCCTCGTCGATATTGGCTACAAGAGCGAGGGCACCATCGCCATCGAGGAGTTCCGCCACGCGGGCAGCCTGCCCAAGGTGGGGGAGGAGATCGAGGTCTACCTCGAATCCAAGGAGGACAACGAGGGGCTGATCGTCCTGTCCAAGGACAAGGCCGACAAGATCAAGGTCTGGGACGCCATTTCCAAGGCCCACGACAGCGGCGTCCCCGTGGACGGGCGCGTGGTCGAGGTGGTCAAGGGCGGCCTCGCCGTGGACGTCGGCGTGCGCGCGTTCCTCCCGGGCTCGCAGGTGGATCTGCGGCCGGTCAAGAATCTGGCCTCGCTGCTGGGCCAGACCATCCGCGCCAAGGTCATCAAGCTGAACCGGCGCCGGGGCAATGTGGTGCTCTCGCGCCGCGCCGTGCTGGAGGAAGAACGCGAGGAGAAGAAGAAGCACACCCTCTCCGTGCTCGCCGAGGGCATGGTGCTGACGGGGACGGTGAAAAACCTGACCGACTACGGCGCCTTCATCGACCTGGGCGGGATCGACGGGCTCCTCCATGTGACCGACATGTCCTGGGGGCGGATCGGACACCCGTCGGAGATCTTCCAGATCGGCGACCAGGTCGAGGTGGTGGTGCTGCACTTCGACCGCGACACGGGGCGCGTATCCCTCGGCTACAAACAGAAGTCGTCGGACCCGTGGGCCATCGTCGAAGAGCGGTACCCGGTCGGCAGCAAGGTGCAAGGGCGGGTCGTCAGCCTGACCAACTACGGCGCCTTCGTGGAGCTGGAGCCGGGCGTGGAAGGGTTGGTGCACGTCTCGGAGATGTCGTGGACGCGCCGGGTCCGGCACCCCTCCAAGCTCGTCAACGTGGGCGACACGGTGGAGGTGCAGATCCTGGAGGTCAACAAGGCGACCAAACGGATCTCGCTGGGGATGAAGCAGGTCGAGACCGACCCGTGGGCGACGATCCAGGAGCGCTACCAACCGGGGATGCGCGTGCAGGGCAAGGTGCGCAACCTCACGGACTTCGGCGCCTTCGTGGAGCTGGAGCCGGGGGTGGACGGCCTCCTGCACATCTCCGACATGTCCTGGACGCGGAATATCGGACACCCGTCGGAGATCCTCAAAAAGAGCCAGGCGATCGAGACCCAGATCCTCAACGTCGACCCCGAGAACAAGCGCATCTCGCTGGGCCTCAAACAGATCCAGCCCGATCCGTGGGAGAGCGTCTCTCAGCGCTACCCCATGGGCTCGCGCGTAACGGGCAAGGTCGTGCGCGTCACCGACTTCGGCGCCTTCGTGGAGCTGGAGCCGGGGGTGGACGGCCTCCTGCACATCTCCCAGATGTCCAACCGGCCGGTCAACTCGCCGGCCGATATCGTCAACGTAGGGGACGAGCTGACCCTCATGGTGATCCGGGTGGATCCCACCGAGCGCCGCATCGGCCTGTCGCTCAAGGAGCTGGCCAGCATCATCGAGGAGCCGACCTCGGCGGAAGGCCGCGGCCGTCAGAAGGGGCGCAAGCGCCGGGGCGACGACTTCGAGGAGGAGGAGGAGTAGCCCCGGCATGGCCTCACGCGGCCGGATCGCCCTGATCGCCGTCGGCGCGACCCTGGGTACCGTCGCGCTCTTCGTGGGCACGGTTTGGCTGCTCGTGGCAGTCATCGAAGAGGGCGGATTTCCCGGCAGCGGCAAAGTCGCCGTGGTCGAGGTCGAGGGCATCATCGGGGTCGGCTCGGATCGGGGTCTCGACGCCGATGGCATCGTCCGCGTCCTCGGCGAGTACCGCGAGGACACGTCCATCCGCGCCGTAGTGCTGCGGATCAACAGCCCCGGCGGGGTGGTCGCCCCCACGCAGGAGATCTTCACCGCGGTTGAGCGGCTTCGTGGCGCGGGCAAACCCGTCGTCGCCTCCCTGGGGGCCGTGGCGGCCTCGGGCGGCTACTACGTGGCGGTGGCCGCCGATGAGGTGTACGCCAATCCGGGGACGCTCACGGGCTCCATTGGCGTGGTCATGCAGATGGTCAACATCGAGGGCCTGCTCAAGAAGGTGGGTGTGGAATACGTCGTCGTCAAGGCGGGGGCGTACAAGGACGTGGGCAACTTCGCCCGGCCCATGAAGCCGGAGGAGCGGCGGATTCTGCAGGCCCTGCTCGACGACGTCTACGGCCAGTTCGTCAACGCGGTGGCGGAGCGGCGGGGTCTTGACCGCAAGGCCGTGCTCGGGTTCGCCGACGGGCGGATCTACTCGGGCCAGCAGGCGCTCAAGCTCAACATGGTGGACGAGTTGGGCGGCCTCGAGGACGCCATCGAGGCGGCGGCCCGGCTGGCGGGGCTGCCCGAGAAGCCCAAGGTCGTCTACCCACGGCGGCGCTTCTCGTTCCGGGGCCTGCTCCAGAACCAGCTGGGCCTCGGAGCGGCCACCCAGCTCCTGCCGGCGCTCCCGTCATTGAAGACGCCTCTCTACCTGATGCCTTAGCGCGCAGGGGTGCCGTCTAACTACCGACGCTGCTTGACAAACTTCCCCGGCCCATGCTAGTTTTCGATAGTAAGATTTTCCGGGTTTCGGGCATCCTCCGCACCCGGGGGGAGCGGTCCTCTTGAAGGGAGCCGGCTCATGACGAAAGCGGAACTGATCGAGGAAGTCGCCAAGGTGGCGAGCCTGACCAAGAAGGAGACGGAGTTGATCGTCAACACCGTCTTCGACAACATCACCGAAGCCCTGGGCAAAGGGGACAAGGTGGAGCTGCGCGGCTTCGGCAGCTTCCGGATCCGCCACCGCAACTCCCGCAAGGGCCGCAACCCGAAGACCGGTGACAGCGTCAGTGTGCCCGAGAAGCGGGTGCCCTTTTTCAAGGTAGGCAAGCGCCTGCGCGAGCTGGTCAACACGTAGTCGAGTGGACCGTCTCTGGGCGCCGTGGCGGATGAGTTACGTGTCCACCGCCGGGGCGCCCGCCGATGTGTGCGTCTTCTGCGCCGCCCTCTCCGCGGGGGATGACCGGCGGGCCCTCATCCTCCACCGCGGCCGGCAGGCCTTCCTGATCCTCAACGCTTTTCCCTACGCCTCCGGCCACCTCATGGCCGTGGCCACACGCCACGTGGGTGGCCTCGAGGAGGCGACGCCCGAAGAGCTCACGGAGGTCATGGCCCTGGTCCAGGTGTCCGTTCGCGCGCTCGAGGCCGCCTACCACCCGGACGGGTTCAATATCGGGATGAATCAGGGCCGGGTCGCGGGCGCCGGCGTGCCCGGCCACCTGCACCTCCACGTGGTGCCGCGCTGGAACGGCGATACCAACTTCATGCCCGTGATCGGCGACACGCGGGTGCTCCCGGAATCCCTCGAGACCACCTACGACCGGCTGTCGGCCGCGCTGCGCCCGTGAGGAGCACCCCGCCCGAGGTGACTTCGCCCGCCGAGCTGACCCCGATGATGCAACAGTACCGGGAGCTCAAGCGCCGCTACCCGGACTATCTGCTGCTGTTCCGCCTCGGCGATTTCTACGAGCTGTTCTTCGAAGACGCCCACACGGCGTCCCGGCTCTTACAGATCATGCTGACCTCCCGGCAGAAGGGCGAGGGGGCCATTCCCATGGCCGGCATCCCCCATCACTCCGCCGACGGGTACATTGCCCGGCTCATCCGGGCGGGGCAGAAGGTCGCCGTGTGCGAGCAGATGGAGGCGCCGGTCAAGGGTCGGAAGCTGGTGCGCCGGGAAGTGGTCCGGGTGATCACGCCCGGGACCATCACCGACACCGAGTTCCTGGACGGGGCGGCCAACAACTTTCTGCTGGCCCTGCACCGGATTCCTGGTGCGGGCGGTGGCGCCCTCGGCGCGGCGCTGGTCGACGTCTCCACCGGGGACTTCTGGGTCGGCGAGGAAGCCGGGGGCGGTGAGGGGCTGTTCGAGGCCGCGCTGCTCAGGCGCCCCGCCGAGATCCTCATCGCCCAGACGGCGGAGGCCGACTGGGCCGAGCGGCTCGCGCGGACCGGTATCCCCGTGACCCGCGTGGATCCGGCCTGGCTGGCGCCGAGGAACGCGCGGCAATTGCTGGCCGCCCAGTTCGCCCACACCCCCCTCGAGGGCTTCGGTGTCGGCGCCATGACCGCCGGGCTGCAGGCGGCCGGCGGCGCGCTGGCCTATCTGCGCGAAACCCAGGGCGACTCTCTGGCCCATCTGACCCGCATCCAGCGGCTGGCGGCCGGCGATGCCATGCTGCTCGACCCGACCGCAGTGGCGACGCTCGAGCTGTTCGAGACCGCGCAGGAGCGGAGCAGCCGGGGGTCGCTGTTCGCCACGCTCAACGCGACCCGGACGCCGATGGGGGCGCGCCTGCTGCGCCAGTGGCTGTTGCGCCCGCTGCTCGACCGCGAGGCGATCGCCCGGCGCCAGGAGGCGGTGGCCGCCCTGGTCGAAGCCCCGGCGGCCGCCGCCGGGCTCCGCGAGCGGCTCATGGGGGTGGGCGATCTCGAGCGCCTGACCAGCCGCGCGGGACTGGGCGTAGCCCATGCGCGCGACCTGGTGCCCCTCCGGGGCTTCCTGGCCCGGCTGCCCGGCCTGCGCGAGGGGTTGGGGGCGATGGCGGCCCCGCTGCTGGCCCGCGTGGCCGAGGACATCGCCGGGCTGCCCGACCTTCAGAAACTACTTGAAGAGGCCCTCGAGGACGACCCGCCGCTGTCGCTTCGCGAAGGCGGGCTGATCCGCGAGAGCTGGAACGGCGAGCTGCGGGAGCTCAAGCAGTCCGCGCGCGGCGCGCGCGAGTGGATCGCCTCGCTCGAGGCCCGGGAGCGCGAGCGGACCGGGATCAATTCCCTGCGGGTGCGCTTCAACCGCGTCTTCGGCTACGCGATCGAAGTCGGCAATGCCCACGCCGGCAAGGTGCCGGCCGACTACATCCGGCGTCAGACCCTGGTGGGCGCCGAGCGCTACGTGACCACCGAGCTGAAGGAATATGAGAGCCGGGTCCTGGGGGCCGAGGAACGCATCGCGCACCTCGAGTTCGACCTCTTCGTCCAGGTCCGGGCCGAGGTGGCCGGGCGCGCCGACGAGCTCCTCCGGACCGCGCGGGCCGTCGGCGCCCTGGACGCGCTGGCGGCGCTCGCCCAGGTCGCCCACGAACGCGGCTACGTCCGCCCCGAGGTGGACGGCAGCGACAGCCTGGAGATCCTCGACGGGCGCCACCCGGTGCTGGAGGTCGGGGGCCTGCCGTTCACGCCCAATGACGTGAGCCTCGACCCAGCCGGGTGCCAAATCGTGATCCTCACCGGGCCGAACATGAGCGGCAAGAGCGTCTTCATGCGACAGACGGCGCTGATCGTGATCCTGGCGCAGATGGGGGCGTTTGTGCCCGCGCGCTCCGCGCGGGTGGGCGTCGTCGACCGGATCCTGACGCGGGTGGGCGCCCAGGACAATATGGCGAGGGGCCAGAGCACCTTCCTGGTGGAGATGGTCGAGACCGCCAGCATCCTCCACCATGCCACCCCGCGCAGCCTCATTCTCCTCGACGAGGTGGGGCGGGGCACGTCGACCTTCGACGGGCTGGCCATCGCCTGGGCGGTGACCGAGGAGCTGCACGAGCGCGGGCAGGGCGCCAAGGTCCTCTTCGCCACCCACTACCACGAGCTGACCGCCCTGGCGGACCGCCTTGCTCGCGTTCGCAACTTTCACGTGGCGGTGCGGGAGTGGAACGACGAGATAATCTTCCTGCACAAGGTGCGGCCCGGCGGCACGGACCGCTCCTACGGCATCCAGGTGGCGCGCCTGGCTGGCCTGCCGACCCAGGTCATCGAGCGGGCCAAGGCCATCCTGGCCGAGCTGGAGCAAGAGCGGACGGAGCTGTCGGCGGCCCTCGAGCCGGCTGCGCCGGAGGACGCGGCCCAGCTCGCGCTGTTTCCGTCCGCCCACGACCCCGTGCTCAAAGAGCTCGGTGCGCTCGACCTGAGCGCGCTCACCCCGCTCCAGGCGCTGAATCTCCTGTCCGACTGGCAGCGCCGCCTCAAGAGCCGCCCGTGAGCCGCATCCGCCGACTTCCCGACCAGCTGATCAACAAGATCGCCGCGGGCGAAGTGGTGGAGCGGCCGGCCTCCGTGATCAAGGAGCTGGTCGAGAACGCCATCGATGCCGAGGCAGCCGGGATCGCCGTCGATCTCATGGACGCGGGCCGCCAGCTGATTCGCGTGACGGACGACGGCACCGGGATGACCGCGGAAGAGGTGGACCTGGCCCTGCTGCGCCATGCCACGTCCAAGCTGGCCAGCGACGCCGACCTCGAGGCTGTCGCCACGCTGGGCTTCAGGGGCGAGGCGCTGCCGGCCATCTGCGCCGTGACCCGCTTCTCGGTGCTCTCGTGCCTCCGCGGCTCGGACACCGGCACCCTCGTCCGCGGCGAGGGGGGGAGCGTGAAGGAGAAGCTGCTGGTGCCGGCCCCGGCCGGGACCACGATCGAGGCGCAGGATCTCTTCTTTAACACGCCGGCCCGCCTCAAGTTCCTCAAGAGCGCCCAAACCGAGCTGGCCGTGGCCCTGCGGCTGCTTCAGGGGATCGCGCTGGCCCATCCGGCCATTCACTTTCGCGTGACCCACAACGGCAAAACGGTCCTGACAGCGCCCCGCGCCAAGGACCTGAGGGAACGCGTCGGAGCGCTCAGCGGCTTCGAGCGGGCGGCGAAGATGCTCGACGTAGACCGCAGCGAGAGCGGCGTCCGGATCCACGGCCTCGTCGCGCCGCCGCAGCTCGCGCGCGGTAATCGTGACGCCATCACCCTCATCGTCAACGGCCGCCCCGTGCGGGACACCCTCCTCACCCAGACCCTGCTCGACGCCCACCGGCCGCTCCTGGCGCGGGACCAGTTCCCCGTTGCGGCGCTTTCAATCGAGGTGCCGCCGCGCGAGGTGGACGTGAACGTCCACCCGACCAAGGCCTGGGTGCGCTTCCGCTCCCCGCGGCTGATCCAGGAGGTGCTCTTTGCCGCCGTCCAGGACGCCCTCCGCTCGAGCCACGTCGTCCAGCGGCAACAGGGGCTGGCAGGGGGGTGGGAGAGCGCGGAAGGCGGCGGGCCGGCTGGGCCCCGGCAGCTGGACACACGCGCGTCGCCCGATGCCCAAGCGGCCCTGTTCCGCGAAGCGCCAGGGGAGTACCCCGGTGCCGCGCAGTTCGGCCGTGTCATCGGCCAGCTCCAGGACACCTTCGTGGTCTCGGCGAGCGAGGATGAGGTCTTCTTCATCGACCAGCACGTGGCCCACGAACGGGTCCTCTTCGAGCGCCTCGAGCGGGACTTGGCGCAGGGCCCGCTGCCGTCGCAGGAGCTGCTCTTCCCTCAGCCGGTCGAGCTCGGACCCGGCCAGGCGGAGCTGCTCGGCAATCTGGCGCCAGCGCTCGAGGGGCTCGGCTTCAGGATGGAGGGCTTCGGCGGCGGCAGTGTGCTCCTGCGCGCGGTGCCGTCTCTGCTCAAGGGCGAGGAGCCCCGGCGGCTCATCGAGGGCCTGTTGGAGGACGTCGGCCGGCCGGCCAAGGACAAGACGGCGCCGCCGCTGCACCGCGCCCTGGCCTTCGTGGCCTGCCGCGCCGCGATCAAGGCTCATTGGCCACTCCAAGCGGAAGAAATGGCGCGCCTGCTCGGCGATCTATCGACGACGGAGACGCCGTACTTCTGCCCGCACGGGCGCCCCATCGTCAGCCGTCTCTCCCTGCGCGAAATCAAGCGGGAGCTCGGGCGGACATGGTGAGCCCGCCGCCGCTGCTCGTCATCGTCGGGCCCACCGGCGTGGGCAAGACCGCGGTGGCGGTGCGGATCGCAGCGCGGCTGCCGGTCGAGGCCGTCAACGCCGATTCGCGCCAGGTGTACCGCGGGATGGATATCGCGACGGGCAAGCCGAGCGCCGAGGAGCGCGCGGCCCTGACCCACCACGGGCTCGACGTGGTCGACCCCGACGAGCGCTACCACGCCGCCCGCTTCAGGGCCGACGCCCTCGAGGCCATCTCCGGCATCGAGCGCCGAGGCAGCCTCCCCGTCGTGGTGGGCGGCACGGGGCTCTATGTGCGGGCGCTGCTCAAGGGGCTCCGGCCCGCGCCGCCCGCCCAGCTGGAACTGCGCGCCGAGCTCGAGGTGTTCGTGGCCGCCCACGGCTCGCCGGCGCTCCACGCGCGTTTGGCCCACCTCGACCCGGCGTCGGCCGGGAGGCTGCACCCCAACGACCGCGTGAGGATCGTTCGGGCCATGGAGCTGCACACCGTGGGCGGGAAGGCTCCGGACGTTGCCGCCGCCGGCCCCGGGGACTGGTCGGGCGCCACTCCGCCGTGGCGGCTGCTGATGGTGGGCCTCGCCCAGCCGCGGGAGGCGCTCAACCGGCGCCTCGCCGAAAGGGCGCGGGAAATGGTTGCCCGTGGGATGATGGAAGAGGTGAGGCGGCTTCTGGCGGCCGGCTACGACGAGTCACTGCCCTCCATGGGAGGCATCGGCTATCGGCAATTCTGCGCGGCGCTGCGCGGGCCGCTGTCGGAAGCCGAGGCGCTCCGCCTCATGATCCGGGACACGGTCCGCTACGCCAAGCGACAGATGACGTGGTTCGCGCGGGACCCGGAGATCCGCTGGATCGACGTGGACGCCGCAGGCGGCCTCGACGGCGCCGCCGAGACCGTCCTCAAGGCCGTCACGCAGGAGGGGCTCATCGCGTGAGATCGCGGGAGAAGGCGGTGCTGGCCGCGCTGCGGCTGCCCAAGCAGGCGCGGTTCGAAGTCGAGGAAAGTCTGGACGAGCTCGGCCGCCTGGCCGAGTCGGCCGGCGCCCAGGTGGTGGGCCGGGTGACCCAGGACCGCCGCGCGCCGACTCCGGCCCTGTACTTCGGCAAGGGCAAGGTGGCGGAGCTGAAGACCGCGGCGCTGCGGCAGGGCGCGGATCTGATGATCTCCGACGATTCGCTGTCTCCCATCCAGGAGCGCAACCTGGGCGGCTCCCTCGGTCTCAAGGTCATCGACCGCACCGCGCTCATCCTCGACATCTTCGCTCAGCGCGCGCGCACCATGGAGGGCAAGCTCCAGGTGGAGCTGGCGCAGCTCTCCTACCTGCTCCCGAGGCTGGTCGGGCAGTGGAAGCACCTCGAGCGGTTGGGCGGCGGCATCGGCACGCGGGGACCGGGTGAGACCCAGATCGAGTCCGACCGGCGCATGATCCGCCACCGCATCCAGAAGATCCGCGAGGCGCTCAGCCGGGTCCGTGTCCACCGCCGCCTGCTCCGCGACCGGCGCAAGGCCAGCGGCGTCCCCGTGGTGGCCCTCGTGGGCTACACCAATGCGGGGAAGACCACCTTGCTCAATCGCCTGACCGGGGCCTCCAACACGGCCGCAGACCAGCTCTTCGTGACCCTCGACCCGACGGCGCGGCTCGTGTCGATTTCACCCTGGGCGCCCTTCATCCTGACCGACACCGTGGGATTCATCCGCAAGCTGCCGCATCAGCTCGTCGCCGCGTTCAAGGCCACGCTCGAGGAACTGGCCGAGGCCGACCTGCTCCTCCACGTGGTGGACGCGAGCCACCCGGGGCTCGACGACCAGGTGGCGGCTGTGGAATCGCTCCTCGGGGAGCTCGAGCTGGGCAACCGCCCCGCCATCGTGGCGCTCAACAAGGTGGACCGGCTCGAGGGGCCGGGGCCGCTGCGGGTGCTCCTCGACCGGTTCAACGGCGTCGCCGTGTCCGCCCGCACGGGCGAGGGGACCGAACGCCTGCTCGAGCGCATCGACGAGGCCTTCCGCCCCCGCGTTGCCCGCGTCCGGCTGCGCATCCCGTACCGCGACGGTCCGGCGCTGGCCTTCTGCTACGAGCGGGGCCGCGTGCTGACGCGGACTGACGAGCCCGAGGGGATCAGCCTCGAAGCCGAGCTGCCGCGGCGGCTTCTCGCGCGTCTGGACGCCTACCGCCTGACCGACTGACCACACCCGCCGCGGCAGTTTCCGTCCTGCGGCCGGGCCAGGGTGCTACAATCGGGGCTCGGCTCCCGCATACCGCCATGGGATTAGCCAACTGGCTCACGACCCTTCGGATCCTGCTCATCCCGGTCTTCGTCACGCTGCTGGTGTACCGGCACGCGGCGGCGGCCCTCGCTGTATTCTGCCTGGCCAGCCTGACCGACCTGCTGGACGGCTGGATCGCCCGAAGCCGAGGCCGCCAGACCCGGCTGGGCGCGTTCCTGGACCCCGTGGCGGACAAGCTGCTGCTGACCTCGGCGTTCGTCACCCTGACCTGGCTCAAGATGATCCCCTTCTGGATCGCTGCCGTGGTGGTCAGCCGCGATCTCGTCTTGAGCGTGGGCGTCCTGGTCATCCACGTGGCCGGCGGCACCGTGCACCCGGCGCCTTCGTGGCTCGGCAAGATGTCGACCGTGTTCCAGATGCTCACGGTGCTGGCCGCGGTGGCCTCGTCCTACTTCAAAGTGCTGCCGGAGGTGCCCCGGGCGCTCGCCTGGGTCACCGCGGTGTTCACGGTCTCCTCGGGGCTCCAGTACATCGTCCAAGGGCTCAAGCAGCTTGAGCCGCATGCCACCGTGGGCGGCGGCCGCTGACATGTCCTGCGGGTCCACGCAGGAAGCGCCGGGGGTCGTGGTGGCCGCCGTGGCTCCCCGCACGCCGGCCGCCCGGGCCGGCCTTCTCCCCGGCGACCGGATCCTCGCCATCAACGGCAGCCGCCTGCGCGACGCCATCGACTTCCACTTCCAGAGCGGGGAGGAGCGCCTGCGCCTCACGGTGGTGCGCGGCGGCGTCGAGCGGAGCGCGGTGCTGGCCCGCCGGGGGCCCGGGCTCGGCCTCGAGCTGGAAGCGCCCCGACCGTCGGAGATCGCCACGTGCGGCAACAAGTGCGTGTTCTGCTTCATCCATCAGCTGCCGCGGGGGATGCGCCGGAGCCTCTACGTCAAGGACGACGACTTCCGCCTCTCGTTCCTCCACGGCAACTACATCACGCTGACGGACCTCGACGAGCAGGAGCTGCGACGCATCGAAGATCAGCGGCTCTCGCCGCTCTACGTGTCCGTCCATGCGACCGACCCGGAGCTCCGCCACCGGCTGCTGGGGGAGCCGCGGATCAAGCGCGAGCTGCTGCCGATCATGGAGCGCCTGGCGAAGGCCGGCATCGCGATGCACGCCCAGATCGTGCTCTGCCCGGGCTGGAACGACGGCGCCCACCTCGATCGGTCGGTGCACGAACTGGCGCGGTTGCATCCTGCAGTACCCACCACGGCCGTGGTCCCGGTGGGGCTGACGCGCCATCGCGAGCGCCTGCCGCGCCTTCGGCCGGTGACGCCCGAGGAAGCCCGCGACCTGGTCCGGAGCATCGAGGCGTGGCAGGTAGAGTTCCTGGGCGCGCTTGGCACGCGCTTCGTCTGGGCCGCCGATGAGCTCTACCTCCTCGGGGGGCTGCCGCTCCCCGCCGCCGCCCGCTACGAGGGCTTCGCCATCGCGGAGGACGGCATCGGCCTGGTGCGGCGCTTCGAAGACGGCTTCGCGCGCGCCGCGCGCCGTGTACCGGAGCGGCTGACCCGCCCGCGCACGGTCACCGTGGTCACGGGAGAAATGTTCGCTCCCCGCATGGCCGATCTACTCGAGCGGGTGCAGGTGGGCGGCCTTACGGCGCGCCTGGCGCCGATCGCCAATGAGTGGTTCGGGCGGGGCATCGGCGTCGCCGGGCTCCTGACGGGCCAGGACATCCAGTCCCAGTTGGGCAGCC